>NZ_CP108423.1:1888333-2232500 GCF_035917235.1 Streptomyces sp. NBC_01294
TCCCTCAGATGGTGCGCTATGCGATTGGCCCACTCGTCCAGGTCGCGGAACGAAAGCTGGACCTCGCCCCCGAAGGCCACCACGGCGATCGCGTCGGGCGTCGTGCGCGACCGCTCCTCGATGACCTCGTGGACGCAGCCGCCGGGGCGTTCGGCGGTGCGGCTGTTCCATTCGCCCAGTTGCCGGTCGCGCTCCCCGCCGGGCAGGCAGGTGGCGCGCGCGTCCCCGTCGGCTCCGTCGGCCATCGCCTCCAGGACCGCGCGGTACATCCGCCCGATCCGCTCGGCGTTCGCGCGGCTCAGGGTGCCGGTGGAGGTCGACAGAACGATGTGTCCGTCGGCCGTGGTGACGGTGAGGGCCGACTCGTTCGTGGACTCCCCGGTGACTTCGGCCGCGTCCACCAGGTCCGTCTCCAGCTCCTGGAAGTCCAGGTAGTTGAAGAGAACGTCGATCATCCGACCGCCGCCCAGCGCGCGCTGGATGGCGGGCAGCGGGTGGCGTCGGTGCGGCCACAGCTCGACCTCGCGGTCGAAGACCTGCCCGACGAGGTCCGACCAGGTCCGCGCACTGCGGTCGAAGGCGAACGGCACCGAGTTCAGGTACATGCCGTAGACGCGCTCGGCGCCCGCGGACTCGGGCCGCGCGTCGCACACCAGCCCGCCGAAGAAGGCTTCCTCGTCGGTGAGCTGGCTCATCACCTTCAGGTGCGCGGCGTGGAGCACGCTCTTGATCGAGGCCCGCGCTCCCGTCGCCAGGCTCCGCAGCCGCTCGTCCAGGTCCCGGTACGCCACCTTCACCCGGAACGGGGTGTCGGGGCCTTCCTCGTCTCCCCAGCCCGCGGGCAGGGCGAGCTTGGGGAGGCCGGCCGCTGTCCGCTCCCAGTAGGAGCGGTCCGCGTCATCGGCGAGTGACGCCAGTTCACCCGCGACGAAGTCGGCGTAGCGGACGGCGGGCGGCTCGTACGGCAGGAGCTCCAGGCCGTCGCGCAGCCGCTCGTACACGCCGATCAGCTCGGTGAGCAGCGAGTGGTGGCTCCAGCCCTCCAGGATGGCGTGGCAGTGGGTGGCGGTCAGCCACCAGTCGCCGTCCCCGCCGATGTGTACGGCCAGCCGCAGCAGGGGAGCCTTCGCCAGCTCGAACAGCTCCCGCCGCTCCCCGGCGGTGAACTCCCGCAGGGCGACGACACGTTTCTGCTCCGCCATTGCGCGCAGGTCGTGCACGGAGACGGGCAGGGCGGTGTACCGGTGGACCAGCTGGAGCGGCACGGTGTACGCGTCGAGCTCGATCGAGGTCCGCAGCACGTCATGCCGGGAGGCGAGGATCTGCGCGGCCTCCCGCAGGGCGTCCGCCGAGAACGGTCTGCCGTCCCGGATCCGGAAGGAGCTGACGTTGTGGTAGTTGTGTTCGCCGCCCTCGCCCGACAGCAGCTCGACGAGCATGCCGAGCTGGACCTGTGACAGCGGGTAGGCGTCGGCGAGACCACCGGGCAGGGCCGCCCGGTCCTCGGCGGACACCAGGGCGAAGGGCTCGGTGAAACGCTCGGGGCCCGCGGTGCCCTCGCGGCCCTCCAGGAGCCGCGCCAGGCCGGCCACGGTGCGGTGCGCGAACACGTCCTGTACCGAGACGTCGAAGCCGTCCCGGCGCAGGGCGCCGACGAGCGAGACCGCCTTGATCGAGTCGCCGCCGAGGTCGAAGAAGGCGTCCTCGGCCCCGACCCGCACCACGCCCAGCACGTCTCGCCACACCGCGGCGATGCGCTCCTCCGACGCCGAGCGCGGGGTGATGTACTCCTCGTCCGAAGGGCCCCAGGACGGGTCGGGCAGCTGCGCCCGGTCCACCTTGCCGTTGGCGGTCAGCGGGATGCGGTCCAGCGTGACGGTCGCCGCGGGCAGCATGTACGCGGGCAGCCGCGCGGAGAGGTGCTCACGCAGCTCGGCCGCAGCCGGGGCGGCGCCGGGCGCCGCCACCACGTAGCCGATCAGTTCCCTGCCGCCGTCGTCGGCCGCGCGGGCCACCACCACGGCCTGCCGGATCAGCGGGTGGGCGGTGAGCGCCGACTCGACCTCCCCGGGCTCGATGCGGTACCCGCGGACCTTGACCTGGTCGTCGGTGCGGCCGAGGAAGTCCACTCCGCCGTCGGGCAGTACGCGTGCCAGGTCGCCGGTGCGGTAGAGCCGGGATCCCGGCGCACCGTACGGGTTGGGCACGAACCGCTCGGCGGTCGGGCCCGAGCGGCCCAGGTAGCCGCGGGCCAGGCCGTCACCGCCGATGTAGAGCTCGCCCGTGACGCCCGCCGGCACCGGTTCCATGAACGGGTCCAGCACGTGCAGCGTGGTGTTCGGCAGGGGCCGGCCGATGGGCAGGTGCTCACCGGTTTCCGCGCCGTCGGCGAAATGCACCGCGTTGCCGACGGTGGCCTCGGTCGGTCCGTATTCGTTGACCAGCTTGACCGGGCGGCCGCCGCGGCACAGTCGCCGCCAGCGGGAGGCGAGGGCGGTCGAGAAGGCCTCGCCTCCCACGACCGTCATCCCGGCGATCTCTGCCGCCTGGCGCGGGCCGAGCTGTTGCGTCAGGAGGTCGAGCAGCGCGGGCGCCGCCTTGACGAAGCTGAAGGGCCCGTTCTCCAGCAGCAGCAGGCCGAGGTCCTCGACGGGGAGGTCCGCCGGGAACACCGTGACGTGCTGGCCCGTCATGAGAGGCGCCCAGAGGACGGGGACGACCATGTCGAAGGCGGTCGAGGACAGCAGCGGGGCGCCGCCCGTGCCGCATGCGGTGTACTCCTCGACCGTCCACCAAAGGTAGTTGGCCAGTCCTCGGTGCGTGATCTGGACGCCCTTCGGACGCCCGGTGGAGCCGGAGGTGTAGATGACGTACGCGATCAGGTCGGGGTCGATGACGCGCCTGGGCGCCGTGGCCGGGCGGGCCGCGATGGCCGCTGCGTCACGGGCGAGCACCACGGTCCGTCCGCCGTGGGCCGGAAGCCCGAGCCCGCTGTCGGTGATCACCACGGACGATCCGGAGTCGGCCAGCATGTAGCCGATCCGTTCCTGCGGCAGGGCGGGGTCCAGCGGGACGTACGCTCCGCCCGCCTTCCACACGGCGAGGAAGGCCACCAGCAGCTCGGGACCGCGCCCGAGGTACACGCCG
Source organism: Streptomyces sp. NBC_01294 (assembly GCF_035917235.1). Lineage (NCBI taxonomy): Bacteria > Bacillati > Actinomycetota > Actinomycetes > Kitasatosporales > Streptomycetaceae > Streptomyces > Streptomyces sp. NBC_01294. The sequence continues at coordinate 1,891,481 of NZ_CP108423.1, forward strand.
ACCGAGCGGTCCGGCCCGACGCCGAGGTCACGCAGGTGGTGCGCGAGCCGGTTGGCCCGCTCGTCCAGCTCCCGGTAGGAGATCCGGACGCCGTCCTCGGTGCCGACGACGGCGACGGCGTCGGGCGTCCTGGCCGCCTGCCGCTCGATCACCTCGACGACGGTGCCCGCCGGGCGGACCGCGGTCACGCCGGTGTCGTGCGCCGACAGCAGCTCGTGCTCGGCCGCGGGCAGGTACGCCGCGGTGGCGTCGCCCTCCGGGTCGGTGGCCATGGCCTCGAGGACCAGCCGGTACATCCGCGCGATCCGCTCGGCGTTGGCGCGGCTCAGCGAGCCGGTGGAGGTGGCGAGCGTGAAGCTACCGCCGGCCGTGGTGACGGCCAGTGCGAACTCCGTGCCGCCTTCGGCGAGGGCGCCGGCGGTGTCGAGCATGTCCGTCTCGAAGGCCCGGAAGTCCAGATACGTGAAGTGGACGTCCACCAGACGGTTCGTGCCCAGGGCGCGCTGGATCGCGGGCAGCGGGTGCCTGCGGTGCGGCCACAGCTCGATCTCGCGGGCGAAGGTCCGCTGGGCGAGCTCCGACCAGGTTCGGGCGGTTCGATCGAACGTGAAGGGCACGGTGTTGAGGTACATGCCGTAGACGCGGTCGGCGCCGATGGCCTCGGGCCGTGCGTCGCACGCCAGGCCCGTGAGGAAGCCGTCCTCCTCGGTGAGCTGGCTCATCACCTTCAGGTGCGCGGCGTGCAGCACGCTCTTGAACGAGGTGCGGGACCGGGCCGCCAGCGCCCGCAGGGCCTCCTCCAGGTCGTGGTAGGGCACGTCGAGGCGGAACGGCGTGCCGGGCCCGTCGCCCTCCGTGGTGTCGCCCCAGCCCTCGGGCAGGGTGAGCTTGGGCCGGCCGGCCGCCGCGGCCTTCCAGTACGCCTGGTCCTCCTCGGAGGCCAGCGACTTCTGCTCGGCCGCGATGAAGTCGGCGTAGCGGACGGCGGGGCGGTCGTACTGCGGCACGTCGATGCCGTCCCGCAGCCGACCGTACGCGCCGACCAGCTCGGTCAGCAGGCCGTGGTGGCTCCAGCCGTCCAGCACGGCGTGGCACTCGGCGACCGTCAGCCACCAGTTGTCGTCGTCGGCGACGTGAACGGTCAGTCGCAGCAGCGGAGCGATGCCGATGTCGATCGGCGACCGCCGCTCCCGCGCGGTGGACTCGGTGATGGCCAGGGTGATGTCGGCCTGCGACCGGCCGCGCAGGTCGTGCACGGTCAACGGAATCCGTGCCGTCGGATGCACCAGTTGCAGCGGCACCGAGTAGCTCGTCAGGTCCAGCGACGTGCGCACGATCTCGTGCCGCTCCGCGACGATCCGCGCGGCCTCGCCCAGTGCGTCAGCGGAGAACGGCACCCCGTCACGGATCCGAAAGGCCTCCACATTGTGGTACAAACCATCGCCGCGGCCCGTCAGCATCTCGACGACCATGCCGAGCTGGAGCTGCGAGAGCGGATAGGCGTCGGCCAGCCCGGGCGGCAGCACGGACCGGTCCGCCTCCGGCACCAGCGCGAACGGCTCGGTGGGCGCCTCGGACACGGCCGGGGCGGGCCGGCCGCTCAGGTGGGCGCTGAGCCCGGAGACCGTACGGTGCGCGAACACGTCCCGTGCCGACACGTCGTAGCCTGCCGCGCGCAGCGAACCGACCAGCCCGATCGCCTTGATCGAGTCGCCTCCGAGGTCGAAGAAGCCGTCCTCGGCGCCGACCCGCTCGACGCCCAGCACCTCGGACCAGATCACGGCGATGCGCTGTTCGTCAGCCGTCCGCGGGGCCACGTAGGCGTGCGCGGCCGGCCGGGCGGTGGGGGCGGGCAGCGCCCGGCGGTCCACCTTGCCCGCGGTGTTCAGCGGCAGGGCGTCCATCTCCACCCACACCGCCGGGATCATGTAGTCGGGAAGGACCAGGGCGAGGCGCTGCGCGAGGCCCTCGCTGCTGCCGACGACGTAGGCCACGAGGACGTGGCCGTCTTCGCCCTCGCCGTACGCGAGCACGGCCGCGTCCCGCACCTGGTCCAGCGCCAGCAACCGGGCCTCGATCTCGCCCAGTTCGATCCGGTGTCCGCGCACCTTGACCTGGTGGTCGGTTCGTCCCAGGAACTCCAGATCGCCGTCCGGGCGCACTCTTACCAGGTCGCCGGTACGGTACAGCCGTTCGCCGTCGGCCGCGGGGTGCGAGACGAACCGCTCCGCCGTCAGGTCCGGCCGGCCGAGGTAGCCGCGGGCCACACCGGCGCCGCCGATGGCGAGTTCACCGATGACGCCGACCGGCACCCTCCGGCCTCGTGCGTCGAGCACGTACACGCTCGTGTTGGTGATCGGCCGGCCGATCAGGACGTCACCGGCGTCCGCCGGGACCTCCCAGGCCAGCGACCAGATGGTCGTCTCGGTCGGGCCGTACACGTTGACCAGGCGGTTCACCCGGGCGCGCAGATCGCGGGCAAGGGGCGCGGGCAGCGTCTCACCGCCCGCGAGGGCCGTGACGCCCGGCTCGTCGAAACCGGCCTCCAGGAGGACCTTCCAGCCGGAAGGGGTCGCCTGGACATGGCTCACCCGCTGGTCGCGGATCAAGGCGAGCAGCGCCTCGCCGTCCATCGCCTCGCCGTCACCGGCCAGCACGACACGGGCACCGGTGGTCAGCGGCAGGAACAGCTCCAGCCCGGAGATGTCGAAGGACAGTGACGTGGAGGCCAGCCAGGCCTCGGCGCCGACCAGCCCGTCCATCGCGCCGAGCAGGTTCGTCAGCGCTCCGTGCGTGACGGCTACGCCCTTGGGACGGCCGGTGGAACCGGACGTGTAGATGACGTACGCCAGCCGGTTCGCGTCGGAGGGCTCCCGCGCGAGCGCCGGGCCGGCGAGGGCGTCGGACAGCAGCACGGGTCGCGCCACCCGCCCCGCGTGCGCCGGCTCGGTGACGACCGTGAGGGCGCCGGCGTCGGCGAGGGTGAAGGAGATCCGGTCGTCCGGCAGGGCCGGGTCGAGCGGAAGGTAGGCGGCGCCCGCCTTCCAGATGCCCAGCAGGACGGCGAGGAGGTCCGGCGTACGGGAGAGCAGGACGCCGACCACGGACTCCGGGCCGGCGCCGCGGGCGCGCAGGCTCCCTGCGACCCGGTCCGACCGCTCGTCCAGCTCGCGGTACGTCAGGGACGTGCCGGCACCGCTGACCGCGATGGCGTCGGGCCGCAGCCGGGCATGGACGTGCACCAGTTCGTGCGCCGCGGAGTCGAGGCGCTCGGCCGCCGTCTCGTTGAGCGCGTCGAGCAGTTCGTGCTCGCCGTCGAGGAGCGGGACCTGGGAGGCGTCGCCGTCGGGGTCGGCCAGCATGAGCTCCAGGACCGTGCGGTAGAGCGCCGTCAGCCGGTCCGCGTTCGCCTTGCTGATCACATGCGTGTTGACGGTGATCGAGAAGTGCTTCGCCTGGGTGGTGACCCGCAGCGAGAACTCGTTGGGGCTGATGTCGATCGTCTTGATGTAGTCGACGAGCTCGGTGTCGACCACATGGAAGTCGATGAAGTTGAAGTAGACGTCGATCAGCCGCTCGCCGCCCGCCGCCCGCTGGATCGCGGGGATCGGGTGCCGCCGGTGCGGCCAGATCTCGATCTCCCGGGCGAAGACCTGCTGGACCAGCTCCACCCACGTCCGCGCACTGCGGTCGAAGGGGAAGGGCACGGTGTTGAGGTACATGCCGTGGACGCGGTCGGCGCCCTGCTTCTCGGGCCGTGTGTCGCAGACCAGGCCCGAGAAGAACTCGTCCTCCTCGGTGATCATGCTCATCACCTTGAGGTGCACCGCGTGCAGCACGCTCTTGAGCGAGACCCGGGCCTGTGCGGCGAACGCCTTGATCTCGTCGAGCACGTCGGAGAACGGGACGCCCGTGCGGTAGGTCTCGCGGGGCACGGCCAGATCTCCGTGCCACCCGGTCGGCAGCCGCAGGGCCGGCCGCCCGGACACGATGCCCGACCAGTACGCCCGGTCCTCCTCGGAGGCCAGCGACTTCTGCTCCGCCGCGATGAAGTCGGCGTACCGGACCTCCGGTTGCTCCACCGGCTCGGGCCGCTCGCCCGCGCGCAGCCCGCGGAAGAGGTGCAGGACCTCCATGAGCAGCTGGTGGTAGCTCCAGCCCTCCAGTACCGGGTGGCACTCGGTGATGGAGAACCACCAGACGCGGTCCTCGGTGAGGTGCGCGGTCAAGCGCAGCAGCGACGGCTTGGCGAGGTCGAACATCCGCTCGCGTTCCTCGGCCATCCACTGGCGGATCGCCGGGTCCTGCTCCTGCTCGGGCAGCCCGCGCAGGTCGTGGACGGCGGAGGGTACGCGGGCGGTGGCGTGCACCAGCTGGATCGGCTGCGAGTAGGCGGACAGCTCGAAGGAGGTACGGAGGTTCTCGTGGCGCTCGGCGACGATCTGCGCGGCCTGGTGAAACGCCTCGGCCGAGAACGCGGCGTCGTCGGTGATCTTCATGGTGGTGACGTTGTGGTAGTTCCGCTCGCCGCTGTCGGCAAGCATCTCGACCACCATGCCCAGCTGCACGCCGGACATCGGGTAGGCGTCGACGACGCCCTCGGGCAGGCGCGCCCGGTCGCGTTCGGAGATCATCGAGAACGGCTCGACCGGCGGTTCCTCGCCCACCAGGGCGGGCTGCCCGGACAGATGGGCGCACAGCGCGGCGACCGTCCGGTACTCGAAGATGTCGCGGACGGCGACGTCGAATCCGGCGGCGCGCAGCGCACCGGTCAGTGCCACCGCCCGCACCGAGTCGCCGCCGAGGTCGAAGAAGCCGTCCTCGACGCCCAGCTGGTCCAGGGCGAGGACGTCCCGCCAGATGGCCGCCACACGCTCTTCGTCGGCGGTGCGCGGGGCGACGAAGCGCGTGCCGACCGCGAGGGCGGAGCCGCCCGGAGCAGGCAGGGCGCGCTTGTCGAGCTTGCCGTTGACGGTCAGCGGCAGGGCCTCCAGGGTGACGAAGGCGGCCGGGACCATGTACGGCGCCAGCGTGCGGCCGAGCTGGTCGCGCAGGCGCGACGGATCCACGTCACGCCCCTCGGCCGGGACGACGTACGCCACGAGGCGCTTGTCGCCGGGAGTCTCCTCGCGGACGACCACCACGGCGTCCTGGACACCCTCGGCGGCGATCAGCTGGTTCTCGATCTCGCCCGGTTCGATCCGGTAGCCGCGGATCTTGACCTGGTGGTCGATGCGGCCGGCGAACTCCAGATGCCCGTCGGCCGTCCGGCGCGCGAGGTCGCCACTGCGGTACATGCGTGAGCCGGGCGGGCCGAACGGATCCGGGACGAATCGCTGCGCGGTCAGGTCCGGCCTGCCCAGGTAACCGCGGGCCACGCCGGGACCCGCCACATGGATCTCGCCGGGCACGCCGGTGGGCGCCAGGTTGCCGTCCTGGTCGAGCAGGTAGATCCGCAGGTCGCCGAGCGGATCGCCGATCCGGTTGCCCGCCTGCCGGTCGAGGTCGGCCTCGGTGACCCGGTGGAAGGTCGAGTGGACCGTGGTCTCGGTGATGCCGTACATGTTCAGCAGCGCCGGCCGCTCCAGCCCCAGCCGGTCGGTCCACGGCCGCAGCTCGGGCACCTCCAGCTTCTCACCGGCGAACACGACGGCGCGCAGCGCGAGCCGCTCCAGGCGAGGATCGCCCTCCCCAACCGCGGCGACCAGCGAACGGAACGCGGTCGGCGTCTGGTTGAGCACGGTCACCCGGTGCTCGACGAGCAGGTCGAGGAAGTCCTCGGGAGAGCGGGCGGTCTCGAAGGGCACCACGACGAGCCTGCCGCCGTACAGCAGGCACCCCCACAGCTCCCACACGGAGACGTCGAAGGCGTACGAGTGGAACAGCGGCCACACGTCGGTGTCCGTGAAGCCGTAGTGCCGCTCGGCGGAGGTGAGCAGCCGGGCGACGTTGGCGTGGCTGAGGGCGACGCCCTTGGGGCGGCCGGTCGAGCCCGAGGTGTAGATCGCGTAGATCAGGTTGTCGGGTGTGGCGAGCTCCTCCGGGTCGCCCTCCGGGAGGGTGCTCAGGTCCTCCCGGTCCAGGACGACCGTCGCGCCCGTGTGGACCGCGGCGATCTTGTCCTCGTGGACGCTCTGGGTGATCACGAGCTGCGCGGAGGCGTCCTCCAGCACGAAGCCCAGCCGGTCGGCCGGCGATGCGGGGTCCAGCGGCAGGTATCCCGCGCCGGACTTGAGGATGCCGAGGAGGGCGGGCACCAGGTGGGCTCCGCGCTCCAGGCAGAGTCCGACCAGGGTCTCGGGGCCCGCGCCCAGGGCGCGCAGCCGGTGCGCGACGCGGTTGGCGCGGGCGTTGAGCTCGGAGTACGTCAGCGTCGTGCCGTCGGCGACGACGGCGACCGCGTCCGGCGTACGACGCGCCTGCGCCTGGAACAGCGCGTGCACGGTGCGGTCGACACCGTGGTCGAAGAGGTCGCCGCGGACGGCCGGTCCCGCAGGAGTCAGGGCCGCGGTCTCGGCCTCGTCGAGCACGTCAAGAGCGGAGAGGCGGGAGTCGGGCGACTCGGCGATCGCTCGCAGCAGCCGGCCGAAGTGGCGACCGAGACGCTCCACGGTCGGCGCGTCGAAAAGGGCCGTCGGGTAGAGGAATTCGCCGTCCAGCGATCCGTCCGGTCGCTCGGTCATCAGCAACGTCAGGTCGAATCGGGCTGATTTGACGCCGATGGGGAACTCGCTCATGGTCAATCCGGGCAGCGTGGCCTCGAAGGAACCGCTGCTGCGCAGCCCGAGCATCACCTGGAACAGCGGGCTGCGCGACAGGTCGCGCTCCGGCGCCAGTTCCTTGACCAGATGTTCGAACGGCACCTCCTGGTGGACCAGGGCGTCCGAGACCGTCTCCCGCGCGGTGGCGAGCAGGTCGCGGAAGACCGGGTCACCCTCCCACGTACTGCGCAGCACCAGCGTGTTGACGAAGAAGCCCACGAGGTTCGCGACCTCGGGCCGGCCGCGGCCCGCGACGGGCGAGCCGACGCTGATGTCGCGCTCTCCGGTGTAGCGGTACAGCAGCACGTTGAACGCGGCGAGCAGTACGGCGTACAGGGTCGCGTCCTGCTCGCGGCCGATCTCGCGCAGCTTTCCGGCGAGTTCCGCGTCCACCCGGAACGGCCGCATCTCGCCGGACCAGTCCCGCCGTGCCGGTCGCGACCGGTCGGTGGGCAGCTCCAGCGGAGCCGCACCGGTCAGCCGCTCACGCCAGTGGACCAGTGCGTCCTGGTAGCTGCGTCGCTCGGTCAGGGTCTCGCGCTCCCAGGCCGCGTAGTCGGCGTACTGGACGGCCAGCGGAGGCAGCGGGGAGGGGCGGCCCTCGATCCGCGCCTGGTAGAGGCCGCGCAGCTCGCGCAGCAGTACGTCGATGGACCAGCCGTCGAGCGCGATGTGGTGACAGGCGACGACCAGCACGTGGTCGTCCGCGGCCAGCCTCACCAGCCGCAGCCGGGCCGGCCAGTCGTGCTCCAGCGTGAACGGCCGCAGGGTCTCCTCGACCGCGAACGCGTGGGCACGTGCCTCGCGGTCGGCCTCGGGCACGTCCGTGAAGTCGACCAGCTCGTAGTCGCCCGGGCCGGCCGGGTCGATGATCTGCACGGGCTCGCCACCGACCGTGCCGTACCGGGTGCGCAGCACCTCGTGCCGCTCCACCACCTCGGCCCAGGCCTGGCGCCACGCGTCCTCGTCCAGGGCTCCGCGTATGCGCAGTGCGAGCGGCACCAGGTACTCGGCGGTGTCCGGGTCGAGCCGGTCGAGCAGCCACAGCCGGCGCTGCCCGTAGGACAACGGGAGCGGCTTGTCGCGGTCGGCGCGCGGTATCCCGGTGCGGCGGCTCCTGCCGCCACCCGCCAGGCGCCGGCGCAGCAGTTGCTCGCGCAGCGCGGCGGCGTTCGCGGTGGCGCCGGTGGAGTCCGCGGTGGCGCCGGTGGCCGACTCGGCGGCCGGTCCACCGACGGCCCCGGTTCCGGCAGGCGGGTTCGTCTGGCCGGTGCTCATGACTCGTACCCCTTCAGCTGTGTCGCGTCCGCCACCAGTTCGGCGTCGGACATGGCGGCGATCTCGGCCCTGATCTGTTCCTCGACGGCCGCCGCCTGTTCGGCGACGGTCGGCCCCTGGAACACCGCGCGGACCGGCAGGTCCACGTCGAACTCGTCCTGGATGCGGGCGATGAGCCGCACCGCCAGGAGGGAGTTGCCGCCCATCTGGAAGAAATTGCCGTGGATGCCGGCGTCGACGCCGAGCAGCGCCGTCCAGATCTCGTTGATCCGGGTCTCCACCGGATCGCGCGGTGCCCGGTGGCCCGCGGCGGCGACGACGGCGGACAGGTCCGGGGCGGGCAGGGCGCGCCGGTCGGCCTTTCCGTTGCGGTTGAGCGGCACCGCGTCGATCTCGATGAACAGCAACGGCACCATGTAGTCCGGCATCCGTTGCGCGCAGTGCGCGGACAGCGCCGCGGCGGCGGGCAGTCCGCCCCCGGCCGGCACGCAGTACGCGACCAGGCGCTTGTCCCCCGCGGCGGACTCGTCGACGACGACGACCGCCTCCCGGACGTCCGGGTGGGCACCGAGGACCGCGGCGATCTCGCCGGTCTCGACGCGGTAGCCGCGGATCTTGACCTGTCCGTCGATGCGGCCGAGGAAGTCGGCCGCGCCGCCGGGAAGGAGCCGGGCCAGGTCGCCCGTCCGGTAGAGCCGTGAGCCCGGCTCGCCGTACGGGTTGGGCACGAAGCGCTCCGCCGTCAGGGCCGGCCGGTCCACGTAGCCGTGGGCCAGGCCCGCTCCGGCGACGTACAGCTCACCGGTCACCCCCACCGGCACCTGGCGCAGCTCCGCGTCCAGCACGTGCGTGGTGACACCGGGCAGCGGACGGCCGATCGGCACGATCTCGCCGGGCTGCTCGCCCGTCACCGGGTGGATGGTGGAGCCGACGGACGCCTCGGTCGGCCCGTACTCGTTGATCAGCCGGCCGTCGCCCAGGATCTGCCGCCAGTGTTCCGCCAGTCGCGCCGGAAGGCCTTCCCCCGCGACGACCAGTACGGAGGCCAGGGACGCCGCCTGCTCGGTGCTGAGCTGGTGGGTGAGCAGCTCCAGGTGGCCCGGCGTGAGCTTGATGAAGCTGAACGGCCCGGCCTCGGCCAGTGCCCGGCCCAGGTCCGTCACCGGCAGCTCCCTCGGCAGCAGGTGCACGGTCTGCCCGCACAGCAGCGGCGCGTAGAGGTTCGGCACCACCAGGTCGAAGGCCGTCGACGAGAACACCGGCGCGCCCGTCGAGCCGTGTGAAGCCAGGTCGCGCACCGCCCAGCGCAGGTGCCCGGCCAGTCCGCGGTGCGGCACCTGGACGCCTTTGGGGCGCCCCGTGGAACCCGACGTGTAGATCACGTACGCGGTGGCGTCCGGGTCGGCCGCCACCTCGAGCGGCGCCGGCTCCTCCCCGGCCGCCTCGTGCGTGAGGACCAGTTCCCCCTGCCACACCTCGCCGAGCACGGCCGCGAACGAGGATTCGGAAATCACCGCCGTGGCACGCGAGTCGGCCAGCATGTACGCGATGCGGTCGGCCGGGAAGTCGGGGTCGACCGGCACGTATGCCGCCCCTGCCTTCCAGGTTCCGAGGAACGCGGCGAGCACGTCCGGTCCGCGCCCCAGCAGCACGCCCACCGTGTCGCCCGGTCCGACCCCGCGGCCGGACAGCCGGCGCGCGAAACGGGAGGCCCGCTCGTCCAGCTCGCGGTACGTCAGGAGCAGCGCCCCGAAGGACACCGCGACCGCGTCGGGCGTCGCCGTCGCCTGCTCCTCGAACATGCGCAGGGTGTGGGAGACCGGCCAGTCGGCGTCGGTGACGTTCCACCGGGCCAGTTGTGCACGCTCCGCCTCGGAGAGGAGCTCCAGCTCCCCGGTGCGCCGGTCCGGGTCGGCCCCGGCCTGGGCGAGGACGCGTACGAAGTGCTCGGCGAGGCGTTCCACGGTGGAAGCGTCGAACAGGGCCGTGGCGTACTCGATGCCTCCGATGTAGGAGCCGTCCTCGTTGCGCCGCAGGAAGAGCGTCAGGTCGGTCTTCGCGACGCCCCACGCCCGCGCCATGACGTCGGCGTCGGCGCCGCCGGACAGTCCGCCGGTCAGCTCCTGGTCGTGCAGGTCGAACGCGGCCTGATAGAGCGGTGTACGTGACAGATCGCGCTCCTGCTCCAGTTCCTGCACGACCCGCTCGAAGGGAACGTCCTGGTGCGCGAAGGCGAACAGACTCGCCGTCCGGGTACGCGCCACGACCTCGGCGAAGGTCTCCTGCGGAGCGCCCTGGGAGCGCAGCGCCAGGGAGTTGAGGAAGAAGCCCGGTACCTCGGCGGTCTCCGGGCGCAGCCGTCCCGCCACCGGAGTGCCGATCGTCAGGTCCCACTGGCCCGTGTGCCGGGCGAGCAGCACGCTGTACGCGGCCGCCAGCGTCATGAACGGCGTGGCCCCCTGCTCCCGGCCGACGGCGAGGGCGGCGTCGGCCACGTCCGCCGGCACCGTGAAGGAAACCACGGCGCCCCGGCCGTCGCGCAGCGCGGGCCTCGGGCGGTCGGTCGGCAGCTGGAGCGGCTCGCTGCCGTCGAGCGCCGTGCGCCACGCGGCGAGTCCGGCGGCCATCCGCTCGTCGGTCAGCTCACGGCGCTGCCACACGGCGTGATCGGCGTACTGGAGCGCCGGGGCGGGCAGGACCTCGCCCGCGTACAGGGCCCGGAAGTCACGCTCCAGCAGGACGGCCGACCAGCCGTCGCACGCCAGATGGTGCAGGGTCAGCAGCAGCACGTCGCCGTCCTCGGCGCGGATCAGCAGCGCCCGCCACACCGGCCCCTCGGCCAGGTCGAAACCGCGACCCGTCTCGACGCGTGCCTCGGCTGCCAGGTCGCCGGTCGCGGCCTCCCGCAGCTCGCAGTCGACCTCCGCGCTGATCACCTGGCGCGGCACGCCGTCGACCGACGGGTAGCGGGTGCGCAGGATCTCGTGGCGGGCCACGAGTGCCCGCAGGGTGTCGTGGACGGCGCCGAGGTCGGCCCGCCCGGGCAGCCGGACGAACAGCGGCACGGTGAACTCGGCGCTGCCCGGCGTCAGCCGGTCCAGGAACCACAGCCGCTCCTGGCCGAAGGACAGGGGCAGGATGCCAGTGCGGTCCGCCGGTGTGACCGGCGCCGGCGCGGCGCCGGTCCGCTCCAGCAGCCGTGCCTGCGCCTCGACGGTGAACGCGCCGTACAGGTCCTGGACGTGGATCGAGTCCCCACCGCCCGACTCGGCGCGCAGCCGCCCGGCGAGCCGGACCAGCAGCAGGGAGTGGCCGCCGAGCTGGAAGAAGTCGTCGTGGACCGAGACCCGTTCCACGCCGAGCAGTTCGGCCCAGACGCGCGAGACGGTCTCCTCGGCGGCGGTGCGCGGGGAGACGTACGACCCCGCGTCCGTGTCGAACACCGGGGCGGGCAGCGCCGATCGGTCGACCTTGCCGTTGGCGAGCAGCGGGAACGTGTCCACCTGTACGAAGACGGAGGGGACGAAGGGCGCCGGCAGCCGGTCGCGGAGATGGCCGCGCAGTTCCGCCGGAGAGGGGGTGCCGCGCACGTGCGCGGCGAGCCGGACCGTGCCGTCCGAGCCGCGGACGGCCGAGACGACCGCGCCGGACACCTCGGGGTGGGCGTTCAGGACCGCCTCGATCTCGCCCGGTTCGATGCGCACGCCGGCGACCTTGATCTGCTGGTCCAGGCGCCCCAGGTACTCCAGTTGGCCGTCCTCGCGCCAGCGGACGCGGTCGCCGGTACGGTACAGCCGGCTTCCCGGCTCGCCGTACGGATCGGGGACGAACCGCTCCGCCGTCTGGGCCGGCCGCCCGAGGTAGCCGCGGGCGACGCCGGCCCCGCCGACGTACAGCTCCCCCGGCACCCCGAACGCGGCCGGGTCCCCGGACGGATCCAGCACCAGCAGTCGCACGTTGTCGACGGGACGTCCGATGGGCACCTGACCGGCCCCGAGCGCCGGGTCGTGGCGGCCCGCGGAAGCCTCGACGGTGCATTCGGTCGGGCCGTAGGCGTTCCACACCTCGGCCTTCACCCGCTCCAGCAGCTCGGCGTGCAGCGGCTCGCCGCCGCACAGCAGCAGGCGCACCGAGTCGCACGTCCCCCAGGCCGGCTCCTCGACGAGCAGCCGCAGCACCGACGGGACCAGCTGCAGGATGGTCACGCCGTACTCGGCGACCGCGCCCGCGATCACCTTCGCGTCGCGCTCCGCGCCGGCCGGCGCCATGACGAGCGTGGCACCCGCGGCCAGCGGGGCGAAGAACTCCCATACCGCCGCGTCGAAGCTGACCGGCGTGCGCTGGAGCACCCGGTCGTGCTCGTCGATGCCGTGCAGGCGGATCTTCCAGTCGATGTGGTTGGTGATGCCTGCATGCGTGACGACGACGCCCTTGGGCTCACCGGTCGAGCCCGAGGTGTACAGGACGTATGCCGCGTTGGCCCCGTCGGCCTCCGCGCGGGGCGCGTCCTGCGGCACCGCGGCCGCAGGACCGGCAGCCGCAGGACCGGCGAGGGCGTCGGCGGCGATCAGGGGGCGCGCGCCGGTGCCGGCGAGCATCCCGGCCGCCGCCGCGTCCGTGACCACGACGGAGGCACCGGTGTCGGACAGCAGGCGGCGCACACGGTCGGCGGGGTGGGTCGTGTCCAGCGGTACGTAGGCGGCGCCGGCCTTCCAGATGCCGAGGAGCGCGACCACGAGGTCGAGCCCCCGGGGCAGAAGGACGCCCACGAGGCCTTCCGGGCCGACGCCCTGGGCACGCAGGTGACCGGCCAGCAGGCCGGCGCGCTCTTCCAGTTCTGCGTACGTGAGGTGCCGCTGACCGTCGATCACGGCGACGGCGCTGGGCGACTGGGCCGCCCGCAGCGCAACACGGTGGTGGAGAAGGGGACTCAACACTGCTCCTTCAGCTGGGTCAGGAAGCGGTCTGCTCGGCCATCCGGCGGCGCAGGCTCAGGGGTCGCATGTCGGTCCACACCTCGGCGATGTGGGCGAGGCACGCCTCGTGGGTGCCCTCGAAGCCCTCGGCGCGCCAGCCGGCCGGAAGTTCCCTGTCGGCCCACCAGAGCGAGTACTGCTCCTCGTCGTTGAGCACGACCCGGTGGGTGGTGGTTGCGTCGTTCACGGCGCTCATCAGCACTCCTCGTTGATGGAGTCGGGTGTTTCGGGTGATGGACGGTGGGTACGACTGCGCAAGGAGCACAGCTGTACTCGAAGGAATATTCGGCCGCCCCCTATATCCCGCCTATACGGCGTGAGCCGGGCCGTGCCTCCGGTGCGCCGGAGTGGGGCGCCGCGCCCGCTCCCCGGCCTTCCCTCGTCGCCGATTCCCGGGACCCGGGTCGCAGCGGAACCGCTGCGCCTCCTGGCGAAGCCCCCGGTCAACGGCCGGAGGACGGCGACCCGTCGAGGCCGCCGCGGACCACCACCCCGGTTATCGCCGCTTCTTCGGCCTACGGCGCGCGGGAATTCCCCGGCGAGGGCCGCGATCGGCGGCCTCACGCGGAGGTCACCGCGTCTCACCGCGCTGCTCACATCGGAGTTATGGGGCCGGTATAGGGCTCGCGGGCAGGGTCCCCCTCCGACAGACGCGGCCCGACCGCGGGCCGACCACCGCAGCAGTGGAGAGGTACATGTCCCATACCGTGCAACACCCCCAGCGTGTCGCCGTGTTCTGCGGGGCCAGGCCGGGCCGCGCAGCGCACCACACCGACCTCGCGTACGCCTTCGGCCAGGCGCTCGGTGCCCGCGGCCTCGGGCTGGTCTACGGAGCCGGCGGTGTCGGCGTGATGGGCGCGGTCGCCGACGGGGCCCTCGCCGCCGGCGCGGCCGTCACCGGCGTGATCCCGCACGATCTGCACGAGCGCGAGCGCCCCGACAAGGCCCGCGGCGAGATCTTCGTGGTCCGCAGCATGCACGAGCGCAAGGCGCGGATGTACCGGCTCGCCGAGGCCTTCGCCGTCCTGCCCGGCGGCTACGGCACCCTGGACGAGCTCATGGAGGTCGCCACCTGGAACCAGCTCGGCCTCCACGACAAGCCGATCGTCCTGGTCAACGCGCGCGGCTTCTTCGACCCCTTGATCGCCCTGCTCGACCACCTGGTGGCCGAGGGCTTCATGTCGGCCCGCGACCGCTCTCTCATCCAGGCGGGAACGGGCATCGAGGAATGCCTCGACCTGCTGCGCGTCCACACCCGCACGGCCGTGGCCACGGCCTGACGCCCCGCCGGTCCCGTCGACCGTCACCAACAGCAAAGGCCGCCTCCCCCACCGGGCTGTAACCCTGGCGCGGGAGGCGGCTCTCGTACGGACGATCCCTCAGCACATGCGTCGAGCGTGCGTCACACGCACGTCACGAGCGAAAGGAATCACCCTCAACGCGCACGGCGCCCCTCATGCGCACCTCCCTCAACGGCAGCTCAGGCACCCTTCGCGCGATCGGCTCCAGGATCACCCGGTGAGGGCGAGTCCGCAGGCGGGTATGCGCTGCGGCAGGGTAGTCGGCCGCTGTGTGGCACCAGGGCAGGCACGGAACGCGACGCAGCAGTGTGGAGGCGAGACGCAAACCGCCCCAGTCGAAGTCGCCGTGATGGTGGAGCGAGGTTCCGCCCTGACGCAGGTTGCACAGAAGGGTCAGGGTGGCTGCCTGCGGATGGCTCTGGAGGAACACCAGCGGGACGGAGCCAGCATCGTGGATGTCGGCCGCACCGACAGGCCGGGCAAGCGCCAGACCTCCTGTTCACTCGTGCTCTCTTTCCTCCGCAGGTTCGCCTTCGGCGAGCATCGGCAGGACATATGCCTGTGCGAGGCTGGCCAGGTGCAGGGGGAGGGGGAGAGACAGCGGTGCCGGGTAGTCCGGTGCCTGACGCAGCTGGTGCATCGCCAGGGCGATCGCCTCTGGGGCATCCGGTTTCCGCCCCACGTGATCCAGGGTTTCGGACTCCGTGTGGCATCCCAGCACAGCGATCTCGACAAGCGTCGGGTTCCAGGCTCCTGTCCCGGCCTGAGAGGTGAGGTGTCCGGCAGCATTGACGCGGGTGGCGAGCCTGTCGAGGGCGGGCGAGATCGCGTGCGTCCCGGGACGCTCCGTGGTGCTGTAAAAGATCCGCTCTTGTTCCGAGCACCGCTCATCGTCCGTGACCGGCAGGGCCCAGAAGCCCGCCGGTTGCCCGTGTGCCTTCCCGGGTTCGGCCAAACCCCACCACTGTGCAGTCTCGCGGCCCACGCGGCCTCGAATCCGTACCAGGCGCAGCTCATCGTCGAGGCGACCGGCACCCGCGTGCCCTGTCGTGAGCAGATCTCGGACGATCTGGCCGTCCTGCAGCCATGGCCAGTGCGATCTGCTGTTCTGGGCGTGTGCGATGAGAACCGTCGGGCGCCCCCGCAGTGAGTGCAGCACGCGCTGAAGGAAACTCGCGGTCTCCCGGCGTTGCCGCGCCAAGTTCGATCGCCGTTCCTGGGAGGTCACACGGGAGTCCTCTGCGCCTCCTTCATCGGGTTGTCCTGGGATGAGCTGATCTGGTTCCAAGTAGGCATCCGGATCGATCTCGGCCTTCTGTACCAGGTGGAGAAGGAAGCTGGGGTAGGGGATCCAGTCGCAGGCATCGTCATCCCAGCCACGTACGACGGCCAGGCCCTCGCTCCCCGACAACGGGGAGACGAGCACAGCGATCGGCAGATGCTTCGACAGCCGCGTCGGGCCGTCCTTGCGCCGCTTCACCATCCACAGCGCGGCATACTCCAGCTCCTCAGGGAGATCACCGCCGAGTGTGTGCTGGGGCAGGACACGTACGCCCAATTGCCGCAACCCATCGAGCCAGCCGTTGTGGACACGGTGATCCAGACTCTCGACATTCTTGATCTGCCAGTCGTCGGACGGCGTGACGACGAACTGGGTGAGGAGCCCGGCATCGGCGCAGCCGAGCCGGACAGCGAACTTCGGGTCTGTCTCAGCCGGTCGGAAGGTGGTGCGGTGCGCGATCTCGACCATGGCCAGCCCAGGACGAGTCGGGTCGAAACCGTCCTGGCGCAGCCATGTACAAAGCTCACGTCGGCGTGCAGCGATGGCGGCGGCGATGCGGGCGCCCTTGCCTTCGATCGACTCGTCGAGAACGAGACGATCGCCCAACCCGTTGATCAGTGGCAGGCAGCGCACGCGCAGGGTCAGCTCGGGCGTCCGCCACTCCAGGACGGCTGGTGCACCCGGACGCGCCTCGTCGAAAGTCCGGTCTGAAAGACCTCTGGCTCCGGCGCCACCGTCGCCGTCCAGGCCGAAGGCCTGAGCGAAGGCCACAACCGCCTGGCGCCGAAGCTCTGCGGTCTGCCACAACAGTCTGGCCTCCACGACGGAGCCGCCCTGTCCCGCATCCGGCCCCGTGACACGGGACAGGGCGGCGAGTGTGGTTCGCCTCTGCACCGCTGCGCGCAATTCCTCTGCCTTCTTGTCGGCGTCGCCTCTCGGCTTCGGCCGCCGGTTCGCCGGGGCTCCGATGCCCCGGCCTCGGCCGCGCACCAGGTCGGGAACCCGTGTCAGTCCGTCGGGCAATGCCTGCTCCGCCCATTCGGTGAGCTGAGAGCGCTGATGCGGCATGAGGCCGGGACCCACCTCGTGGACGCCCATCCGCGTGCTGTGAACCACCGCGGCCTGGACAGCACGCCCTTCCCCGATCCAGGTGGCGGGTTCCGAGAGCAGCTGATCCGGGTCGGGGAAGACCCCCGCGATACTGAGCCGGCGGAGGATCCCCGCCGGATCGTTCTCGGCCCAGGCGAACCGGTCGGACTCACGTTCACGCCTCAGGCGGGCGAGGGCGTAGCGCTCCGTGATGGGTGCCCCGGGCAGCCAGGGAATCCTCGGCTGGAGATACACCGTGGTGGCCTCGCGATACGGGAGGTGCAGGCGCCTGCTTTCCGCTTTCGGATGGGTGGCCCAGCGGCGCACGCCCCAGTGCAGGTGCAGTCGCGGCCGCGGATCCAGCGGTGTCGTCTGCAAGGAGACGTTCAGAACGATCGAGAACCACCAGTCCTTGCGCTTGATGGTGCGGCACACGGGCTGGGACATCAGTTCCGCACCCTGGTCGCGGGGCCCCCGGGGGAGCGCACGGAAACGCAGCTCGCCTCCCTCGAAAGGGAAGGGGTCCAACGTGAGGATCCTGCGCGCCAGCGTGTCGGTGGCCAGGTGGAACTGCCGCGGCTCCGGCGCTGCGGTACCGCCCGCCGTGACGGGCGTGTCCAGCAGGCCCACACCGGAGATCGTTTCCCACGCCGGAAGGTGCTGCTTCAGCTTGGCGCTGCAACGAAGCAGCTGAGACCGGAAGCCGGGATCGTCCTCGGCCGCTCCTTTGGGGCCAAGCGTACGCAGCCAGGCGTCCAGCAGTTTCTCCAGCGAGCTCCCCGGAAGCGGGTCAGGCACCTCAGCCGGCGCATACATCCAGAAGTCTTCTACGGGCAGGGGCTCTCCACCCACGGAGGGCCGCGGTCGAGGACGGATGAGAACGTCGGGTGCGAGGGTCTGCAACACACCGTCCAGCCGCCGGGTCGGGAGGACCTTGTGCCGTGCCTCCTCCGGCCGTCCGTGATTGTGCAGCTCCAGCAGGCCCTGCTGCCAGTGCTCCGGAAACCGGAATGCACGGAAGTCCGCGGTCCATGCTGCCCCGGGCGCCAGGTGATAGGCAGCCCTGCGGATCTTCTTGTACATCAGTTGCCTCCGTTGCAAAGGGCCTCGTACAAGGGCCTGTAGAGCAACTTGACGAGAGCGGGGTCAGCCGGGTCAGGGAAGGCCGTGGGATCGGTCTCAGGTGCGAAGTAGGGGGCCAGCACGTCTCTCAGCCGCAACAGGAGACCCGGGTCGCTCAGCCAGCGCGGAAGCCGCCCCGGCGAAACGGACCGGGTCCGCTCGGCGGCGAGCCGTGGCGCGAAGGCCGCGTCGACGAACACGACCCGCGCCGGCACCCCACCCCGCACCAGTCGCCCGATCACCTGCCAGATGGTCACGAGCTGGTCCCAAGCGAAGGACACCTTCTCCGCATCGGACAGCGCGGAGTAGACATAACGGCGCGACAACAGGTGCCGCCAGACTCCGCGCGCGGCAGTTCTGAAGTCACTTCCGGCCGTGTCAAGGTCTGCCGCCTTGCTCACCAGCTCAGTGAACGTGCCCTGAGTGAGGCCGGAGTGGTCGCGCACGAACCGGGTGGCCCAGTCGTTGACCGCGAACACCGCAAGGAAGAGGTCATCGGGGCGTGGGTGGGGACGCACCAGGAAGAACACGGTGCCGAACGCGGCTACACGCTCCTCACCGGGGCGTTGTGGGACTGTGAGGATGTTGTGCCCACGCTCGATGGCGAGCATCGGCGCCACCAGCACTTCGGCATCCAGATCATCGGCAAACGAGGCCAGGTCACCTCGACGCACCGCACCGGCGTGAGGGGTCGCGCCGCCGTTGACGAGGTCGTCAGTGCTCTGCAGTTCCGCGTCATCCGCGGCGAGAACACGGACCCTTCCCCTCCAACGGGGGATCTCTTGAAGGAGTTCCGCCGTTGCGGAAGCCTCCCGGTAGCTGCCCACGAGGAGGAGGGCCCGTCGACGGCGCTCGTCCTTGATCTGGGCGAGTTCACGCTGGAGCGGGCCGGCGCCGCCGTCCTGGCCGGGTCGAGCGAGCTTGTGCACCAGCATGCGGAGGACGTCTGCCCGCTTCTCGGGGGGCTGCCCTGACAAGCGAATCGGCCGACCTGCGTCGTCGTACTGGAACTCGGTACGGAACACAGTCTTCCGGATCGCGTCCAGCGCTTGCGGCTGCGGCTTGAGTACGACGTTGACGGGTGCCAGCACATGAGCGCGCGTCGAGGTCCCTGCCCAACTGGTGCCGGACATGAGAAGGACGTGCGGGCCGGGCAACCGCCGCTCCGGCACCGCACCCAATCGGGGAAGGGTCAGCAGCAGCTCACGCCCTACGCCGGCGCAGCGGAAGAAGCGCAGAGTGCCGGTGCGGCGTCCTTCGCGGTCACCAACGGCAGGGCGCTCCTCCAGCAAGTACTGGAATCCGATCACATTGCCCATGGGCGCCTCGGGCAGCAGAGGCGCGTAGTCCAGTGGCGGCCTCCGAGTCAGTTCATGACCGCCCGGATCGAGCCGCAGGGCCGCTTCGACTTGAGGCCAAAGAAATGTGACCCGGTCCAGGCGCTGATGCAGGGCGGCGAGGATGAGGGTGAACTCCAGTCGTTGAGCGTTGGTCTCCAGCCATTCCTCGGTGAACGGGGTGTCCTCCGCGGGGACATCGCGATCGGCCGGGCGCTTCAGCATCGAGCGCTGCTCTCGGTCCGGCGCACCTTCGAGCAGACTCTCCAGAAGAGCACGGACCCGGCGCCGCGTGTGCTTCTCATTCAGAGTGTGCAGAAGATCCTGGGCCAGGTCGGCGAGGGAGTCGGCGGCTGTCGCGTAAGGCCCTCGATCGCCGAGAGGGTCGTCCCGGAACGTGTCGAAGAACCTGGTCACCTCCTCACGACGCGCGGCCCAAGGTTCAGTGGCTACCGGAGGGGCGTCACCGGGCCCCGGTCCAAGCCCCTCATCGTCTGCGTAGAGCTCGACTTCGTCCTCGATGTCCTGATCGAAGTCGAGTTTCCGCACGGTCCGGGCCGGGTGTGGCGGGTACCAGGCGTGGAGCAACTTCTCCTGGAGGGTCCAGGCACTGAAGTAGTCGATCTGCACCCAGTCCCGCAGCCTCTTGTCGCTGATGAGCATCGCGTAGAGTCTGTCGGCTGCCGAGCCGACGACGTCCAGGGCGGCGGACCAACGCTCGACATCCCGTTCGGACAACTGCAGTCGGCCCTGCCGGGCCAGTTCGGCGATCTCGTGGGTCTGGAGTTGATCGAGCCAGGATTCCGGTCCTGTGCTGACCAAGGTCGCCGAAGGTGCGAACATCTGGTCGAGTTGCATCTGGACCCGGTCGGCTTCGTCCACGATCACGATGTCACTGCGCAGGCACGCCAGCTCCAGGTAGCGCAGGCGTTCTGCGTTGAGCTGTCGGGGCACTGCCGTCTGGAGAAGACTCGAGGGATTCGCCACCCAGATCAGCGCATCCACGAGGTCCCGAGCCGGTGCATGGCGCGGGCATGCACTCCAGATCGGACAGGCGTGCGGATTGCGCAATTCCTCGGTCTCCGAGGTCACATCCGGGCTCGTGGGCTGTGCGCCACGGGCATGCACCAGTTCCCGAGTGGCCCGCACAATCGCGGACTCGTCCGGCGCTACCTCCTGCGTGCGCACAGGGTGCAGTCGGTCGCACGGCGCATCGGCATGGCGCAGTGGCTCCGACACGTCCAGCCCCCGCAACGCGTCCAGTGGACAGGCTGAGCTCAGATGGGCGAAGGCGCGGCTGGTGTGGGTGAGGAGGGAGTGCTGACCTCGGGCCGCGAGCCGCCTGTGCAGCCGTTGGGCGTGCTGCTGACGGGTGGTGCCCCCCTGCACGAGCCCCGCACGAAGACCCAGGCCCCGGAACAGCTCAGTCAGCACGAGCTGCTCGGCGACGTCCCCGACGACGAGCGTGGTGCGCATCCCCTTCTGATGGGCCCACACCGCCACGAGGATCATCAACGTCGATTTGCCGGCGCCGACCATGCCCACGAGATGCGTGAGCTGATCAAGCCTGAGCGCCTCGGTCTTCTCGAAGTCTGTTCCGTCCGCGGTGCGCGTGTCGAGTTCGATTCGTGTCAGCCGCTCGGCCCAGCCACCGGGCTTGATGCCGCGTGCACCCTCGGTTTCGTCCATCCACCGTGCGGTGTAGGCGAGTTCAGCAAGCGGTACGTCAACCGGCCCGGAGAGACCAGGGCGTCCGGCGCGCACATCGTGACCCGCAGCAGGATCGAACACCAAGTCGGCCGGCACCGTGACCGAAGCTTGCCTGCGCCGCTCCACAAAGCGGTGTACACCCTCGCCGGCCTGCGGAAGCGGCTTCGCGGAGAAGTCGGGGATCCTGCTCAATGCCGCGTCGTATGCGACGAAGCGGTCTGCCGCCACGAAGGGGCTGACGCGCCGGGCAGGCCCGCCGCCCATCGGTACGCGGTAGGCCCGCAGCCGCTCAGGCAGCTCCAAGTAGGCCTCCAGGCTCTGCTGCCACATACGTCGGCGGCGCATGGGCCACAGCAGATGCCGCGCCGCGGTTAGGGCAAGATCGGCATCGGGCCCCGCAGCCAGACCGGCAGCCTGGGCGAAGGGATAGCCTCCGAGGAGCGTCCAGACGCCGTCAGCGGCGCAGCCGTCAGCGAGGGTCTCCAGGAGTCGCAGCCCGAGTTCCACCTGACACAGCAGTGCGGGCTTCGTGCCGGCGTGCTCCTCGGGCCAGGGCCTGAGGTCACGCACGAGCTGCTGGTACCAACTGCTGCGGTCACGCACTGTCTGCTCCATCGTCCGTTGAGTCCGCCGGTGTGATGCATGCCTTGGCGCTGCGGTCGCCGCGCACGCGCCGCTGCGCCGCCGTGAGGAGCTGGCTGTCGGTGAGTAGAGCCAGGGCACGGGCGTGCGCGCCACGTTCCCGGGCGAAGACGTCGAGATAGTCCCGGCGCATCTCCACGCGAAAGCTCGGCACCACCCAGCAGGCCTCGTCGTACGACGGTTCAGGCCGAACCGGCGTCGCCGCACGACCGAGCAGACCCGGATGTGCCCAGTCCTTCACATCCACCGCCCATACGTGCCCGTCGGCGAAGGTGATCCTGAGGTCGTATGCATCGAAGCCGGGCCACATCTCCACGGCGAGTCCAAGGCTTCTCAACTCGATTTCCAGGGCGGTCTCCGCTTGTCCGGGCCCCGTCACAAACTGCCGCAACGGCCTGCGAAGCTGACGCAGTCCCCCCACGTCGGCGGCATGAAGCAGGCGTCCGTGCGGCGCTGCACCCCGGTGTCGGCACTGGTCGCGCTCGCACCACCAACCGCCCCCGGCCAGAGGCGTGAGCAGGGTCAGGCACCGACCGCAGCTGAGGTAGGAGCCGTGCCTCCGGTAGCTGACGGGCACCGGCGCGTATACCTCCTCGATCAGGAATCCGACCGGGTCGAGGTACAGATCGGTGCTGATGTCGAACCAGTCCGCCTCGGTCAGCACCGGGCGGGTGACGAGCAGTCGGCGGAACGAGGTGTACGACTCCGGGGACGACGCGTCGCGGCACGCCCTCATGGCCTCGCGGATCACCATTCGGTCGTACTGCCGGCCGGTGCTGTCCCCGTGCTCCTTCACTGCCAGTTCCTGGCACAGCTGGGTCGGTTCGCCCGACTCGGCGTTGATCAGGCGGTCATCGGTCCCGAACAGTCCGTCCGGCAGCCGATCGAGTGGCCAGCTGCCGAGTGGGCGGGTCCGGCACCAGCGGATGAGCTCGGGCACTCCCGACGGTGGTCGCGCGCCGTCACGCAGGCATCGCAGCACGAGCGCGTCCAGGGCGCGTTGGGCCTCTGCCGGGTACGGCAGAGTGAAGGAGTCGAGCCGGGTTGCTCCGTCGAGCCGAACGACAGCCGTGGCGACGTCCCTCAGCAGGACGACATCGCGATTGGCGAGCCAGTCCGGGCCCGCTGCCAGGTCAGACATGAATGCTCCGAGTGTCGCCGGCCTGACGGGGAGGCTCGGGATGCCGCGGGTGGTCCGTGGTGTACGCGCGGCCTGGCCCGCACCAGGCACGTGCTTGGCAGCCGTGGCAATGGCGCCCGGTCCTCGGCTCGTACGTCGTGTCGTCCAGGAGTGGCTGCGCGAGTCCGGCGATGACCGCGCGGGCTTCTGCGACGACCTCCGGACGGCCCGGGTCGATGCGTTCCAGACGGCTGTCTCCCCGGCCTTCCCGCAGATGTTCCAGCTCGACCCAGGAGCGGTTCGGGTCCGTGCCCAGGGCCCCAGCGGAGAACAGCAGTACGGCCAGCGCCAGCTGGGGGTAGGAGTGCAGGAGAGAACGGCCTTCCCACAAGGGGCTGGACGAGGTCTTGGTCTCTCGCCAGATCCACCTGCCCCTGTAGGTGGACAAGAGGTCGGGCACGGCCAGGACAACGACGTCGAGCTCGGGAATGTAGGCCGTCACCCGGTGCTGCACGAGTACCTGTTCCTCGGCCCCCACGCCGTTCAGTGGGCACAGCGCCCTGTGGGCGTCGAGCATGCGCGCGCCTTCCCTCGCCTGCTGAGCCTCCAGCCCGAACTCCGCGGCCATCGCCGACTCCTCCGGGGCGGGCAGGTCCCGGCAGCCTCGCTGCGGACGTGCCGCGTGGCGGTCGTTCAGCCAGGCATCCACGGCCCGACCCCGGCCTGCTCCGTCGTTCTCCGCGGTCAGGTCGTTCAGATGCAGTTGCCGCACGAGGTGGTATTGGGTGGGGCACTCGCCGTACAGACGCAGGTCCCACGCGGACAGTGAGCGGCGCCGACGTGCCGGTACCGCGGGCACCCCACCCCACAGCTGTGGCGTTCTGGGCAGGGCCGTACACCGGCTGATGACCTTACAGTCGACGCAGCTCTCGCCGGGCTGGGTGCCGGCACCGGTTGCGGCCTGATGGAAGGCGGGGGCCGCGTCAGCGGCGAACCGTTCGGCCACCTCGGTCCGGCCCCAGTCGAGCAGAAGGGTGACGCTGCCGTCCGCACAGCCGAAGTCGAATACGCGTACGCGGTCCGCCCCTCGCCCGCCAGAAGTGGCGCATTCCGGTGGTTCGGCTCCACGGCGGCGGCGTGGGGAGGGCACTCCGTTGGCCACGGCATGGGCGATGGCCGCCTTCTCCGCCGCCGCGCGGTCCCGCTTGGCCTGCCCCAGAGAGGGAATCCACAGGTCCCTGACAGAACCGTCGGAGGAGGAGTACTGCCTGCCCCAGGTGGTCTGCTCGTATTGCCGCGCCCCCCTCGCGTCGGCGTCGGTCTGCCTCTTGGTGCGTACCGTCCAGCCAAGCCGAACGGGCTCGGTCTTCGGGAGACCGGCTGCCGACGCCGTCTGCTGCTCCTGGGCACGGGCCGCCGCGTATCGCTCAAGGGCGTGAATGGTCCACGCCAGCAAAGCGGGATGCACCGGCGCACCCCGGCCCCGGAAGACACCTCGGGTCTCTCGGAGTTCGTCGATGACGCGGTGGAGCGGCCACCCGTCGTGCTCCCACAGGTCCATTGCGGCGAACAGGGGCCCGAAGCCGAACTCCTCGCGCGGGGCGGGACGGAACGGTACGGGCGGATCAGCGGCGAGCAGGGGCCTCACCGTCGTATGCAGATGGGACGGGCACGCGGCAGGGTCCGGACGGGCGGTCCTGGAGCTCACCTTGATCAGCCAGCCGTGTCCGGTGGTCCCGGGCAAATTCTGCATGGTTCCCCCTGGTGAGGGCAGCGCGGACGGGAGCACGCAAGGTTTCAACAACATCACCGAGCGCGCTTTCACAATGACATAGTTCTGTGAACTTAGTCCATAGATAAATCGCAATCTCACTCTTTCACGCTACGCTGGCGGGCATCGAGTGGTACAGGAGCATGGAGGGGCGCAGCGGTGGACATGGGCTCACAGTCGATCCGGGCCGGAGAAGTAGCTGGCGGTCGCTACAAGCTGTCCGAGTCGCTGGGCAAGGGCGGCATGGCACAGGTATGGCGCGCCAAGGATCTGAAAACCGGGCAGGACGTGGCGGTCAAGTTCCTCCGCCCGGATTCGGAGGACCTGCGGCAGCTCGACACCCTGCACCGGCGGGACGAACTCGACACGCTCCGCGCCCGGTTCCGCCGTGAGGCCACACTCCTCGAGCAACTGGATCACCCAGGAATTCCCGAGTTGTACGGGCACGGATCGCACCAGGAACTGCCGTACATGGCGATGCGCCTCGTACCGGGCGTAACCTTGCACAAGTTCCTCCGCGAGCACGGACCGCTCACGTTCAGTGTGGCTGTCGCCGTGGCGGCACAGATGGCGGAGGCTCTCGCCTGCGCGCACACGCTGCCCGTCGTGCACCGGGATCTGAAGCCGCAGAACGTCATGATCTCCGACGATGGCGTAGTGGTCCTCATCGACTTCGGCATCGCCAAACCCCTGGGGATCGGGGCGACGCAGTACACACGACACGGCTCGACACTCGGGAGCCGCGGCTACCAGGCTCCGGAGCAGATCCTGGAGAGGGACACCACCGCGCGTACGGACATCTACAGCTTCGGCTGCGTATGCTTCGAACTCTTCGCCGACCGGGCGCCCTTCGTCGTCGATGGCACAATGGGACTGATCGAGCAGCACCTGCACGAGGACCCGCTGGCGCCCGGCCTGTTCGCGGCGGGAATCCCGGACGCCGTGGATGATCTGGTGCTGCGCATGCTCGCCAAGGATCCCGGGCTACGCCCCTCGATCTCCGAAGTCCAGGCCGTGCTTGGCCCGTTGACACCGTGCGTCGACTCTCCCGAACCTCGCCCTCGCCTCCCTTGGGACCCGACGGCTCCTTTTCGGCTGCCGCGCGAGCGATCAGTCGGACGGCGGCTGCCGGTGCCTGCCCCGCCGGTGTCCGAGAATGAGGACGAATGGCTGGACGCAAGCGCCGTCGAGCGGGTTTGCGACGAGGCCCGGCGCGAGATCCGGAGCGGCAAGCCGAGGGACGCGGTACGCCGGCTCGGAGAGCTCGCGTACCAGGCACGCGAGGAATGGGGCTCGCGGCGGCCCCTGGTGCGTCAGATCTGGGAACTGGCAGCCGAAGGAAGCTACCTGGCCGGCGACTGCGGTGCAGCTGTTCACTTCTACCAGGGCGCCGCAGACGACCTGGTACACGGCGAGGGCCCGCAGGAGCGGGCCGACCGGGCTGTGCTGCGGCTGCGCCTCGCAAGGTGCCGACTCGAGTTCGGTGAGATCGAGTCGGCGATCCGTGCGGTCGACGAGGCCGGGCACGTCGCAGCTGGGCTGCCCGCGCCCCTGGCAGCGTGGGTGGAAGACGTGCGCCGCCAGGTCGATGCGAACATCGCCGGGCGACTCACAGATCCCAAGCTCGGACACCGGCCAGAGGCCTGAGGCGCGCGTTCGTCGGCTGCCGCCCGAAAGGGCCGTGATCGGCGTTTCACCGACCGCCGGGATCCGTCAGGCGATTCCGGCCAGACGCCCGGCGGCCAGGTCATCGCCGAGGTCGCGCACGAGTCCGCTACCGAGCGCGCTCAGACGCCGGACAGCCTTGTCGAACACGGCCACTTGACGAAACGCCTCCCCGTAGGTCTGCTGCTCGGCCAGGCTGACCTGCCGCACCTGAAGTTTGCGTACATCGACGCGTGACGAACTCGACGCGTGCGTACCGGCCTGACGGGCATTGGCCGGTGCACGCAGTGATCCCGCGAGGAACCAGGCGTCGAGCTGTTCCGGATGCACCCTCAAGGCGTAGAGCTGAGGTCCGAGCACCGTCGGGCGGCCTTGGTGCACCCACGCGGAGAAAGCCCGAGCCACTCCGGCCACCACGACGTCGCCGGCTTGGACGACAAGCGTGCCTTCCGTCTCGGCATCCGCGGCGGAGATCCAGCTGTGCGGCTCACCGTCGATGAGCAGATCAGGGACGGTGAGCAGCGGGACTCCGTCAGCGGCGGGCTGCCCCTCACAGACCGTTCCCCCGGCCGGTTGCTGGCCGCCGCGCAGGGTGAGCGCACCGGCGCGGGCGAGCTCGCCCACGGTCGCCGTCGAGGGCGTGCCGGCTCCCTGACCGGAGAGTTCCAGCGCGGCCAGGCGCCCGCCGGCTTCGTCGAGAGCAGCCGCCACCCTGCCGAACTCCTCCCATGATTCCGCGCGTCGGGAGCCGGCGCCGGAAGGAGCTGGAGCGATGTGGCGCCCTGGGGTCAGGTCGACCTCATCGTCGAGGAGGTCGATCACCGGTACGGATCTGACGAATTCAGGCCATGTTGATGCCTCGGCTTCCCGACCCGCGGCCGCGTCGATCGCCGACTGGACGAAAGAGCTGAGCGCACTCCAGTCCGGTACCGAATCCCGGGCCTGTGTCCGGGGGAAGCGGGATGCTGCATCGGCGAGCAGCACCTCGCCCGACGTCGCTTCCTGGACGCTCCCGGGCATCCGCAGCACCCAGAGCTGGAGGGAGACGCTGTGCGGCGCCGCGCAGCCCGGCGGCAATGCCACAACGGCCCTCAGTTGCCCGGTACGCAGCAGTGATCCCCTGATCCTGCGTCCCGCCTTGCGGGACGCCACAGCAGGTGGCAGCAGCAGGACCGCCGTACCGCCGGGAGACAGCCGGGCGAGGCAGTGTTGAACCCAGGCGAGCTCGGGCTCGGTGCGCGGCGGCACTCCGTGTGCCCACCGCGCGTCGGTGGCGAGCTCCTCGTATCCCCAGTCCCGTTCATTGAAGGGCGGGTTGCACAGCACCACATCTGCCCGGGCATCACCGAAGGGGTCGACTCGCAGGGAGTCGGCAGCCCGGACCTCTGACGCCGGACCTCCCCGTGGCGGCCCCGGCACCAGCATGAGCCGGGCTTCGGCAAGCGCGGCGAGTACCGGATCCCGATCACATCCGATCAACCTGGCCGGTGCGTACGCCGCGGCCGCGGCCAGGAGATGTCCCGTTCCGCAGGCAGGATCCAGAACAGTCCCGACGCCGTGGCGCCCGCCGCCGTCCGCAAGCGCTCCCGCTTCGTGCGCGAGGTCCGCCATGAGCGTGGCCAGCGGCTCCGGGGTGGTGCTGATCTGGCGCACATTGACATCGAGCCATCGCCGCAGCAGGAATTCGAACGTCTCCAGCGCACCCTCGCGCCGCCCGAGTTCCGCCGCCCTGTCGACCAGCTGCCGAGCCTCGTCCGAAAGATCGGGTTCATCCGCGGCAGGTTCCTGCGCACCGCTCATGACCCGTCCGGCGGCCGCTACGGCCAGACCTGCCGCATCACGACTGCCGAGCGCCTCGAATTGCGGCCAGAGCCACTCGCGCTCCGTGTCCTTCTTGAGCTTCTTGTTCTCGCGCAGCCACACCTCGATCTCGGTCAGCGAGAACTGAGGGCTCACATCCGTGCCGCCGATCCGCTCGGGAAAGGACTCGTGCCGACGACGCCAATTGCTCACGGCGGCGCGACCCACACCGGCGAGCCGCGCGATTTCGGCCAGTGAGACCGGCACGGCGGGCGACGAGGTCATCTGCACTCCCAGGCAATACCGATGAAAGCGAAACGTTTCGACTTACCGGGGCACACGAAACAAGACACCCCAGCCCCTCCCTGCACTCAGCGTACTACGAGCGTTGACTTTGTTCACAGCCCACCAGAGGGCGAAATCAGGCACTCTTTGGCCATACGATCACTCCCGCACTCATCGCCGACGCCGATGTCCAGAAGGAGCACGTCATGCGCGCCGTCCATGCAGGAGACGTACTCAAAGACCGTTACAGACTGGAGCGCCCGCTGGGCAAAGGAAGCATGGGCCAGGTCTGGCA
This sequence comes from Streptomyces sp. NBC_01294, assembly GCF_035917235.1. Lineage (NCBI taxonomy): Bacteria > Bacillati > Actinomycetota > Actinomycetes > Kitasatosporales > Streptomycetaceae > Streptomyces > Streptomyces sp. NBC_01294. Next base: position 1,919,915 of record NZ_CP108423.1, read on the forward strand.
AGGCCGCGATCTGCACCTGGACCGACCCGTCGCCGTCAAGACCGTGGCCGCCGGCGCGCGGACCGAGCCGAGCGACCTGGAGCACTTCAAGCGGCGCTTCGAGCGGGAGGCCAAGGCCGCCGCCGCGCTCGACAGCGCGAATGTGGCAACCGTCTACGACGCCGACATCACCGGCGACGTCCACTGGCTCGTCATGCAACTCGTCGACGGAGCCACGCTCGGCACCGTGCTGGACGAGAGGGAGCGGCTCGAAGTGGACTCGGCCGCCGCCGCCGCGGCTCAGATCTGTGCGGGGCTGGCGGCTGCGCATGCCGCCGGACTCGTCCACCGGGACCTCAAGCCGGAGAACGTCATGATCCGCCGGGACGGCGTCGTGAAGATCCTGGACTTCGGCCTGGTCAAGCTGGTGGCGGATGACGGTCCCAGGCTGACTGCTACGGGACAGCAGCCCGGCAACCTCCTCTACGCCTCCCCCGAACTGCTCAAGGGAGACCCGGCCCTGGACCCGCGCAGCGACCTGTACAGCGTCGGATGCCTGCTGCACCACATGCTGGCCGGCGTCCCGCCCTTCTCCGCCCCGCAGCCCATGGCCCTGCTGAGCCAGCATCTGTTCGACCCCCCGGCGACACTCGCGGACCACGGTGTGGACGTTCCCGAAGGACTACAGGCGCTCCTGCTCGCCCTCCTGGCCAAGAACCGGGAGGACCGTCCGGCTTCGGCGGCGGATGTCTATGCCGCGCTCGGCCCCTGGCTGCCAGGGGCGTCTGCGGGCCCCTTCCTCCTGCACGGCTTCGGCCCCGAGGATCCACGGCGCCCCTTCGCCCTGCCTCAGGGCCCCTATCCGGGGTGATCATTTCGCCATTTCGGCTGCTCGCCGGGGTGGCGGTGAGAGGATGCGTGAGACGTGCCGCGTGGGGGCGGACGGGATCAGGGGGCCGGAGAAGGCGTGGAACGAGTCATCCAAGAGCGCTATGAGCTCCTCGACTTGCTCGGCCGGGGTGGGATGGGCGAGGTCTGGTCGGCAAAGGACCGGCAACTCGACCGGTTGGTTGCGGTGAAACTGCTGCGCTCGCGCAACGCCGGCGATGACCTCACTCGCCTCGAACAGCGCTTCGAGCGGGAGGCCCAGCTCACCGCCCGGATTGGGCACCCGGGGGTGCCTACGGTCCATGAGACCGGCAGACACAAGGGCGACCTCCTGTTCATCGCCATGGAGCTCGTGGACGGACGGACCTTGTCCGCCCAGCTCAAGGAGCACGGCCCCTTCTCCCTGGCCCTGGCCGCGACCGTGGCGGCGCAGACAGCAGACGTGCTGGCACACGCCCACCGCATAGGTGTCATCCATCGGGACCTGAAACCGTCGAATCTGATGCTCACCGGCAGTGGCACGGTGAAGGTACTGGACTTCGGCATCGCCGCAGCCCGAGAGCCTGAGCCGGGCCAGCCCCGGCTGACCGGGACGAACGAGATGCCGGGCACACCAGGTTTCATCTCACCGGAGCAGGGCGAGGGGCGGCCCGCAACCTCCCGAAGTGACCTGTACGCCCTCGGCTGCGTGCTGTACGAGATCACGACAGGGCAGCCGCCCCTGACGGTCCCACCTGGCGCCTCGCCGTACGTCCTGATCCTCAGCCACATCAAGGACAAGCCCCGCCCGGCTACCGAGCTACGGCCGGAGCTGCCCGACGCCTTCGCGGATCTCGTCATGCGCCTGCTCGCCAAGGACCCCGCCGAACGCCCGTCGGCGCGAGAAGTGCAGGAAGTGGCCCGCCAGTGGCTGTCGCAGCCACCACCCCCCGCGCCGAGCCCTCCCCCACCCCAGGTCACGATCAAGAATCCGGGCCCTCCCGCCCCCACTCCTCTCGCCCAGCAGGCACGAGGGCTGATGGACCAGGGCGAGCATGCGGCGGCCGCGGACCTCCTCCGTCAGCACTCCGGGCGCCACGCTCTCGACGCCCCCGACATCGCTCCTCTCAGCCTCGCTCTCAACGAGATGCTGCTTACCGGCGAGGACTTCACCCGCGCCTACGACGGCTATTTCGCCCTCGGGAGCGCGCTGCGCAAATCCCGCCCATCGACCGACCGTGACGTCCTCGCATGCCGGGCGGGGGCCGCCCGCTGCTTGTCCGAGCTCGGCCGCACCCCTGAGGCGCTGCACGAGTTCGAAGCGCTGCTGCCGGTACAGCAGCATGTGTTCGGGCCCATGGACCGGACGGTCTTCGACACCCGGTACGAGATCGCCGCGCTGATGGCCCGCGGCGGACAGGTCCAGTCGGCGCGAGATCAGCTGACCGGCCTGCTTGCCGACCAGCAGCGCGTCCTACCGGCGGGCGACGAACGGCACACCCGGGCCGAGGGGCTCCTTGTACGTCTCGACCAGTTCCTCAGGTCCGCGTGACACCCAGAGAGCTGATCACGTGAACTATGTTCACAGCACTATCGCTCTGTTAGTCTGCTCTTACGGAAGGCCCGCATTCGGGGTTCCGAATTGCGTAGGCTCATGCCGTATGCAATGGGCGCATACGAGCCATGGAGAGAAGGCGGCAGCATGACGCAGACGACCCGGCAGGGTCAGGGGACACGTCCCTCGGACCAGCTCCCCGAAGAGGGCGAGCTGGTCGAGGTGCGCGGTCAGAGCTGGGTCGTGGCGCGGGTCGAGGCGGCACCGCCCACGAGTGGCCGGGCAGCCACGCTGGTCCACCTGCAGTCGGTCGCCGATGGTCGCTTCGGCGACACCCTCTCCGTCATATGGGAGGTCGAGCCGGGGCGCAGGGTCCTGGACCGCGGTTCGCTGCCCGATGCCTCCTCCGGCCAGTTCGACCCGCCCTCCCGCCTGGCCGCGTTCCTCGACGCCGTCCGTTGGTCGGCCGTGGCCTCCGCCGACGTCAAGACCCTCCAGGCGCCCTTCCGGTCCGGCGTGGCCGTCGAGCCGTACCAGCTCGAACCGGTCTCCCGAGCTGTCGGCGCACCCCGCGTCAACCTCCTGCTCGCCGACGACGTGGGCCTCGGCAAGACCATCGAGGCCGGCCTGGTCGTCCAGGAACTGCTGCTACGCGGCCGGGCCCACCGGGTCATGGTCATCTGCCCGGCCGGCCTGACCCTCAAGTGGCGCGACGAACTGCACGACAAATTCGGCCTCGACTTCACCATCGTCGACTCCGAGCACTGCGCCCGGCTGCGCCGTACCCACGGCACGGCGGCCAATCCCTTCCGCGTCCACCCGCTGACCATCGTCTCCCTGCCCTGGCTGCGCGGCGCGAAGGCACAGCGCCTGCTGGACGAGGTGGTCCCCACCCACGAAGAGAACACCGAGGACGGGGCCCGCCTGCGCCGCTTCTTCGATCTTCTGGTGCTCGACGAGGCCCATCACGTGGCACCCGCCGCCCCCAAGCAGGTGTACGCCGTCGATTCCCAGCAGACCAAGCTGATCCGGCGCCTGGTTCCGCACTTCGAGCACCGCCTCTTCCTCTCCGCCACCCCGCACAACGGCTACCCGGAGTCGTACACCGCCCTGCTCGAACTCATCGACAATCAGAAGTTCGCCCGCGGAGTCGACCCCGACAAGCAGTCCCGTGACGAGACGGTCGTGCGCCGGCTGAAGGCCAACGTCACCAACCCCGACGGCACCCCCCGCTTCCGCACCCGGCAGACCCGCGAACTCCCCGTCGAGTACACGGACGTCGAGCGCGAGGTCCACGGCCTGCTCGGCAGCTTCGCAGACCTGCGCAGGCAGCGCATGGCTCCGAAGGCCCGCGGCGGTCGGCGCGCCGCCGACCTCGTCACACTGCTCCTGAAGAAGCGCCTCTTCTCCTCCCCCGCCGCCTTCCTGCACACCGTCAAGGTCTACCTCTCGCACCTGGACGACACCCAGGGCCGCCCGCGTTCGGCCGCGGCCGAAGTCCCGGACTGGCTGGAGGACTTCCCGGACCTGGCCGCCGAACTCGACGACCTGGGACTCGCCGACGCCGAGGATGACGCCCTCACCCGCTCCACCAGCCTGACCCCGCAGGAGGACGGCGAAGAGCTGACCCTGCTCCGGCAGATGGAACGCTGGGCGCTGACCCACGAGGCCGCCGCCGACTCCAAGGCCGATGCGCTGATCAACGCGCTCAAGGCCATCTGCCGTCCCGACCGGCACTGGACCAATGAGCGGGTGGTGGTCTTCACCGAGTACCGCGACACCCAGAAGTGGCTGCTCCACCTGCTCCGGCAGCACGAACTCACCGACGGCGGCCGGATCGCGGTCCTGCACGGCGGGCTGAGCACCGAGGACCGCGAGGAGATCCGTCTCGGCTTCCAGGCCGACCCGGCCACCGAAGAGGGCACGGTCCGCATCCTGCTGGCGACCGACGCCGCCAGCGAGGGCATCGACCTTCAGAACCACTGCCACCGGCTGTTCAACTACGACATCCCGTTCAACCCCAACAAGCTCGAACAGCGCATCGGCCGCATCGATCGATGGGGCCAGCGCCACGACCCGGAGATCACCCACTTCATCGGCTCTGGATGGGAACAGGCCAAGGCCGGCTCCTACGAAGCCGACCTCGAATTCCTCTCCCGTGTCGCCCGCAAGGTCGCCAAGATGGAAGAGGACCTCGGATCCGTCAACGCGGTCATCGCCGACGCCGTGCAGCGCCGGATGACGGGTGACCAGACCCCCGTCGACATCGAAGGCGCCAAGCCGAAGCAGATCGCCGGTCGCCGCACCGGCGGCACCATCGCCGCCGAGCAGAACGTCACCGCGCAGGCCAAGCGCCTCGCCGACCAGTACCAGGAGACGGTCGACGCCCTCGGCCTGACGCCGTCGAACATCAAGCGGGTGGTGGACACCGCCCTCGCGCTCGACCACCAGCAGCCCCTGGCCCCGCACCACAGCGAGGACTTCGAGGGCGGCCTGTACGAGGTTCCGCCACTGTCCGGCACCTGGGAGCGGGCAACCCGGGGCCTGGCCCACAAGCTGCGCCCCGCCGAGCAGCGCCCGGTCACCTTCGACCCGCAGATCGCCTCGCTCGGCCGCGACGACGTCGTCCTCGCCCACCTCAAGCACCCGCTGGTCGCCCTGTCCACCCGGCTGCTCACAGCCGCCGTGTGGAACGCCGACAGCGTCGGACTGCACCGCGTCACGGCCGTCGTCAGCGACGACCCCGCCCTCCAGACCACCCTCGTCTCCGCTTATGCCCGTTACGTGCTGGTGGCGGCAGACGGCACCCGCCTGCACGAGGAAATCCTGTATGCGGGCGGATGGTTCGGTGACACGGGCCGGTTCCGCCGTTGGGACTCCGTCCGTACCCAGGGCGCCACCTTGGCCCGGGCGCTCACCGACGGCACCAAGGCCGCGCCCGCCCTGCACCAGGAGCTCACGGACGCCTGGACCCGGCTCAACGGCCCCCTGTACGAATCGCTCGCCGCCCGCGCCCGCGAACTGCGCGCCAGCCTGGGGAAGCGGCTCGACGATCGCAAGGCTGAGGAAGAACGCCGGATCCAGGGCACCCTCGACCGCTTCGAGGCCACCCTGCGCGCCAAGCTCAAGGAGGAGGGCGAGGAAGCCAACGAGCAGATCGCCCTCTTCGGCACTCGCGAGGTGACCACCGCAGAACAGCGCCAGTACCGCGAGGACCGCGAACGCTGGCAGACCCGCCTCGACGACCTCGGCACCGAACGGGAACGCGAGCTGGCGGCCATCGCCGCCCGCTACGACGAACCGCGCTCCCACCTCTTCCCCGTCGCCGTCGTCTTCGTGATCCCCGCAAAGGAAGCCCGCCGATGAGCCGCCCCGACGCATCCCGAGGCCTCGCCGCCGCCAAGGCCAAGGCGCTCGACGGCCGCGCCCAGCACCAGGAGTGGCTCGACCTCACCGAGGTCTCGGGCCCGTTCCTGACCCTGCCGGTCCTCCTCCAGACCTGGCCGCAGCTCGACGCCCTCGACAAGGACCTGAGGGCCCGGCTGCGTGCCCATCACGCCGACTGGCAGACCGACACCACGGCGGGCCGGGACGAGTGGGTGGCGTACGTCCTGCGCTCGCTGCTGGAGTGGGGCGACGCCCTCGCGCTGCGCCAGGGCGAAGCCGAGGACATTCCGGACCTGGTCCTGGACCGCTTCACCCTCGACGTCCCCGAACACGGCGCCCGCCTGCGTGCGGACTTCGCCCTAGTCGAGCCGGGCGCGGACCTCGTCTCGGAGCCCGACGCGGAAGCGGCAGCCAAGCAGGTACGCGTCCTCGGCATGACGGTGCCCAGCGGCACGGCTCCCACGGCCCGGCCTGCGTGGGGAGACGACTGGTCGGCAAGCCCGGCCGATCGCCTGGCCCGCCTGCTGCGCCACCACAACGTCCCACTCGGCCTCCTCACCGACGGCCGCTGGTGGTGCCTCGTATGGGCGCCGGTCGGCGGCGTGACGACGACAGCGGTCTTCGACGCCATCGGCTGGAACGAGGCCGCGGAACGCAACGTCGTCCGCGCCTTCCTCTCCCTGCTCCGCCGCCGCCGCTTCTTCGAGTACGCGGAATCGGAGACCCTGGTAGGCCTGCTGAAGAAGAGCCTGGACGCGGGCGACGAGGTCACGGACGCGCTCGGCGTCCAGGTCCGCCAGGCGGTGGAACTTCTGGTCGACGCCATCGGCCGGGCGGACGTACGGGCGATGGAGAAGGGCGCGCCCGGCCTGCGGGCGAGCGGGGTCGGCGCGGACGAGGTCTACCGCGGCGCGGTCGCGGTGATGATGCGCGTGGTCTTCCTCCTCTTCGCCGAGGAACGCGGTCTGCTCCCGGCGGACCGTGAGGTGTACGCGAAGTCGTACTCGGCCCGTTTCCTGCGCACGGAACTGAAGGCCCGGGCGGACGCGGAGGGCGCAGCCTCGCTGGAGCACACCACGGCGGCCTGGCATCGGCTCATCGCCCTGTTCCACGCGGTGCACGGCGGTGTGGACCACCCGGACCTGAAGCTTCCGGCATACGACGGCTCGATCTTCGCCCCGGATACCTACGCCTGGCTGGAGCAGACCACCCCGCTCCTGCCGATCGACGACCGCACGGTCCTGCACATGCTCCAGTCCGTGCAGGAGGTGAGCGTCGGCTCGGGCAGGCAGCGCGAGAGGCGCACGCTGAGCTTCCGCGCCCTGGACGTCGAGCAGATCGGCTACGTGTACGAGGGCCTGCTCTCGTACGACGGCGAGCGCGCCACCGAGACGATGGTCGGCCTGATAGGGCCGGCGGGCATGGAGCACGAGGTCCCGCTGCGGGAGCTGGAGTCGCTGGCGGCGACCTCGAACGGCAACGTGAAAGCCCTCGCGAAGAAGATCCACGACAAGTGGAAGGACCCGAAGCCGCCGGCGAGCGCGGCGAAGCTGGAGAAGCTCCTCGCCCCGGCGAAGCCGGAGGAGGTGGCGGAGTCGAAGCGTCGCCTCCAGGCGGCCTCCCGGGACGCCGAGCTAACGGAACGCCTACTGCCGTTCGTGAACCTGCTGCGGCTCGACCTGCGCGGTCTGCCGGTGGTGATCCCGGCCGGTGCGCTGTTCGTGACGGAGTCCTCCCTCCGCAAGAACACCGGCACGCACTACACGCCGAGGTCGCTGGCGGAGGAGGTCGTCCGGCACGCGCTGGAGCCTCTGGTGTACGAGCCGGGCCCGCTCCAGACGGCGGACGAGGCGGCCTGGATTCCGAAGTCGGCGAAGCAGATCCTGGCCCTCAAGGTGGCGGACATCGCGATGGGCTCGGCGGCGTTCCTGGTGGCGGCGTGCCGCTACCTGGGCGACCGGCTGATCGAAGCGTGGGCCCGGGAGGACCGGGAGGACGCGGTCACATTCCGGGCCGGCCGCGCCGTGGACACGGTGACGGCGGCAGACACGGAGTCCGACCCGCTGGTCATAGGGGCACGCCGCCAGATCATCGAGCACTGCTTGTATGGGGTGGACATCAACCCCATGGCGGTCGAGATGGCGAAGCTGTCTCTGTGGCTAGTCTCGATGGACCCGGACCGCCCGTTCACCTTCCTGGACGACAGGTTGGTGGCCGGCGACTCGCTGCTGGGCATTACGTCACTGGATCAGTTGGAGGTCATGGACCTCGATGCGGCACGGGGGCGACGGCGGCATCGACGTGGCGTTGTTGACTTCACAAGCGGTGTCAGAGAGCTGACAGACCAGCTCTCGGGACAGCGTATGCGGATTGCCACATTGCCGGGTGACGCAGAAGGCGTGGCGCAGAAGCGGGCGATCCTGGCCGAGGTCAGCGAGAGAGCAGGACAGATTGCCCTTCTCTCAGACCTCACAGTTGGTGCTGCTCTCGCTACTCATGGCTCCGGCCCCCTTCCAGCGCGGGAAGCGTTGCAGAAGGAGATGGCCCGCCAAGGGTGGTCGTTGAGGCGGTCAGAGGCGCCGATGGCAGCTGCGGGACTCGGCTACGTGATCACAAGCGGTGTGGAGGAGGCAACAGTCGAGGCCCAGACCCTTTCAGACGAATGGCTGGCGACGGACCTCCCCGAAAAGGCCGCCACCCGCAGACCGTTGCATTGGCCCATCATCTTCCCTGAGGTGTTCAAGGACGGAGGCTTTGACGCGATCATCGGAAACCCTCCGTTCCTCGGCGGCCCGAAGGTCACTCCGTCCACTGGACTGGCCTATAGAAAGCACCTTGCCACGATTGTGTCGAAGGGCGTAAGCAAGACGAACACGGATCTTGTTGCCTTTTTCCTCATGCGCTGCAGCACCCTGGTTAAGCAGCCACAGGGCACGGTAAACGTAATCGCGACAAATAGTCTCGCACAGGGGGATACCCGCGCTGTCGGACTTGACCAGCTGACAGCCTCTGGGTGGGTTATCAATCGCGCCGTAAAAAGCCGCCCCTGGCCTGCCCGGAGTGCCGCTCTTGAATTCTGCGCCGTATGGATGAGCCGCACTCAAGGGAAAAGCTCCGTACTCGACGGCCATTCCGTTACGGGCATCACATCATCCTTGTCAGCAGCCTCTCGAGTCTCGGCAGATGTAACACCATTGGCAATGAATCAAGGTATCTCGTTCATTGGGCATCATGTGAACGGCTCGGGATTCCTACTGACCCCGGACGCAGCCCACGAATTGATCTCAAAGGATTCAGGTAACGCCGAAATCCTCAAGCCTTACTTGATCGGACAAGACCTCAATCAGATTCCGGGCGGAAAGGCCAGTCGATGGATCATTAATTTTCGCGACTTGGATCTACCTGAAGCCGAAAACTTCCCCGATTGTTTGCGCATCATCGAACGCCTAGTGAAGCCGGAGCGCGAGCAGCGCAATAGGGCATCGCACGCACGTAGATGGTGGCGCTTCGCGGACTATCGAGAGGGAATGGAACGAGCCCTGTCACCGCTTGAACGGTGTGTGGTTATCACACTCGTGAGTAAATCGGTAATGCCGGCTCTCGTTCCGACTGGGCAGACTTTCTCGCACGCCTTGGCTGTATTCGCAAATGATGATCTCGCCCTCCTGGCTCTACTGAGTGGTGCCCCCCACTACTGGTGGGCCCTCGACCGTGCCTCCACCATGAAGGGCGACCTCCGCTACACGCCCACGGACGTCTTCGAGACCCTCGTACGCCCGCCGCTCACCGACCGACTCCGCTCCGCCGGCACTCACCTCGACGAGTTCCGCCGTGAACTCATGCTGCGCCGCAACATCGGCCTGACCGCCACCTACAACCTCGTCCACGACGAGACCTGCCAAGACGCCGACATCGCCGAACTCCGCCGTATCCACGAGGAGATCGACAAGGCCACCGTCGAGGCGTACGGCTGGCACGACCTTCTGGACGAGACCGGCGCGATGCCACCCGCCGACCCGACTCACGTGACGGTCCCGCTCGACCACGGGTTCCACGAGACCGACCAGGGCCCGCGCTATACCATCGGCCTCCTCGCCAGAACCGAGATCATCGACCGGCTGCGCCAGCTCAACCACCAGGCTTACGCCGACGAGGTGTTCCTCGGGCTCCACAAGAAGCCCAAGACACACCCCGACATGCCCCCGGCCTCCGAAGAGGCCCGCCGCAAGAAGGCCGAGGGAAAGCAGACCACCACCGTCGACTTCGACGATGACGCGCTCTTCCCCCGCGGGGACACCATCTTCTGAGTCGCCTGCGTGGGGCCCGGCCAGCCGGGTCCCACCCCCGCTCCAACCACCCTTGCCAGCGCCGCCGATGGAACGCCATCGGCGGCGCTGACAGGGCTACGCGCACCCACCGACCCCACCCTCACCGCGAGGCCCCATGTCATCTTCCGGCATCGCCTTCGACCACCGCCGCGTCCAGACCGCCGTGATCGGCAACAAGAACTCCGACCACCCGGTCATCCTCCCCATGGACGCCCACGAGCTGGACATGTGGCGCAAGGCGCATCCCAACTACACCTACTGGTGCGGCATCCAGCTGGGCGGCTGCGGCGGCGAGTTGAGCGACAGGCGGTACACGCAAAAGGTGTGCCACTTCGCGCACCACCCCAGTGCACCCATTTGCCGTCGCACCGACAACGGCGAGTCCAGCGCCGACCACCTCTTCATCAAGCGCGGCGTGCAGCGGCTGCTGAAGAAGCAGAAGGTGCGCGGCAACGTGAACACCCGCAACCTCGGCACCGGCCCGGGCGACGCCGTCGACGTCCACCTCCCCGGCGGCCGCCGCCGGCTCCGCTTCCAGCTCAGCTCCCTCGACCACCGCGCCTGGCGACGCGCCGCGGACGACCTGACCGATGGCTCCGAGGATCTGGACTGGATCTTCGGCCCGGACACCCCCGTCTCCCGCGAACTCGCGGGTCGGCACGGTTTCACCCTGCGTGTCCGCTGCGAAACCGTGGGCGGTGAACGCCGCGTCCACATCGGAGCAGAGGCCCGCGACCGCACGGTCCAGTGGACCCCGCTCGAAGACTGCACGCTGACACCAACGGGCCTCTCCACCCAGCACGTCGAGAAGATCCGGCTGTCTCTCCCCCGCCCCAAACTGCCGTCGTTCCCTCTCCTCGGTGGCCTGGTCTTCGCGCTTGTACCCGAAGCCAAGGTCCCCACCTCCTCCCCGTTCGCGGTCGGCGACCGCCACCTCGTCGTAGCGGACTTCAAGCCGACCGACAGCCCCATCGTCCGCGCGCTCCTCTCTCTCCCCGGCGACACGGACGTCCCACCAGCCGAACACGTCTACCGCATACCCGAGTCCTCCCGGATGCTGGTCACCGACGACGGCCGCGGCTGGGCCGTCGAAGCCAACCGCTACGTCCGGCTCAACGCCCACGAGGCCCAGCGCACCGGCCTGTGGTCCCCTCCCCCGCGCTCGCAGGCCGACAGTCCGCCGCCCTCCACCACGGTTCCACCGGCCGGGAAGAGCCCCGAGCCGCAACCCGCTCGTGTACTCGCCCCACCGAAGGCCCCCGCCGCTGCACCGAAGGCGGCCCGCACCCAGGCGGACCTGGTCTCCGCCATGCGCAAGGCGCTCTCCCGCACCGCCCAACGGCGCTCCACCACCACCTGGGAGGAACTCGCCCGCGGAATCGGCCGAGAGGTTTCGCTCCTATCGAAGAGCGAACGCATCGCACTGCTCGTAGCCGTAGACACACCCCTGTGGGCCAACGTGCCCGTGCTCTGCGCGCTCATCCAGCACGACAATGGCCCGCTGCCCGAGCTGGGCGATGTCCTTGACCGGCTCGGGGTGCAGAACTCCAAGGGTTCACATCGCCTCAAGCAGTGGGCCACCGTTGAGATTGAGCGCGCCCATGCCGCGTACGGTCAGCCATCGCAGGCCATGAAGCCCCGCCTGGAGCTGAGCTCCGCGCCTTCCGTGCCCGAGGTTACGGTCGCCAAGGCGCTTCGCACCTGGGTCAACCCACAGATGATCCCTGCACCGAAGCGGTCGGCCGCAACACCGGTGACGAAGCGCACCGACGCACGGATCAGCGAACTGATCGCCGAGCTTCGCAAGATACAACCGAAAGTCAGCAGGCCGGTTCGCAAGCGCGCCAACAAGGCGGTCACGGGCGCCCGGGTATGGCTCGGCGAACTACCGGTCCAGCAATCGCCCAGGAAAAGCCCGGTTGCCACCCAGAGTCGCCAACACCACGTCAGCTCCCTGGAGAACGCCCTCAGCGCCGCCTGCAAGGACATCGCCGCCGCGCAGCTCCGTGAACGTCAGGAGCAGGAACAGCCTCCGCCTGCCCCCGCAGAGCCAAAGGAGTCAGTGCCCGCACCGCTCCCTTCAGCACCGAAGGCTTCCTCCGGCACGCTGTATGAGCGGCTCAAGCGTCAGCTGATCAACGCGGCCGCCCAAGGCCAGACCATCCCACTCCTTGACCTGGAAAGCGGCCCCACCCTCCCGGACGAGACGCTGCGCTGGCTGCTGACTTCCATCGACCGAAACGTCGGGCCCGATGCCCCGCTGCTCTCCGCACTGGTCACCGCCCCGGACGGTGGGCCCGTGCTGTTCTTCCGCCAGATCCTCAAGGAGGCCGGGCTTGCGCCGCCGGAGACCGACGGATGGCTCACGGTCGTCTGGCGCAGGGAACAACAGCGGGCCCATGCGGCGTACGCGAACCCACCGCGTGAGCTTCCGCCGAGGCTGATGCCCCCGGCCTGATCCACTCGCAGGTCAGGCGCGGAACTCCCCGTGCCTGACAGCGGAGAAGAAGCACGTCCAGCCGACCGCCGGGAACACGAGCACCGGGCCTCAGAGCGAAGTGCCACAGGCCCAACGCCTCCGCCTCCAGCGCCCATGTAACCGGTACCACTCGCGCCTCCTCCGCGAGGCAACCACATCCACCATGCGCGTGCACTGGCAGACCGGGCAGCACGACGACAGGACCCGCTGCCGCGACTGCAAGCGCCAGCCATGCCTCTGAGGGCGGAGTCACAGCCCAAACGAAGAACACTTGTGTGAACTAAGTCAATGGACGTAGAGTTGTCGACCATGACCACCACGGGGAATCTCGCCGACTTCCGCTCCCTACGCCGCGCATGGTTCGAGGACGTCACTCAGCAACTGTCCCGCCTCCTCGAGAGGTTGTCTCCGGAGATCCACTCCGCCATCCCGGACGACCTCGGCCCCCGCGACCTCCTCGCCGCCACCGCGCTCGCCCGTACCGCCCAGGCCGACATGGAGCGCCAGGAGATCGCATACGTGGCGGGCGACCTCGTCCGCCTGGCCGGCGGGCGCGGGGCCCGCCATCCGCAGCGGGTCGCCGAGGTCGAGGCGCTGTGGACCGCGCTGCGCGAGCCCACCATCCCCCTCCTCCACTCGTGGTGGCGCGAGCCGCTCGGCGAGGGGCTCCTCGCCTACTGGGCGCACTCCAGGGCCGCCTCCGTGGGCTGGCCGCAGGTGCACAAGGAGCTGCGCGAGCGCTGGTCGGTGGACAGTGACGGCATCTGGCGACGCGATCTCGGACCCGCCCATGGGCCGGACGATGGCGACTGGTCCGGGTACTTCGCCTATCTGGAGACGCACACGCACGGCCAGGAGGCCCAGTTCGCGCGGATGCTCCTGACCCGCTTCGACGGGCTGGCCGAGGAGATCGACGCGTTCACCTCGGAGTGCGCCGCCGAGCTGGCGGCCGCACCCCACCTGGCCCTCGTACACGCGGAACGCAGGCTCGCCGAATCGCTTACGACCGTGGTCGAGGGGAACCTCGAAGCCGGGGGCGACGACCTGCCCGACGACCTCCATTCCGCCATGCAGGAGATCGTGAGGACCGGCCGCTCGTACCTGGAGTGGCTGGAGGGCGAGTTCCTCCCACACCTCACCCCACTGGAGCGGGCCCACCTCTCCCTCGACTCACCGGAGGCCGCCCGCATAGAGGCGTATCTGCAGCGGTACACGCAGATCTGGTGCGCCCCGGGCGACCCGGCGCTGCCCACGCCGGTCTTCACCGAGGAGGACTACGCCCCCCTGAAGCCGGCCGAGCGCCCGCACTCGATCGTCCCGGAGTGGATGGGCGCGGTCGCCAAGGCCTATGCCGAGGCGGGCCCGTTGGGCTGGACCGGCACCGTCGGTTCACAGCCCTGGTGGCTCTACGTCGCCGACGCAGGCCTCGAGTCGGCGGCGGCCATGCGCTTCAAGCACGACGGGCAGGTGCGCATCGGACACCGTACGCTCGACGACCCGCACGACATGCTCGTCGGATTCCCTCAGAACGACCCCGACGCACACAACCTGCACATGCGATTCCGCTACGACGAGGACGACGCGCACCAGATGTGCGAGCTGCTGATCCTGTCGCGGGCGGGGCGCACCCAGCTGGGTTTCCTGGTCCGCGACGCGAGCGGGGCGTACCGCATGCTGCGGGCGGTCAGCGTCCCGCTGCCCGAAGCCCTGCGGGAGGCCATGCAGGACAAGGCGTTGCGTCGGCTGGACAGCATGACCGGGGGTGATCCCCGGGTGCTGGCGAAGCTCATCGAGCCCGAACCGACCCCCCAGGCCTTCGAAGACGACGAGGTGGACGAGGACGAGTCGGCCGGTCTGCTCGACGGCGGGCTCTTCCCTCGCGGCGACACCCTGTTCTGACCGCAACGAGACACGAACTTCGTTGTGAACTGAGTCAATGTGCACAATTCTCTGTGAGGGCGCCATCCAAAGCCCTCCACCGGTAGTCTCAAGCCTGGCGGCCCCTCACAGAGGCCACCGACCGGCTCCCTCGCACGAAAGGGCCTGATCCGCATGCCGCCCCAGCCCGCCGCCACTCCCGGCGTGCCGCACCCCCTCGACGAGGTGCCGCAGACCTTCCTCCCCGGTGACTCGTACGACGTGCGTGACAAGCTGGCCGAGTTCATCCGCCTCGACCTGCTCGGGCCCTGGGACGGCGACACGGAGGCACTCCCGCCCCGCTCCGCCGGACCGCGCGACCGCTACCTCGTCGGCATGCTCGGGCCCCGGCCTGAAAGCAGCGAGACCGCGACTCAGATCGCCCGTACCGCCGCCCAGATCGCCGACGTCGAGCCGGGCAGCGACGACGGCCAGGAGGAGGGCGGGCCGCAGGAGCGGCTGACCCCGCAGGCGTCAGGGCGGATCTGGGCCTCGTCGATGGGTCTGTCGTTCGTGGTTCCCGCATCGATCGGCGCCCTCAGCGTCAAGGCCTCTTGGGGCCGGTACTCGCTCTCCACCGCCCTCACCGACGACGGGCGGTCCGCCCAGGTCTGGGGGCGCGAGCCGGTCGAGCACCCCTGCGACATCAACGTCACCCGCACCGGGGACCAGAGCCGCATCCTGGAAGGCGACGCGTCCTCGGGGATCTGCCTCGACGTACAGGTGCGCGAACGCGCCGGCGGTCAGGGCGGCGAGGACCTTCGAGTCGTCGAGATCGCGCTCGTCAATCGACTGCGGGAGAACGACGCGGAGCGCCGGGACACCCAGTGGCTGTTCCAGACGGGTCTCACCGTGACCGCGTTCCCCGACGACAAGGCCGCTGTCTTCCTGCCGATCGACGATCCGCTGGACCCCACGTCCTCGGGCGGCGCCGAGGACGTCGAGGAACGTCGGCTGCGCCTTCTCTACCGCGACAGCCTGCGCCATGCCGTCGGCCGTAACACTGCTGTCCAGGTCGACGTCCGCAAGGGCGAACGCCGGGCCCACCGGCTGCGGACCAACTGGCTGCCCGAACACGACGTTCCGGCCACCACGGCACCCACCGCCACCGAGCAGCCCCTGCTCGCCGGGCTCGAACTCGGCATGGACGAACTCGCAGCCCTGGCCGTGCCCGGGCGCCACAAGGAGCTCAGCGACACGCTCGCGCCCCTCGCCGACGGCTACCACACCTGGCTCCAGGGGCAGCGCGCCAAGACCCGTACGCTGCCCGAGGACCTGCGGGTCGCCGCTGAGACCGCCATCGACCAGGCCGAGGACGTCTGCCACCGCATCGCGTTCGGCATCGACGCGCTCAGCTCCGACCCCCAGGCCCTGGAAGCGTTCCGCTTCGCCAACCGGGCCATGGCACACCAGCGGCGGAACACGGCCATCACCGCCCTGCGCGCCGGACAGGACGCCCTCGGCTACGAAGAGGCCGTCGCCGCGGTTGACAAGAAGGGTAAGGAGGCGGCCAGTTGGCGGCCCTTCCAGCTCGCCTTCGTCCTGCTGAACCTGGCCTCCCTGAGCCAGCCCGGCCACCCGCACCGCGGCACCGGCCGCGAGGCTCTCGTCGACCTGCTGTTCTTCCCCACCGGCGGCGGCAAGACCGAGGCGTATCTGGGTCTGGCGGCGTACACCTTCGCCCTGCGCCGTCTCCAGGGAATCGTGGGCCGCGGTACCGAGGCACGCGACGGCAGTGCCGGCGTCGGGGTCCTCATGCGGTACACGCTGCGGCTGCTGACGGCCCAGCAGTTCCAGCGGGCGGCCGCACTCGTCAGCGCCTGCGAGGTGCTGCGACGCGAGGAGTTCGCGCGCGACCGACGGTGGGGCGAGGCCCCGTTCCGTATCGGCCTGTGGGTCGGCAACTCCGTGTCGCCCAACTGGTCCTCGGAGGCGCAGGAGCAGATCGCGGGCGCGAAGGAGAGCGCGAGCGACAAGCATGCCCGGGTGATCCAGGTCCTGACCTGTCCGTGGTGCGGCGAGGGCCTGACCGCCCACTCGAACATGAACTACGACGAGGACCGGCGCCGGGTGCTGCTGTACTGCCCCCGCGGCGAGGGCGAGGGGCGCTGCCCCTTCTCCCGGCTCGGCGCGCCCGGCGAGGGCATTCCCGTCCTCACCGTCGACGAGGAGATCTACCGGCTCGCGCCCGCGATGGTGATCGCCACCGTGGACAAGCTGGCGCAGCTCCCTTGGAACGGATACGCGGGGCTGCTCTTCGGACGGGTCACCGAGTGGTGCCCCCGGCACGGCTATCGCCACGACGACCTGGACCAGCGCACCGGCTGCCGCAGCCGGCATACCCGCAAGGGTGACAGGCTGCCCGCGGTTGCTGCCCAGCCTGTCACCCGGCTGCGACCCCCGGACCTGATCATTCAGGACGAGCTGCACCTGATCTCCGGTGCGCTCGGCACCACGGTGGGACTGTTCGAGGCTGCCGTCGACCAGCTGTGCAGCTGGTCGTACACGGACACGGAGGGGCGTCGCCAGGAGGTGGGACCGAAGATCATCGCTTCCACGGCGACGACCAAGCGTGCCGCGGACCAGGTACGCGGTGTGTTCGCGCGGAAGGTCGCCGTCTTCCCACCGCAGGTCCTGGACGTGGGCGACACCTTCTTCTCCCGGCAGGTCGAGCTGAGCCGTACCGATCCCGGCCGCCGCTACCTCGGGGTGTGCGCGCACGGTACACGACTGAAGGCTGCCGAGATCCGGGTCGCCGAGATCCTCCTGCTGGGCGGGCAGGAACTCTTCGACACCTATGGCGCCCCGGCCGATCCGTACATGACACTGGTCGGCTACTTCAACGCGACGCGGGAACTCGCCGGCATGAGGCGGTACATGGACGACGACATCGCCACCCGGGTCCGCGTGAACGGCGGCCGCAAGGGCCACCGGACGATCGCCGACCGTATCGTCACCAAAGCCGGCATGCTGGGCATCCAGGAGCTGACGTCGCGGATCTCCTCCGCCGACATCGGCGCCACCCTCAAGCGGCTGGAGACACCGTTCGATCCCGAGCGGGACACCTCGGTGCGGCGCCGTGCGCTGTTCGCCGAGTACGCGGCCGCCCTCCGGGACAAGCGGGACTCGCGGGTGACGCTCACACCCGTCCAGAAGCAGGCCGTGGACGTCGTGCTCGCCACCTCCATGCTCCAGGTCGGTGTGGACGTATCCCGGTTCGGCCTGATGCTCATCGTCGGCCAGCCCAAGAACACCGCCGAATACATCCAGGCATCCTCGCGCGTGGGCCGTGACGCCCGCCGGCCCGGCCTCGTCGTCACCCTCTACAACTGGTCACGTCCCCGTGACCTGGCGCACTTCGAGGACTTCGCGCACTACCACGACACCTTCTACCGCCAGGTCGAGGCCCTGTCCGTCACGCCGTTCACCCGCCGGGCCCTCGACCGGGGCACCGCGCCGACCTATGTCGCGGCCCTGCGCCAGGCCGCGTACGAGCACTCGCGCAACACCGATGCGCACCACGTGGACCTTGACGGCCCCATCGCCACCCAGGTCGAACAGCGGCTGCTGGAACGAGCGGACCGGGTCGGAGGCGAACGTGCCCAGCGCTATCTGTCCGAGCGCATCACCGCGCTGAAGGACTCCTGGGCCGAGCAGCGCGAGAGCGGCGGTGTCCTCGGCTATCGCAAGGAGAAGAGGAAAGACACCCTGGTCAAGGGCCTGTTGAACCGGGCAGACGGTTCACGGTGGGACGAGCTCACCGTGCCCATGTCGATGCGGGAGACGGAGAACGAACTCAATCTCCTGCTGTCCGGAGGGGGAAAGTTCATGGAACAGGCCACCCACAGCGGGCCGGAGTGGCGTTTCACTCCGGCGGATGACGAGAGCACCACCTCCGACGCGCCGGTCGACGCCGACGAGTACGGGATCACCACGGCCGGGCCGGCTGGAAAGGGACGACGATGAGCGCCAACTACTACCGACGGGTGGGCGCGGCCCGCCCCAGCCACCTCATGTACACGGCAGGTGTCGGCGCCCTGATCGACCTGCCCAACTTCTCCGTGCTGGTCAAGGGCCTGGAATCCTGGAGCCACAACGGCCTGGCCGGATATGTCATCGACGAGCCCCGGCTGCGTACGGCGGTCAACCGCTCCTTGCAGCTCTACGGCGCCGCGCAGATCAACGAACTGCGTTCCGCGCCCTGGATGGAGGGGGCGGACAGCTCGCCCAAGGACTTCGCCGCGCAGGGTGTGGGCGTGCCGGTGACACCCTTCCCGCAGTGGCTGCGGTGCACGGCATGCAATCTGCTGGCCCCCATCGACGCCGAGGCGTTCACGTTCGTCAACAACAACCCGCGCACGCCTCACGAGGCCAAGTTCGTCCACGACTGCAAGCGCAGCAAGCCGCTGGCCGTCGCCGCCCGCTTCACGCTGGTGTGCATCACGGGCCACCTCGACGAGTTCCCGTACGCGCCCTTCGTCCACCACGGCAACATGTGCTCGAAGGCGCCCCGGCCCCTGCTGCGCATGAAGGACCACGGAGGCAACCAGGCCGCCAACGTCACCCTGGAATGCGTGGCCTGCGGCGAGCAGCGCAACATCCGCGACGCCATGGGCGAGCGGGGGCGCCGCAACCTGCCCGCCTGCCGGGGCCGCCATCCACACCTCGGCACGTACGAGACCGGGTGCGCCGAGGAGGCCACGCTGATGGTCGCCGGCGCGTCCAACCAGTGGTTTCCGATGACGCTCAGCGCGCTCGCACTGCCTCCCAGTAAGAACGCGAACCTCGCCGAACTGGTCGAGGAACGGTGGGCCGAGCTGCAGAACGTCACATCCCGTGTGGTGTTCGACGCCTTCGCCGGGACACCCGCCTACGCCTATCTCAAGGAGTACGACGCCGACGCGCTCATCGCCGCCGTGCAGGCTCACCAGGACCGGCTGACCGGCAAGAAAGCCGAGGACACCGCGGGCCCGGTCACCCCGGCCGACCTGCTCAGCCCCGAATGGGCCGTGCTCTCGTCCTCACCCGTTCCCGATGCCACCGATGACTTCGCGTTGGAGGAGGTGACCGTCCCCGACAGCCTGAAGGACCTGTTCGCGGACGTACGGCAGGTGCAACGGCTGCGGGAGGCCCGCGCGCTGATCGGATTCACCCGGCTCGACGCGCCCGACCCGGAGTCTCCGGAGATCGCCACGCCCGTGCGCCTGGCCCGTACCTCCCAGAACTGGGTTCCGGCGAGCGAGGTGCGCGGCGAGGGGATCTTCCTGCGGGTCCGGGATGAACTGATGGCCGAGTGGGAGGACCGGATGCGGAAGTCGCCCGCCATGCAGGCGCACCGCGAATCCTTCGCCCGCTTCCGCACCAACCGCAAGTCGGACCGGCTCCACGGGCCGTTCGACCCGATGCGCGGCTGGCCCGGGGAGCGCTATCTCGCCCTGCACTCGCTCTCCCATCTGCTCATCCGCACCATCTCCCTGGAGTGCGGCTACAGTTCGGCCAGCCTCGGCGAGCGCATCTACGCCGGTGACGAGGACAATCCGCGTACCGGAATCCTGATCTACACGGCCGTGCCCGACTCGGAGGGCACCCTCGGAGGCCTTGTCTCCCTGGCCGAGGAACCGCATTTCGAGCGGATCGTACGCCGGGCGCTGCGGGACGCATCCCGGTGCTCCTCCGATCCGCTGTGCGCCGAGCGGCTCCCTCACGATCCTGCCGACTACCTGCACGGCGCCGCCTGCCACGTATGCCTGTTCGTATCCGAGACCACCTGCGAGCGCGGCAATCGCTTCCTCGACCGCCGCTTCCTCGTGCCGCTCGGTGACGAGACCGACCAGGTGCTGACCCCCATCAGTCTTCGGCCGTGAGCCGGGCGGGGTTCGAGGAAGCGGCCGAGGCTGTCACCGCGATATTGGGCACCTCGCGGACCAAGGACCTGGTGGGACTGTTCGCCCGCGGACGGGGGGTGGAGCATGCTCTGATGACAGTCCAGGATCCGACGGCGAGCGACGCGATCCGGGAGCTCTACAGCGCGGTGGAACGGCACGGCATTCCCTATGCCGAGGCCGCCGCCTATCTGCGGGGCTTCGTCACCGGCTGGACGCGACAGCGGGACGAGGTGGACGTCCGCACGGTATGGAGCGGTCCCGCCACACCCGGTGTGCCCGTACGGCCTACCGCCCGGGTGCTCGTCGAGGTCGTCGGGAAAGCTCAACGGGAGCTGCTGGCCATGACCTACTCGGCACGCGCCTACCCGCCGCTGTCGGCAGCGCTGCGGGCGGCAGTCGGGCGCGGCGTCGAGGTCCACATCGTGGTCGAGACGAAGGCCGGGGCCTCGGGCTTGCTCGACGGACCCGAGCCGGCGAAGGCGTTCCAAGGCGTGTCAGGTGTACGCCTGTGGCATTGGGCCGCCGAGCGGCGAGATCACCAGCGGGCCCGCCAGCACGCCAAACTGGCCGTGGCCGACCGGCAGGTGTTGTGGCTCGGCAGTGCGAACCTCACCGAGTCGGGGGTACGCAAGAACCTGGAAGCCGGGGTTCTGGTCACCGGAGGCACCGCCCCTCAGCGCGCTGCCGAGCACATACGCGAGCTGCAGCGGCGGGGTGTGCTCAGGCCCCTGTCTGCCTGAGCACACATCCACGCGTTCTGCCGTCTCCGCATTTCAGAATGTCGCCTCGCCCTCGATCGGGCGCCGGGCTTCAGCCAGGGCTGTCACATGGATGAACCATTCCAGTACGGCGCAGATCTCCTTGCTCTGGCTGGCGAAGACCTCCAGGGAGAAGGAAGGCCGGAGGTCCAGCTTGGCCTCGGCCAGGTCGATGCCCTCGATCTGGTTTAACCGGGCCATGAGTTCGCGCCGCGAGGGCTCATCGTCGAACGGCGGCCTCCGCTTGAGGTGCTGGAAGACCACCTCGACCGTGCCGCTGACCGGGTAGATCGCGAGCGGCCACAGCGGGCGCGGTGCGAGGGCACTGCCGACGTCCAGCGTGGGAAAGCAACTGGTCTCGTTCGCCTTGCCGTAGGCCTGGTGGCCGCCCTGGTTCTCCCAGAACCCCAGCGTGCTCAACAGTCCCTGAACCGCCTCGGGTGTCTGGTTGTCTCGGAGCTGAGTCTCGAACCGGTCGGCCGCGGTTTCGTCGCCCGGTCCCGGAGGCGATGCGGGCGCACCGTCCTCGGCGGCCTCCTTGCCCACCAGAGCGGCGAGTTCCGCCGTGGTCAGCCGGTGGGAACGGTGGGCTCGGCCGCTCTCGTCGAACGGCACCCCTTCGGCTTCTAGGAGGGCCTTCGGATCGCCGGAGTGCCGGTCGTCCGGCCAGCGGAAGCCTGCCGAGATCCGCCCGTCCGCCGTGAGGACACGATGGGCACAGTGCAGACCCGTCCTGGTCGCCACGTGGTTGCCGATGGCCACCGCATGCGTACCGATGAGGGCGCCGAGATCTCCGTACGTCGTCCAGGTACCGGCCGGCATCGCCAGGAGAGCTTCCCGCAGCTCCCGCCACCCCGTCCATTCGTCGTCGGCGTGGACCACCCCGTCGATGGGGCCGGGCCACAGGGTGACGGCGCGGTCGGCCAGTTCATCGGCACGCGCCAGGATCTCCGCCCTGCCCCAGCGCTTCTGGGCGGCGATGTTCTGGTTCATCCGCAGAGCGCTGGAGTCAAGGATCTCCTGCTTGCGGCGGAAGGGGTGGTTGGACAGGCGCATGTTGTCGCCGGAAAGGGTCAGATTGCCCAGAGTGTGGACCAGCAGCGTGTGCAGCTCGCCCGGACTCTCGCCGTCGCCGGCCTCCTCTGCGAGCAGGTCGAACCACTGCTGGGCAGGCTGCTGCGGTAGTACGTGCTCGACGGTCAGCTGCGCCTTGGCGTAATCGACCGGCTCGCTCGCGCTGTAGCTCTCCTCCAGGCGGCGCAGCACCTGGAACCTCTGCTGTCCGCGGCCCGTCTTGTAGAAGGGGCGGGTGCGGATCGCCTCGCGGACGGCTTCGTCACCGGGCCACACCCGGGGACCGACCTTGTACCGCGAAAGGTGGCGGCGTACCGCTTCGGCCGGAGAATCGTCCTTGTCCATCTCCTTGGGCAGCTCCATGAAGACGCGGTTGCTGCCCGCGGTGGAGTTCCCGGTGAACAGCCGTCGCACCATGTAGCTCTCGGCGTAGACAAGAGCCTGGGCTGCCTCGGCAGGCCCGGCCTGGCCGACGTCCACGAGGTCGAGCACGTGCAGCGCCAGCGGGTAGTGGGTCTGCCCGCCCCACCGCAGGAGGCGCTCCAGCACCTCGCGCAGTTCCGGGTGCTTCTCCCGCTCCGGTTCCAGGATGCGCATGAGCCGGTCCGCCCGCAGCGAGAGGCGGCTGATCTCCGCCTCGAGCGCCGGCTCGTCCGTGCTGAGCGGCTCCAGCCGCTTCTTCTGGTCGCGGTAGATCTCGCTCTGCTTGGCCCGGCTGTTGCCGCCGACGACCAGGTCGAGCCAGACCAGGAGCTCAAGGTTGGCCGGGCCGAGGAGTTCCTGCATGGGGAGCCACAGGTTGCGGTAGACGGATTCGCCCCGCGTCGGCAGGCACATGAACAGGTAGTTGCGCAGCAAGTCGCTCTGGCTGAGACCGACGCCCGTATTGTTGATGGATTCGAAGATCCGGTAGACGTTGTCTCCCGGTGCCGCGGTGATCGCGACGATGGACAGGAAATCGCGCAGTACTGCCTCGGCCGCATCCACCCAGGGTTCTCCCCCGTTCTCCTCGCCGTCGGTCAGGGCAGCGACGAAGAAACGGTAGGCGGCGCCGATGTTCCCCGACCCGCCTGCCTTCGGGAGGGAGTCCACACAGGCGATGAATGCCTCACGGTCGGCCTGGGTGGGCAGCAGTCGGTAGTGGTCGTAGCCGTCCTCGTAACCGTTGACGAGGAGCAGGTCGTGGATGCGCGCCGCCTTCTTCTGGGCGCCGCTCTCCCGATGGCGGTCCCGCAGAGCAGTGAAGGCGAGCATGAGCGTGGTCAGCCGCTGCTGACCGTCCACCACGAGCCAGCGGGTCATGCCGCCGGCGGCTATCCCTTCGGGCGCCAACACCACCGAGCCGAGAAAGTGCGCGGTCGGAGGTCGGCCGGCCAACCGGTCTTCCACCAGCTCCACCACGTCGGACCACAGCTGCTGCAGCTCCTCCCGCTGCCAGCTGTAGGTTCGCTGATAGAGGGGGACCTGCAACTGCATCTCGCCCTGCTGAACCAGTTTGCTGAACGTGATCTCCCGAGCCTGCACGCGCATCCCTTCGCCAACAACCCGGTACCGGCCACTCATTGTCCCCCATACCGGTACGGTGATCACCAGAATCGAGAACCGCACCGCATGGGGGCACGGATGGCGACACTGGGAATCCACAAGGACTTCCTGATGGAATTCGCCAGGCTGGAGAAACCGGTCCAGAAGCGTGTTCAGGAGGTCTTCGAAAAGTTCCGCGAGCACCGGCATGCCGGGCTCCACCTCGAGAAGCTCGAGCACCCCCGTGACCCCCGCATCCGCACCATCCGCATCACCAAATTCATGCGCGGAGTCGTACTCGCCCCCGACTCCGGTGACAGCTTCCTGCTGCTCAAGGTCATGGCGCACGACGACGCCATCGCCTGGGCGCTGAAGCACCGCGCGACGGTGAACTCCGCGACCCAGGGGATCGAGCTGCGTGACGACGTCGCACTCGACCGCGCCACCGCGTCGGTCCACCAGACGGTGCCGGCAACCGAAGCCGGCGGGCTGTTCGACCGCGTCGCCGACAAGGAACTGATCCGGCTCGGCATCGATCCCGATCTGCTGCCCCTGGTCAGACACCTCAGCGACGAAAGTCATCTCGACGCACTCCACAAGATCCTCCCCGAGCAGCAGTACGACGTACTCGCCGGCCTCGCGGCCGGACTGGAGCCGGAGGATGTGTGGCGCGAGGCGATCGCCTCGCAAACCGAGCGTTCCCACCAGCACGACCACGCGGACTCTGCGGATCTGCTCACCGCTGCCATGGCCCGATCGCAGGGAAGGATCGCCCTCCTCAACGGCCCGGACGAGCTGATGGACGTCTTGTCCCGGCCCTTCGACGCCTGGCGGGTCTTCCTGCACCCGAGTCAGCGGCGCGTGGCCTACCAGCCCTCGTACAAGGGGCCGGCAAGAGTGACCGGAGGCCCTGGCACAGGCAAGACCGTGGTGGCACTGCACCGCGCCCTGCACCTGGCGCGGCGGTTGCCCGCCGAGGCACCCGCCGAGTCGATCCTGCTGACCACCTTCACCCGGGACCTCGCCACCGACTTGCGGCGGAGTCTCGAACTGCTCATCCCCGAAGAAGGGCTCCGCGCCAAGATCCGCGTGATCAACGTGGATGCGCTGGCCAATCAGGTGGTACGAGCCGACCGCGGCCGTCACCTGAACATCGTCACCGACCAGAGGGAGATCGCCGCGCGCTGGTCGCGGATCGCTCAGCGACTCGGTGTGGAGTTCACCGGTACCTTCCTAGACCAGGAGTGGCGCCAGGTCGTCCTCGCTCAGGATCTCCGATCGCCCGAGGCCTATCTCAAAGCGTCCCGCAGCGGCCGGGGCACCGCTCTCAGCCCACTCAAACGTGCCCAGGTCTGGCGGGCTGTCGAAGCATTCACCCAGGAACTACGCCAAGCCGACGAGTTGACGTTCCTCCAGGTCTGCGCGGAAGCAGGACGGCTGATGGAGCCGCGCCTGGAACGACCGTTCCGTCACGTGGTGATCGACGAAGCCCAGGACCTGCACCCCGTGCAATGGCGCATGCTGCGCGCTCTGGTGACACCGGGGCCGGACGACCTGTTCATCGCAGGAGACACACACCAGCGCATCTACGGCAACAAGGTGTCACTGCGCAGCCTCGGCATCTCGGTTACCGGGCGGTCCCACCGCCTGCGGATCAACTACCGGACTACCCGCGAGATCCTGACGTGGTCCACCTCACTGCTGACGGGTGAGCACGTCGACGACATGGACGGCGGCATCGATTCCCTGTCGGGCTATCGGTCCGCGTTCCGAGGCGCGCACCCCATGACTCACGGAGCCACGAGCAAGTCCGAGGAGATCTCGGCTCTCACTGCCCAGGTCTCCGAGTGGGTCACCGACGGAATCGAACCCAGCGAGATCGGCGTGGCGGTGCGCTACATCCAACTCGGCAAGGAGATCGCCCAGGCCATGAAGCAGGTCGGGGTACCGGCTGTCGTACTCGGTACCCAGGCCGGGCACGGCGAAGGGATCCACATCGGAACCATGCACCGGATGAAGGGACTTGAGTTCCGGTGCATGGCAGTCTCCGGTGTGAACGACGGCGTGCTGCCGATGCCCGGTGCGGTAACACCCGAGGAGTTGGACCCGCAGCAGCACCGGGAAGACCTCCGGAGCGAGTTGAGTCTGCTCTTCGTTGCCTGCACCCGAGCGCGGGAGTTCCTGCGAGTCTCTTGGCATGGAGACGCCAGCACCTTTCTCTCCTCCTGAACTGACCCTCCGAAGGAGCGGCAGGTCAGGCGTCCTAACGCACCGGTTCCAGGATCGCCACGCAGTTCACCTGGTGCGTCATCGGCAGGTTGTCAGCTGTGCAGCACCAAGGCGCTGCACAGCAGGTCAAGCGCGCATCACGTGTCGGTGGAGATGGCGTTGGGGATGGTGACGTGGGCGGAGGGAGCGTAGTCGGCGGGGCCGACGGGCAGGTCTGTCGGGGATACCGGGAAGGTCTGACACGCCATCGTCGGTCCCTTCTTCCGAACCGGTGGCCGCGCCTGTGTCTGGTATCCGATATTCGGCTGCCAGACTCGCCTGCGCAACTGCTCCGGCCCGGTGCCGTCAAGCAGTGTCACGGTAGAGCAGAAGCAGCCGCCGCTCCTCCGGCTCCTCGGCGGCCCTCAGGTCCGACGTGCCCTCGGGGAGCCGGTTACTGAGGGCCACCTCCAGGACGCAGGTCCTCTCCCGCCGGACGTTCGCAGACCTGTACGTCGAGGTGGACTGGGCAGCGGTGCAGGCCATCCTGCGGGCGTCGTCGACACCGTCCGGGTGGGTCCCCTCCGTTTCCCGTCGCAGTGGCCGAGGAGCTCCCTCCGGTTGTACGCGCCAGGGGATGCGCCAACGGAGTGAGGGTCCGTCTACGCCGCGGCTCTTCACCGGTAAGGGGCTCTAGGCAGACCAGCGGGGGTCGCTCGGTTCAGGTCCGCCCGTGAGGTTCGATCCCGCTTCAAGGCTCACTTGAACGAGGCCTTCCGTGGTGGCGACGGCCAAGTCGCCGTCGATGAAGGCGACGTCGTGCACGGGAAGGCCCAGAGGGATGCTCAGCGCCTCGCCCCCCGTCTCGGAATTCCAGAAGCGGACGGTTCCATTGCTGTCGCCCGTGACGAGCATGGCTTCGCGGTCCGGGAGCTGATAGGACTCAATGGCGGTCAGGTCTGGATGGGCGATCGGCTCCCCCACGGCCTCGCCCGTCATGAGGTTCCACTGTCGTGCGACCCCATCCGCGCCCGCCGTGGCGAGAAGAGACTGCCCGCCGAGTCCGACGAACGCGGACAAGGCCCGTATGCCACCGACGTGATCCGTCACCAACTCGCCGGTCTTCTCGCCGGTACCCGGATCCCACAACCGCACCACCCCGTTCTCACCACCCGTGGCCAGGAAAGACCGCCCGCCAAACCCGACGAACGCCGACAGCGCCTGCACCCCACCGGCGTGATCCGTCACCAACTCACCGGTCTTCTCGCCGGTACCGGGATCCCACAACCGCACCACCCCGTCCTCACCACCCGTGCCGAAAGTGAGCCTTTCGTCATCGCCATGGACGACCCGGACCGCGGTCACCGCGAGGACGTCTCCGTCGTGTTCGGTCGGCAGCTCATCGACCTGCTCGCCCTCGGCCGGGTCGAACACACGCAGCATCGCGTCGGCGTCCACGGCGGCGATCAGGGTCTGTTCGTCTTCGCCGGTGAAGGATGTCAGCGCTTGCGTGGTCGTCGCGGTGTCGCGGAAGGGCACACCTGCCGGTCGGCCACTGGGCGGTGCCCAGATCCGTAGGGTTTGGTCGTCGCCGCTGGTGGCCAGCAGTGGATACGCACCGGACAGGGGCGGCACCGGCGACACGGCCCGCACCCAGTCCTCGTGGCCTGTCAGAGGCGCTGTCACCGGCTGGCCGCCGGCCGGATCCCATAGTCGTACGCTGTTGTCCGCTCCGACAGTGACGAGCAGCGTCCGCGCCCCATCCTCGCCTGCCTCGACCAGCGTTCCCACCGCGAGGACTGGCTCCACGTGACCGATGAGAGGCGCCATGGTCTGTCTGCCGGTGTCCGGATCCCAAATCCGTACCGTCCCGTCCTCACCCCCGGATGCCAGCAGCGTCTGCCCTCCCCACCCCACGAACGCCGTGACGGAGAAGACGGCTCCTTCATGTCCGGTCAGGGGACCACTGGTTTCCACTCCGGTGGCCGGGTCCCAAATCCGTAGCGTCCCGTCGATGCCCCCGGTGGCCAGGAGCACGTGCCTGTCCTGGTCGGCGTCCAGGCTGTCGAACGCCACCACCGAGTAGACATCGCCATCGTGACCGGTCCCCACCAGCACATCGGTCTCCTGGCCGGCGTCCGGGTCCCACTCCGTCCCGGGCTCGTCCAAGCCTCCCACCGCCAGCTGTTTGCCGGTCAGCGGTTCCCAGACACGGACCGTCCCATCTCCGCCTCCTGTGGCCAGCAGCGTCTGCCCGTCGGTGTCCTTGAACGCCGCCACGGAGTGGACCCAGTCATTGTGAGCGGTCAGCGGCTCCCCCACTGTCTCTCCCCTGATGAGGTCCCAGATGCGTACCGTGCCGTCCGCTCCCCCGCTGGCCAGCAGCGTCTGTCCCTTTGGGCCCGTGAACGCCTCGATCGCCTGGACAGGGGCGTCATGCAGCGTCACCGGGTCTCCCACCGCTTCCCCCCGCGCCGGGTCCCAGAACCGCACCGTCCCGTCATCACTGCCCGACGCCAGCAGCACTCCCCTTGAGGCGTCCCTGAACGCCACGATGGTCTGGACCGAGCCCGTATGACCGCTGAGACGCAAGTGGGTCGCGTGGCCCTTCAGTTGTCCCCAGCGCACGGACCAGGCCGAATCGGGGTCGGAAGCTCTCCTGCCGAAGCGCTGCACGACGGTCTCCTGCGAACAGCGAAGGCTCCCGAGCTCCCGCAATCCTCGCCGGTCCCGGGAGTTCGCAGTGGCGAGTCGCTCCCATTCGAACAGGACTCCGGCCACTGCGGGAGGAAGCTCGAACCGCCCGAGGGCTCTGAGCATGACGCTGGAGACGACCGCCGAGGGGCTCAGCCGGTCGAGCAGTCGGGGGCAGTCCGCCAGGACCTGCCATCCATCCGGCCCGGCGAGACCGGCATGGGTGGGCAGATGGTTCACGACATAGGGGTTGGACCGTTCGTCCAACCCCGGGCTCGGGGGTTCTGCCAGATACTGGGTGATACGGCAGTGCCGGTCGTCGTGCTCGGAGGGCGGATGCGTCCGGGTGAAGTGCTCGGAGAAGGTCCGGTGTGCCAGGCGGTACACGCTCTGGCCCGATTCCGTGTCCAGCATCAGGTACGGCGCGGCCGTGTCCGTCAGTTCTCTGATGTCATCATCGGTGACGGCGATGTCAGGGCTGTCGGCGAGGGCCGTAGCGATGCCCGCCCACACGCCGTCGGCGATGGGCAGGCCGCGTCCCTGGGCCAAGGCGAGCGCTTCGAGCAGGAGGCGATGACAGGGGGCCTTGTCGCTCAGGCGCTCGACGGCTCGGGTGAAGAGCTGTCGGTGGTCGCACTCGAGCAAGGGGGTCGGGTCAGCGGCCAGCTCGGGGTTGCTGATGACCTCGTGCACAGCGAGGCGACCGTAGAGGAATTCCCGGTCAAGATTGCTGAGGGCTTCCGCGGTCCTGTCGATCTGCGAAGGTTCGACGCCCAACCGGGCCCGTGCCGCGTGCAGGCGATTGCGTATGTACTGGCGCATGGCTGCGGGGTCGCGGGCGACGCTCAGTGTCTCGCGGTTGCCGTTCCGATCCGCTCCCAGTGCCTCCATGAGGTCCGCATCCTCGAAAGCAGGCAGATCGGGGCCTTCGGCCGTGGACCGGCGCGTGCCGACGACAACGCGCACGCCGGCCAGGTCCGCCAGGGGGCTGAGTACCTCTTCGGCAATCAGCAGGGGTAGGTGTGCCTCGTCGAGCGCGTCCGCCAGCAGTGTGAAGCGAACGCCGGGGTCGGCCCCAGCCACGACCGCACGAAATCGCTCTATCAGCCAGGCGCACTGTTCGCCGATCGTCGCGTCGGGCGGAGTGCCGAGCCCGGCCGAGGTGGCGATCCGCTGCACCACGGTCCGGGGCGTCGCCCCTGTCAGGTGAAGCACCGCGTCGAAGACGTCGTAGGGAGGGACGGCGCCCTCGGGTAGAGGGCGGAGTTTCTGATGCTCAATCAGGATATCGGCGAGCTCACGCCGGGAGTGCACCACGACATGGCCCAGAAGCGCCGACTTCCCCGACCCCGCCGCTCCGGTGACGACGAGCATGCCCCGTTCCGCGCCGTCGAGCCACGCGAGGATCCGGCGGCGCTCGTCCTCCCGGCCTTCGAAGTACCAGTTCTGTTCGCCCAGTTCAGCGCCACTGGCCTTGGGGATGAAGTGAAGACGCTCGTCGTCCGTGAGGTTCTCGAGGACCCTCTCGATGTCGATCACGGTGTCCAGGGACGCCTGCATGCGGCCCGCCAGTGTGGGCACGGCGCGGCGCAGAGCGGCACCATTATCACCCGGACGCAGGTGGATGGAACAGCCGTTCAGGTTCCGCTGGAGCTCTTTGGTGAGGTCGTGGAAGTCGATTGTGTCCTCAGTGCGGAAAGTGCTCGTCAGAACGGTGTTCAGTACTCTGCGGAAGGCGCCGAGGACGGTGCTCCCCTCCGCGGCCGTCGCAATCAGCAGGTAGCCGCGCGCTTCCCCGTCTTCCAAGGCCTTGGCGTGCATCCGATCCACGAAGTCACTGGAGGAGCACGCGTCGATGATCACGATGGCCCAGCCGGCGCCGACCTGACACTGCCGCGCTTTGAGGGACTGCAACAGTTCCTCGGGCCCGATTCCGTTCTGAGTCAGTTCTGCGGGGCTGAGGGCGTGGGCG
Source organism: Streptomyces sp. NBC_01294 (assembly GCF_035917235.1). Classification (NCBI taxonomy): domain Bacteria; kingdom Bacillati; phylum Actinomycetota; class Actinomycetes; order Kitasatosporales; family Streptomycetaceae; genus Streptomyces; species Streptomyces sp. NBC_01294. Next base: position 1,950,542 of record NZ_CP108423.1, read on the forward strand.
AGCAAGGTCGTGGGACCCCCGTTGCTCCACCCATGGCCGACCCAGTACAGGAACGTGTCACCGGTGACATCGGGGGCCGACCACTCCTCAAGCCGCTGCTTTACCGCGCCGACCTCTCGATTCTCCGCGGGGACCGCCCAGGAATCCACGCGGGCACCGAACGGCTCCAGGAGCGCGGCGACGGCCGCCACCTCCGGCCCCGTGTCCAGGTGGTCGTGGTGAACGTAGACACCGATGTCGACCGGAAAGAACTGCAGCGGCCCCGAGGCGTTCCCGCTGTCCGAAACAGTCGTCATCGGCTGTGTCTCAGTCATCCTCAGGATCGACTGCCAGGACGAGCTGTGTGACGGGTGAGTTGCCTCCGGATTTGGCCTTGATCCGGTACAGACCGGGTGCGGGCAGGGTGACTTGGGATCCGAGTTCACCTTCGGTACGGCGGAGGGCGACCTTGGCGATCTGCTGATCGGTTGCCGCCTTGTGGACGGTGCACCCCGTACCGGCGTTCGCAGGCCGTCCCGAGTCCGGCGCGGAATGCACCCGCAGCCGCCAAGGGCTGCCTGCCATGACGTAGTCGGGAACCTCCAGGCCGATGTGGCCGTCGCCCAGTGCGGGACCGCGGTTGTGGTCGTACTCGGTGAGCACGGCTTGCACGTACTGGACGGCGGTGCTGTCCTTGGCCAGGCCGCCATGCTGCAACGGGAGCCACACAGGCTCGTTCGAGGCGAGGTAGGCGGCGTCCCGGTAGACAGTGCCGTCGCCTGCCCGGTCACGGCGGATGGGGATGCGGTCACCGTCGCGGGCCAGTGCACCGTCTCTGTTCCGCTCGAACGCGACGTACTGCTTGTGCACCACGCCGGCGTCGAGGCGCAGACTCTGCGCCGTCGGCTGAGCCACGCCGACGAGCGCGCGGTGCCCTGGAAGGGCGGGCGCCTGTTCACGCATGCTCTGCTGGAACAAATGGGCCTCACGGGCGAGTTCTACGTCACCGCCCAGGGCAGCCACGTCGGCCGGACCGAGGCGGAGCACGTCCGTGCCCGCGTCAACGCAGCGGTAGTCCGGCAGCAGGTCGTGCACACCGGGCAGTGTCGCCGACAGGACCTGCATCCGGCGTCGCAGCCGGGCGGGCAGCCGGCTGGAGCGGTCGCCGTTGAGGATGACGGCCGCCTTGACCGAACCGAGGAACGGCGTGCCGAGGGTGACCACGGCTCTGGTGTCGGGGGCCAGGTCGCTGCCCTGGGATACGGCGTGGGCGAAGGCGGCCCGGGTGACCAGGCCACCCATGGAGTGGGCGACGAACACCAGGCGGGCCTCGCGCCCGTCCGGATGCCGACGGCGTGCCCGATCGTGCTCCTCGCTGGCGCGCCACCGGGTCAGGTGACGGTGGGCGGCTTCCGCCAGCAGTGCGCCGTTGACGGCAACGGGTAGCCGCCAGTCGTACGGGAACGCGAGAACGCCCTTCGGGTCAGCAACCGTCCGCTCAATGGCAGCGAGCAGGGCACTGTAGGGCTCGAACCCTTTCAGGAACGGCGCCCAGGCGGGGAAGCGCAGCAGCTCGGTGGCTTCCACCCGGCCGTACTTGCCGGACCGCTCGTCCTCGTCCATGTGCAACGGGTGCGTCCCGTCATCACGCAGCCAGGCGCCCAACCACTGAGGATCACGCAAGCCCCACACCGGGTGTCCCGTGACGGTGTCGCGCAGCGCGCTACCCATGATCCCCGGCACCACGACCACGGCGTCATGCGTGACTTCAGATGACACGCCGGTGCGCTCGTTCCCCCCAAGCATCATGCACGAACGATATCCGGCAGACGCCGTGCGAAGGAGCGGAAAGCCGAGGAGCACCACCGCCGACGAGATGCAGCGGCAGCACTGATGACCAGCGTCGGCGTCAGAGGCTGCAGTTCGGCTTCCCGGAACAGGTTGGCGACGGCCTCGACGAGGAGCGAGCGATGCCCGACCCACGAAAACTCGCCGGAAAGAGCCCGCAGAAGCGTCATCTGAGCTCAACACTCAGAGAAGTGGTGTGACACCGCTGCGGGCCCGGTCACCGCTGCATCGTGAAGTCGCAGGTCAGACCGCCTCCACTGGACAGGCCGTCCGCCCGAACCGGTGTGCAGCCGGAAATAGGTCGAGCAGCCCGACAAGCAAGCAGGTCAGGCGCCCTTCGCGATCGGCTCCAGGATTGCCACGCACTCCACGTGGTGCGTCATCGGAATAAGATCCAACAAAAACAGGTCAAAGGAAACCGCAGGTCAGCGACCCGCAAGGCGCAGATTGGGCAGGCTGCCCGTGTGCGTTACGTGCGTAGTGGGCGGTATGTGCAACGCGTTGACGCTCCTTGCCTGCCTCTGGCCGGGCGAACGGAGCCCCATCGAGAGGTGACCAGCGACGCCCCCGCGTTGCGTCCCCTGAGCGCCCGGAAGCCGGTCAGTCGCGGAGGGCCACCCCGGGTTCCACGAAGGCTCCGGAGAACCGTGCCGACCTGACCCAGGGGCCTACGCCCGCCAATGCAGTTGCTTTTGAGCTGGGGCGGGCCATTGCCCAGCTCCTGGAGGGTTGGGGGCCGGGTGCCGGTCACGCATAGGAATCCTGACGAAGGTGTTCACGCCGGAGCTGGTGGACGCGGCCGTCGCCAAGCAACGCAAGCACCGAGGTGCTGGCCGACCCGTGGCCCGCGCCATCCAGCCGCCGTCCCCCTGACCGCACGAGCAGACCCGCCGGGCGCGATGCCGATGCTCGGAGGTCCGGACAAAGGCTTGGGGAAGACCCAGTGGAATCGGGTCGTAGCAGGCGAGAGCGGCCACCAGCGAGGGTCCTCGTCATGACCACTGACCAGAACCTCGTTCCTCTTCGCTCGACACACTCAGCGCCCGTGGTGTTCGGCGCGGGAGCGGCCATCGGTGTATTGGGCGGGATGATCGGGCTGGGCGGCGCGGAGTTCCGCCTGCCTCTGCTGATCGGCCTCTTCGGGTTCGCCGCGCTCTCAGCCGTCATCCTGAACAAGGCGATGAGCCTGGTCGTGGTCTTGGTCGCGCTGCCCGCCCGCCTGGCGGCGGTTCCGGCCGCCGAGGTGGCCGCGCGTTGGCCCGTCGCGGTCAACCTGCTCGCCGGCAGTCTGCTCGGCGCGTGGACCGGAGCGAGCTGGGCGGCGCGCATGCGCACCGCGACCCTCTACAAGGTGCTGGCAGCGTTGATGGTGCTCATGGCCGCCGCTCTGGTGGTCACGCACACCACCACCCTGGGCACCCTCTCCCTGCCGCTGTGGGCCCAAGTGCCCGCCGGGGTCGTAGCCGGGTTCGGCATCGGGGTGGTCGCCGCGATCATGGGCGTGGCCGGAGGCGAGCTGCTGATCCCGACGATCGTGCTGTTGTCCGGGGAGGACATCAAGACCGCCGGAAGCCTATCCCTGCTGGTCTCCCTCCCGACGATGCTCGTCGCGTTCGCCCGCTACAGCCGGGACGGCAGCTTCGCGGTCCTCGGCGCCAACCTCCGCTTCACCGCGATCATGGCCGCGGGCTCCATCGTCGGCGCGGTGCTGGGCGGCCTGCTCTTGGGGGTGTTCCCGGACCTGGTCCTCATCCCCCTGTTGGCCCTGATCCTGCTTGTCTCCGCAGTCAAGCTCGCCCGTCACGACTGACTTTGCCGAGACACCCCTGGAGACCAGCTGGGGAACGTCCTGGTCTCCGACGTCGACTCCGGCCCGCGCAAAAGCAACTGCAATGACCTACGCCGTCCCTGGTACTCGCGCCGAGACAGCGCTCCCCATCGCTCGCGTGGAGCCATCCAGCAAGCGCCGAGATCTTGTCCGCCAGTGGTTCCAGGTAGGTAATACCCCCGGGCACGGCCAGATCAGATGCCTGGAACGCGGAGGCTAGCGTGCCACTCGCGTTGCCTGGGCGGGTCAGGCACCGTGTGCCGGAACACACGCCAGATCGTGCCGCAGCCGCATGGTCCCTGGCCCGAGTGCCCGCCCCGGGGAGCGCGTCCGGAATCACACGGCGGCGGAGTGCAGAGTCGCCTCCCCCATCACCTCGATGCCTGTGCGCTCCCCGGGCCGGGCAGCGGCTGGGCTGGGGACTCGGACGTCGATGGGCTCGTCGATGCCGTCCACAGCAACGGTGACCATCGCGTCGTGGCCGTAGAAGCGAACGTCGGTCACCATGCCACTGGCTTCGGCCGCATCCGGAGCGGTCAGTCGGAGCTGCTCGGGCCGCAGCAGCACCACCCCCTCGCGGAGTCGGCCGGGCGAGTCCGTCAGTGGGATGCGGCCCAGCGCGGTGGCCGCCATGTCCTGGTCCGCAGTACCGGTGACGAGTACCGCGTCACCGACGAAGGCGGCGACCCAGGGGTCGGCGGGACGGCTGTACACCTCGTGCGGTGTGTCGCACTGGGCCACGCGGCCGTTGCGGACGACGGCGACGAGGTCGGCTGTGGAGAGGGCTTCCTGCTGGTCGTGGGTGACGAGCAGAGCGGTGGCCCCGGTGGCGCGCAGGGCAGCGCGTACGTCTGCGCGTACGCCGGTGCGCAGGGCGGCGTCGAGGGCGTTGAACGGCTCGTCGAGGAGGACCAGGGCGGGTTCCGGTGCCAGGGCCCGGGCCAGGGCGATGCGCTGCTGCTGGCCGCCGGACAGCTCGTGCGGCATGCGGTCGCCGTAGCCCACGAGGCCGACGAGTTCGAGCATCTCTTCCGTGCGCCGCCGACGGGTGGCCCGGTCGAGGCCGGTCAGGCCGAAGGCGACGTTGCGGGCCACGCTGAGGTGCGGGAAGAGCGCGCCTTCCTGGGGCACGATGCCGATGCGGCGGCGTTCGGGCGGAAGGTGGACTCCAGGGCCGGACAGTGTGCGCCCGTCGAGGGTGACGGTGCCCGCGTCGGCGCGCAGGAAGCCCGCGACGATGCGCAGCAGCGTGGTCTTGCCGCAGCCCGAGGGGCCGAGGACAGCAGTCAGTGCGCCGCCGGGGACGGTGAGGTCGAGGCCGTCGAGGACCGGCGCCGCACCGGGGCCGTACGCCTTGGCCAGTCCGGCGATCTGCAGGTCGGTCATGTGCGGTGCCTTCCGAGGAGGTAGGACGGGATGGCGGCCAGCAGGATCAGCGCCGCGGCGTAGGGCGCCGCGGCGGCGAAGGATCCGGTGCCGGTTTCCGTCCACAGGCGGGTGGCCAGGGTGTCCATCCCGGTGGGGCGCAGCAGGAGGGTGGCGGGCAGTTCCTTCATGCACACGACGAAGGTGAGCGCCGCTCCGGCAGCGACCCCGGGGGCGGCCAGCGGCACGGTCACCTCGCGCAGCACGCGCAGCGGGGAGCGGCCGAGGGAGCGGGCCACGTCCTCCAGGACGGGCGGGGACTGGAGGACGGCCGCGCGGGTGCCCGCGACGGCCACGGGCAGGAAGAGGACGGCGTACGCGCAGACCAGCAGCGGGAGTTCCTGGTAGACCGGTTCGGCGTAGCGGACCGCGAAGAAGACCAGGGACAGGGCAACGGTGATGCCCGGGAGCGCGTGGCCGGCGTAGGCCGACTGCTCCAGCAGCCGGGCGGTCCGGCCGCGGTACCGCGCGGCGATCACGCCGACCGGCAGGGCGAGCAGGGTGGTGAGCGCGGCTCCCGCGGCAGCGACGCCGAGGGTGGTGGCGGCGGTGTCGAGAAGTGTGGACGGGTCCCAGGTCGCGGAGTTGCCGACGGCCAGCCAGTACCCGAGCGTCGCCAGCGGGGTGAGGACGGCGACGCCGGTGACCGCCGCGCACCAGGCCAGCGCGGGCGCCCGCCAGCGGCCCAGCCCCGCGGGAACGGCGGGGCGCGCGGTGCCGCCGCCTGTCCTGGCGTGGCCGGCCCGGCCCCGGGTCCGCGCCTCCGCGGCGACCAGCAGGATCGTCATCACCACGAGGACGACGCTGAGGGCGGCGGCCGGGGTGCGGTCGAAGCTGGCCCGGTAGGAGGTGTAGATGCCGCGGGTGAAGGTGTCGTACCGCATCAGCGATACGGCGCCGAAGTCGGAGAACACGTACAGCGCGACGAGTACCGCCCCGCCTGCGGCCGCGGGCCGCAGCTGCGGCAGCGTCACCCGCAGGAAGGTCTTCAGCGGCCCGTGGCCGAGCGAGCGGGCGACCTCCTCCTGCGCCGGGTCGGTGCCGCGCAGTGCGGCGGTGACGGGCAGGTAGACGTACGGGAAGCTCACCAGCGTCAGCGCGAGGGCGGACCCGGTGAAGCCGGCCAGCTCCGGGAAGGCGGACAGCCAGGCGAAGGCGGCGACGTAACTCGGCACGGCCAGCGGCAGGGTCACCAGCACCGACCAGGCCCGGGCGCCGGGCAGGTCGGTGCGTACGGTGAGCCAGGCCAGCGAGACGCCCAGGACCAGGCAGGCCGAGACGACCACGGCGGCCAGTCCGAGGCTGCGGCCGAGCAGTTGGGCGGTGCGCTCGTCGGAGATGACGTCCCAGGCGAAGGCCGGGCCGCGTTCCAGGGAGCGGACGGCGAGGTAGCCGAGAGGCAGCAGGGCGAACACCGCGGCGACGGCCGCGGGGACGAGCAGGATGGAGGGTGGCCGGCGCCCGGCACGCCACCGCCCGGTCGGCGCGGTGGCGCCGTCCGGGCGGTGGGCAGTGGCGGGATCCGTCGGCGTGACGGGATCCGTGGAGGGCATGAGGGGTCAGACCATCCCGGCTTCCTGGAGCATCTTCAGGGTCTCCTGAAGAGATTCCAGCTTCCCGAGGTCGATCTTCGGGGCGTCCAGGGTGGCCAGCGGCGGAAGGCCCTTGACCGTGCTGGTCACGCCCGAGGCGAGCGGGTACTCCTTGGTGTCCTCGGCGAAGTACTTCTGCGCCTTCTCCGAGAGCAGGAAGTCGACGGCCTTCTGGGCGGCCGGTGCCTGGTCGGTTCCCTTGACGATGGCGACACCGGCGGTGTTGACGAGGCCGCCCGGGTCACCGCCGGGGAGGAAGTGGATCTTCGCCTTGACCTTGGCCTCGCCCTTCTCGGCGACCTGCTCGTACCAGTAGTAGTGGTTGACGAGCCCGAGCGAGACCTCGCCCTTGCCGACCGCCTCCAGCACCTTGAGGTTGTTGTCGTACACCTTCGGCTCGTTGGCCTTCAGGCCCTTCAGCCAGGTGCGGGTGGCGTCGTCGCCCTCCAGGACGCGCATGCCGGTGACGAAGGCCTGGAAGGAGGCGTTTGTCGGGACGTAGCCGACCTTGCCCTTCCACTCCGGCTTGACCAGGTCGTGGACGGTGTCCGGCACTTTGGAGACCTGTCCGGGGTGGTACGCGAGGACGCGGACCCGGCCGGAGGTGCCCACCCAGTCGCCCGCGCCACCGCGGAAGCCGGGGTCCACCTTGTCGAGGGAGGCCTGCGGCAGCCTCTCCAGCAGGCCCTTGCTGGACAGGGCCCCGAGGGCGCCGGCGTCCTGGGAGAAGAACAGCCCGGCCTTGGTCTTGCCGCCCTCTTCCTGGATCTGGGCCGCGAGTTCGGCGCTCTCGCCGTAGCGGACCGCGACCGTGGTGCCGACGGCCTTCTCCAGCTCGTCCAGGAGCGGCTTGACCAGCTTCTCGTTGCGGCCCGAGTAGATCACGAGCCCCGCGTCGTCCTCGTCGACACCGCAGCTTGCGACCGCGGGGAGAAGAAGGGCCGCCGCGAAGAGCGCGGTCAAGCGTCGGACCAAGGGGCGTCGCATGGAAAGCCTTCCTACAAGGGCAGCGAAGAACAGTAACGCCCAATAAGTAAGGTAAAGCTAACCTAAAGGCAAGGGTGACGCACACAACAATTCGACCGCGCCCACGCATCGGCGGAGCCGAGCATACCGGTTCCCTCCCTGTGGATCTTCCGTGAGCCATCTGTGACTTTCCTGTGACTATCGGGCGAGGTAAGGCATTCCTAAGATGCGCCCGTGACAGTCCTTCCCGACCAACTCCCAGGCACCACGTCGGTCCCGTTCGCCCTCGGCCTCGCCGCCCACGGCGACCGGACCGCCGTCATCACGGCCGACGGCCCGGTCAGCTATGCCGAGTTGGCCGCGCGCGTGGACACGACGGCCCGCCGCCTCGGCAGGGAACGCCGTCTGGTCCTGCTGGTCGGTTCCAACACCGTCGACGCCCTCGTCGTCCATCTCGCCGCCCTCGCGGCCGGGCACCCCGTCCTCCTGGTGCCGGGCGACCACCCCGAAGCCGTCCAGTCCCTGATCGACGCGTACGACCCGGACATCGTGGCTCACCCCGAGGGCGGGGAATGGCTGCTCGATGAGCGACGCACGGTCTCGGCGCACGAGCTGCACCCGGACCTCGCCCTGCTGCTCAGCACCTCCGGCTCGACCGGATCGCCGAAGCTTGTCCGGCTGTCACACGAGAACCTCCAGACCAACGCGAAGTCCATCGCGCAGTACCTGGACATCCGGGACACCGACCGCGCCGCGACCACCCTGCCCCTGCACTACTGCTACGGCCTGTCCGTCGTGCACAGCCACCTGCTGCGCGGCGCCGGACTGATCCTGACTGACCTGTCGGTCGCCGACACCTGCTTCTGGGAGCTCTTCAAGGCCGGCCGGGGGACGGCCCTCGCCGGGGTTCCGTACACCTTCGACCTGCTCGACCGGGTCGGTTTCGCCGACATGGAACTGCCCCACCTGCGCTACGTCACCCAGGCGGGCGGCCGCCTGGCTCCCGACCGGGTCCGGCGGTACGCCGCACTCGGCCGCGCCGCCGGCTGGAAGCTCTTCGTGATGTACGGCCAGACCGAGGCGACGGCCCGCATGGCCTACCTGCCGCCGCACCTCGCGGAAACCCACCCCGAGGCGGCGGGAATCCCGATCCCCGGCGGCTCCTTCCGCCTTCAGCCGCTGCCCGACAGCCCCGCCGAGAACACCGGCGAACTGGTCTACTCAGGCCCCAATGTCATGCTCGGCTACGCACAGACCCCCGAGGACCTCGCGCACGGCCGGACCGTGCACGAACTTCACACCGGCGACATCGCGCGCCGCACCCCCGACGGGCTGTACGAGATCGTCGGCCGGAGCAGCCGGTTCGCGAAGATCCTCGGCCTGCGCATCGACCCCGGGCAGGTCGAGGCGATGCTCGCCCGGCACGGCGTCACCGCCGTGTGTACCGGCGACGACGAGACCCTCGGTGTCGTGGCCGTCGGCGGTCACGACACCGACGCCCGCCGGATAGCCAGGCTCGTGGCCCACGACTGCGGTCTGCCGGCCCGCGCGGTCCGCGTCCGCATCCTCGCCGACCTCCCGCGCCTGCCGACGGGCAAGCCTGACTACCGCGCGGTGCGCGAACTGACCCGTCAGGCGCCTGACACCGCCACCGGCCCCGAGGCCACGCCGAACGGAGTCCCCGAAAGCCTGCGTCTGCTCTATTCGCGGGTCCTCGACCGCTCGGACGTGACGGACGACAGCTCCTTCGTCAGCCTGGGCGGCGATTCGCTCTCATACGTCGAGATGTCGATCCAGCTCGAAGAGCGGCTCGGGCACCTGCCGCCCGGCTGGCACACGACACCGATCCGGGATCTCAGGCCGCCCGAGCATACGGAGACCTCCCGCAGGCGGACCCTGGAGACGAGCGTCGCGCTCCGCGCCCTGGCGATCTTCTGCATCGTCGGCTCGCACATCCATGTGTTCGGCATCAAGGGCGGGGCGCACATCCTGCTCGCGGTCGCCGGATACAACTTCGCCCGCTTCCACCTCACCACTGCCGAACGGCGCGTACGGGTACGCCGGGGCTGGACCAGCATCGCCCGCGTCGCGCTGCCGAGCATGGCCTGGATCGGCCTGATCCTGTTCCTCAACGACGACTACACGCTCGCCAATCTCTTCCTGCTCGACAGCGTCATCGGCCCCGACGACCTCAAGACCGGTATGCACTTCTGGTTCATCGAGGCTCTCCTCTACATCCTGATCGCCGCCGTCAGCCTCCTGGGCCTGCCCGCCGTAGACCGGTGGGAACGCCGCTTCCCGTACGGCCTGCCCCTCACACTCGTCAGCCTGGGACTCCTCACCCGCTACGACCTCGTCGGCCTGCCCGCCCGCGAGCACATCCCCGATGCCATCACGGTCTTCTGGCTGTTCGCGCTCGGCTGGGCTGCGGCGAAAGCCACCACCGTGCGACAGCGCCTGCTGGTCACCGCCGCGGCCCTGGCCACCGTGCCGGGCTTCTTCCCCGGCGACCCCGGGCGCGAGGCGATCGTCGTCGCCGGATTCGCGCTGCTGGTCTGGGTGCCCAGCCTCCCCAGCCGCGAGCGCCTCAACCAGCTGGCCGGCCTCCTCGCGACCAGCTCCCTGTACATCTACCTGACCCACTGGCAGATCTTCCCGCTCATCGACGGATTCTCCCGGCACCTGGCTTTTCTCACCTCACTCCTCTTCGGCATCGCCTACGCGGCCGGCGCCGCCCGTCTGATGAAAGGCCTGTCCGCGCGGACGAAAGCCTGCGGCGTCCTGACTCGCTGAGCACCGGCCGGAAGGGGCGATCGGGACATGCCCTGACGTGGCGCGCATGCCGCGGCGCCTGCCTCTGTCGCTTCGGGCGCGGTCCGGAGTGCTGCTACGGGGCTCGCTCGTCCCGTGATGGCGATGCCGGGGCCGATGGACAAAGCCCCGCACGTCGCGGTCGGTGGGGACACGTAGGCTTCCGCCGCCATCGCAGCGCCGACCACGGTTCCCGTTGCCCGGTGGCGCAGGAGCAGTGCGGCGCCGAAGGCCGTCCTCACACAGGACGGCCCGACAACCCGGCGCCGGCGACCGTGCCGCACCCGACGGACTGCTCACTCAGGCTCCCGCACCCGTAGCCCCATGCCCCGCCTCCGACGGCGGCCCCTCCCGGTCTGCACCGGTTGTGCGTGTCAAAGACGTGGCGGCCGGCCACCCGCAGGGCTGACGCCTCGCGGGAAGCCTCCTTCTCTCACGTCCACTTCGGCACGGCCTGATGTCCCTGCGCGCGCCGTCGTCGCAGATCGTTTTGCCGATCACCGTCCGAGCACCGGTCTGCTCACCGGCGGTGCCTCGTGTCGTGTGCCGCTGCACAGGGGGACCGGGTGGCCCGGCCCCGTGCCCCGCCGCCGCAGTCCCGGCCCGACATCGACTCCGAGGAGGAGCGGCCAGCCGCCGCCCCGTGGCGGCCTTCGGCTCCTCACCCCGGCCAGAAACGCGCGTCATCAGCAGGGTGGTCATGCTGAACCATTTCCTTCTCCGCTACAGAGCGTGTTCGCGTTTGGCCGCCGCGCCGAAGGGCCCGACACCGGGACCGATCGCCGCACGCAGAAGCCGCCTCCCCGGCCGGGCACAGGCCCGGTCCAAGATGGCCTTCTCGCTGCTGATGGCACGTCAGCTAATACTGACATCCTTTCAGGAAATGTGTCCGTCGAGCGTCAGATGAGCGTCACGAGCGTCAGATCAGCGTCAAGATATCGCCCGTAACGCCCACAACGCACATAATGCGCATCGACAAACCTGCAGGTCAGACGCCCTTCGCGATGGGTTCAAGGATCGCGACGCACTCCACGTGGTGGGTCACAAGGAACAGTGCAGGCCGAGGCAGGTGAAAGAAAGTCGCCGGTCAGGGCCTTGCAGATCTGACTTCGTGATGTGAATGGTGTGCGTTGTGGGCACTGGAGCCGCCATCAGATCCGGCCTGGCCTCGGAGCCGCTACACGGTGAGCCCTTTCAAATTGGGCTTCGGTCCTGCGGCGCAGTGCGCGGTGACCTGCGTAGACCAGGCAGGAGCAGCACCCGATCAGTGAGCGAGCTGAAAAGGCTCACTGCTGCTTGGGCCCAGGTAGCGCCGACGGCGGTCCACGACCGCATGCGGTCCACGTCGATACTGACGTGGACCGCACGGCCGGGCCTCCTTCCCGAGCTCATGCGTATCCGACGATGGAAGTCGTCAGGCTGCGCACGGAGGGGGCCCGGCCTTCACGGGGTCGGGTCAGCGGACGCCGGCCATCTGCCGGCGTCGCGCGTACACCACCGCACCGCCGATCGCCGCCAGGGCTGCGGCCGCGGTGACGGAGATCGGCTGCCAGGACTCGTCGGCGACCGGTGTCCCGGACGCGACGGCGACCTGTTCCGGCTGGTCCTCCACGAGGCCGGCGTACCCGCCGGCCATGCCCTTGCGGTCGTACTCCGAGCCGGGCATCTTGTCGCCGTAGCGGGCGGTGACCAGCTTCTGGTAGGCGGCGAGGGTGATGCCGCGCTTTCCGCCGAGGCCGGTGGTCGCCTCCTCGTTGAGCGGCTCGACCGTGCCTTCGGCGGTGAGCCGGTACCAGGCGTGGATCTGCGGCTCGGTGAAGGTACGGGCCTGGGGAGTGCCGCGCTCGGCGAAGCCGACCTCGGCGTCCCCGTCCCGGATGCCGGCCAGCTGCCAGCCCTCGGCACCGACGTTCTGCGGGCCGCTTCCCGTCGTAGGGGCGTTCCCCTTGGGCGCGAGCAGTACGGCGGCGTTCTTGCCGTCGGCTGCGGTCACCCGGGAGGCCAGGTAGGAGAGCCGGAGCGCGGTCTGCGGGTTCGCCTGGGTCTTGCCGGTCACGAACTCGGGGCTGATCTCGAACATCGGCACCGGGTCCTTGTTGAGATCGAACCCGGGCGGCGCGGCGACCGCGGCGGGTGCGTTCCCGGGGGCGCCGACGGCGCCGCCGTCCGCGGCGGGGGCCGTGGCGGGCTGTCGGGCCGAGACCAGGAAGCGGGAGACGGTGTCGCGGAGCTGGTCGCTCCGCAGGGCCTGCTGGGCGGACGGGTAGCCCGCGATGCCGTCGCCCTCCGCAGCCTGGGCGGGAACGATTCCGCACAGGGCGGCGGCGAGCGCGGTCGTGGCGAGAACGGCGGCCCGGACTGCCATGTGCCTGGGGTGTCGCATGGTCTGCGTGGTCTGCATGGTCGGTCTGCTCCTCAGCCCTGGATTCCGATGCGCGAGTGGGTCCACTGGAACGAGTTGTTGTTCGCGTACGTGGAGTGGTTCCACCAGGTGTAGGTCTGGGTGGTCTGCCACGGGTCGCCGACCGCGATCATGTTGGTGGCGCTGTCGTAGCCGTAGATGACGTTCATGTGACCGCCTCCAGTGCGCCAGCCGAACCGGACGGCGAAGGGCCGGCCTGCGGCGATCTCGGTGGCGGACTCGCCGAACGAGGCGTTGCGGTTCAGGCTGCGGCCGCTGTTGCTCAGTCCCAGCCTGGCCAGGCCGTTGGCCATGTCCTCCAGCGTCGCGGGCTGGTTGTTGCAGTCCACCCAGGTGCCCTGGGCGGCGAGCTGGCAGAACTGCTCCTGGCTGACGGAGCGGCCCCAGTGTTTGGCGATGGTCACGCCGGAGGCGTCCCAGCACCACTGGGTCCTGACCTGCTTCTGCATGTCGATCTTGATCGTCTTCGCGGTCGTGGGGGGAGGGGTGGGGGTGGGTTTCGGGTTCGGGCTCGAACCACAGACCGGCAGGGGGGTGGTGTTCTCGTTGATGAAGGCGTCAGCGATGTAGTACGAGCCGGTGTAGATCCACCGCGGGTTGTTCTCCACGGTGTCGCCGGTGGTCCGGCAGGACATCTGGATCCTGTCGCCCACCTTCGAGGAGCCCTTCACCTGAGCCGAAAGGGACGGCTTGGCCCGCTGGTTGACGGTCTTGTAGTTGCCCTGCCCGCCGATGACCGTGCCGCTGACCACATCGGCCTGGGCGAGGGCGCCGAAGCCGAACAGCAGACCGCCGGAGAGTGCGGCGGTGATCGCGGCTATCAGCGCTTTCTTGCGGCGGGACGCGCGACGTTTGTGCATCATGCTCCTTGATCTGAGAAATACGGGGACTTGCTCGCCCGGCAACCTGGTCGTCCGTTCTGCGCGACAGGTGTCGAGGGTGCCCGGCTCGGCGGCGGCACTCCGTTGGATGACGAACAGTCAGCCGGTTGGCATTGAACGGAACGGCGCAGGAACATCACGGCCGCCACGACGGCTCGGGCTCACACGACGCGCTGGTTACGGACGCTTCACCCGTCGCCCCGCGGCTGCCTGCGGGCTCGGGCCCGGCGGACCAGCAGCAGCCCGCAAGCGGCCCCGGCGAGGGCGGCCATGGCCAAGCCCGCCGTGGTCCAGGAGAGGGTGCTCCCGTCGCCGGCCGGGGCGGGCTGCGCGGATGCGGCGGCCGAGGGCACGGCTGTGGCCGAGGGGCTCGCAGGAACGGGAACGGGAGCGGTGGGCGCGGCGGAAGTGCCGGGCGGTGCCGGGTCGGATACCGGTACGGAGACCTCGCGTTCGGCGTGTCCTCGGGGGAACCCAATGTGGACGTGCACCTTCCAGGTGCCGGCCGGCAGGACCTCGGCCGTGCTCCATCCGGTGCGCGTGCCGGAATCCCGGACCAGCTTCCAGGGGCCCACGCTGCGGGTGCCGTCCGCGCTGGTGGCGTTCACCGTGGCGGCGAGCTCCTCCTCGATGGCGTCCCCGTCGTTCTCCCAGGTGACGTCGGTGGTGACGTGGCCTTCCCGCTGCCCGGTGATCACGACTTTGACGGTGTCACCGTGGGCCTGGGCCGGGGTCGCCAGGGCCAGGGCCTGGGCGAGGAGGAGGAACAGGACCCCGAGTCCGGTACGGACCGGGGGGCTGTGGCGTGTACGCATCGTTGTGGTGCTCCTGGTGCGGTGGGGATGCGAGGGGCTGCCACCGCTGCGGCGCGGTGGAGGTGCGGTGCCGGTGAGGGAGCCGGCGGACGGCTGCATGGGGAATACGGCCGTCCGCCGGCGGTTGATCAGACGGTCGAAGGTCAGCCGACCTTCTGGACCGTCCACACCTGCGTTGCGCGGCCGTCGGCGCGCTGGAGGTCGAGCAGCCATTCGCCGTAGTACGGGCGGTTGCTCACAGTGAGGGCGTATCCGCCGCTCGCGTCGGTGATGGTGGTGGTGCCGGAGCTGGAGTTCAGCTTCCACTGCTGGGTGGCGGCGCTGCCGCAGGGCTGCTGCGCGATCCACATGCCCTGGGCCGCGGCGCCGCCCGCTTGCAGGCACTTGCCGGACACCGCGGACTTGATGCGGAACAGCCCGTTGCCGGCGTCCTCGAACAGCCACTGCTGCTGGGCGTAGCCGTTGGCGCGGGCTCCCACGAGGAGGGTGCCGTCGGAGCTGCGGCCGCCCCACAGTTCGGCGGCCATGCCGGTGCTGCCGTTGCCGAGGGTGTAGCGGGTGCCGGCGGTGGTGGTGCCGCCGCCGGCGGTGGTGCGGAAGGTGGTGACGTTGCCGGGGCCGCTGTCACGGCCGGCGGCGTCGCGCACCGAGACGGCGACCTTGTACTCCGTGCCGGGCTGGAGGTTGTGGATGTTCAGCGTCTGGGACTGGACCCAGGTGAGGTGTTTGCCGTTGAGGAGCACCTGGTACCAGGCGGCGCCGTCGGCCTTGGGCCAGCTTGCCACCGCGGAGTTGGACCGGATCTGGCCGACGGTTACGGCCGGTCCGCCACCGGGCTTCTTGGTCGGGGTGGGTGTGGGCTTGGTGGTGGGCTGCGGGTTGGGGTCGGGGTTCGGGTTGCCGCCCTTGCCCTTCATCAGGAACTGGTTGTCGGCGATGTTCCAGTGTGTGGCCAGGTAGCTTCCGGCCTTGGGGCTGGTGTGGAAGTAGTCGTCGTGGTTGCAGTCCAGGATGTTCTCGGACGCCTTGTTGGTGCAGATGTTGCGCATCTGCGGGTAGTAGGGCGTGTCCGAGTAGCACATGACGTCCCACTCGTCCGTGCAGTGGGCGCCGCGGCTGGTGTTGGGGGCGCTGTTGTTGACCGCGCCGAGGTTGTGACCCAGTTCGTGCGCGGCGGTGTGGCCGCCCCAGCAGCCGGAGTCCGTACGGCCGTAGGAGGGGCCGAAGTTGCTCTGGTTGTTCTGGCCGGGCCGCTCGTCGCCGGCGAAGGTGCCGATGCCGCAGTAGACCTGGGTGTCCGAGAAGATCATGTACTTGCGGTCGCGGCGGTCGAGTCCCTTGGCTGCCAGCGCGTTGTTGGTGGCGCTGAACTCGGCCAGAGCGGAGGCCGGGAGCTCGATGTTGAGCACGGTCGGCGTGCAGTCGGCGGCCGTCACGTACCGGATGTGGCGTACGCCGCCGGTCTCCTGGGCGCTCGCCGAGTAGATGAGGTCGGCGTCGGCCGCCCACTTGCGGAACGAGGCGAGGTACTCGGAGTACCGGTCGCGGTCGGGGCCGTGCACGTACACGACCTGGACGCGGTTGCCGGTGCTGCCGTCACCATCGCACTGGACGGTCTGCCCGGCCGGACCGGCGGCGACGGCCTGGCCGCTGCCGCTGCCGCCGGCGGGGGCCGGGGCCTTCGACGCCGGGGCCTTGGCGGATGCCGCGTCGGCGGCGGGCGCGTCCTGAGGACGCCCGCTGCCTTCGGCGGCAGCCACTTCGTCAGACTCCGGGCGGGCCGGATCGGAAGCCACGGCCTTCGTCTTGACGACGGGGGGGACGTCGGCCTTGATGTCGACGTCCTTCGGCGGGGCGTCGGGACCGTGGCTGCACAGTCCGGCTTCCGTGCGGTAGACGCCGACACACTTGTCGCCCTTCGGCGCGGCTTTGAGGCCGTCGTAGACCATGCCGCGCGTCGCGTCGTTGGCGGGCGCATCCGCGATGGGTGCAGGCTCAGCATCACGGGCCGGCGCGGCGGCCGGTGTGAAGACGTCCGCGGCTGCGTCGGCCTGAGCGGCGGTTCCCGCCTGGGCGTTGTCGCCGAGCCCGGAGTAGGCGATGCCTCCCGCTAACACCGCGGCCGACGCCATAGCGGCGGTGAGGAGTATCAACCGGCGGGGTCTGCGCCGGTGTTCACGTTTCTTTCGACGGTATCCCGTCATGCGCACCTCAAATCCTTGGTCGGAGGAGTGGGTGCCCGGAAGCCTGCCAGACGGGTGAGACGGAGAATTCGGACAAACGGGAATGGGCTTCGAGATATCTGACCGTTACCTTGGCGGCACAATTTGATGATCTGTCAAGTTCCTTTAAAACTAGGCTAGTTACTCGTGTAGGCACCGAAAGGTCCAGGCCATCTCGGCGATGTCGTTATAGAATCGAGATAATTGAGTGAGGCTTACTGACGGAAATTCAGTCAGCGATTCATCTAATTACTACCGGCCGAATTTCCCCTGTTACGAGCGGTAAGGAATCCCTCGCTCCGCCTGAGGATGACGACTCGGCGATGCGAAGGCCTTGATGCGCGACGGGTCCAGCTGCCGGCGGGTCGCGCAGCCTGGGCCCGAACTGACCTCCCATGCCCAGATCTTCGTCTCGTACCCCATCGCTCTCACGCCCCCGGCACGGGTGATCTGGCTCTGTACGCGACAGGGAGCAGCGTTTTGACAGCAGTTCGGGAGGCAGCACGGCTTGGAGTGACCCCCGAAATTCCGACACCTGGACGCTGGATGTTTCGTCATCCAGGGGAAGTGATCCAAGGTGGCAAAGCGGAAGAGCTACCCCGAAGAGTTCAAGCGGGACGCGGTGGACCCGGTGTGCTCCTCGCCGGACCGTTCCCTCACCGACATCGCCCACAGCCTGGGCATCCATCTGGAGACCCTGCGCAAGTGGGTCCGCGATGACCGGGCCCTCTCCTCGACGTCGCGGCCATGCTGATCCTGCAGCCCGGTGAGCTGGCCTTCGTGGACAACCGCGTCGCCGTCCACGGCCGTACGTCGTTCCGGCCCCGCTACGACGGCCGGGACGCTGGCTGCACCGCACCTTCGTCCACCTCGACAACCGCCGCACGACGGGCTACCGCGCGAACAGCGGCTTCGTGCTGGCCTGATGGACGACCGCCCCGAGCCGTGGTCCGTCCTGGGCACCACCGCCCCGCGGCAGGGCATCCGCCCGGCCAGGGGCGCGGTGGCGCTCTGGCGCCTGGACACCCGGCAGGACGTGATCGGCGGCCACCGGGTCGGGGGCGCCCTGCTGGACACTGCGGAACGCTCGCGGGCCGCCGCCCTGGTACGCCCCGGTGACCGGCACCGCTACCTGGCCGCGCACGTGGGCCTGCGGGTCCTGCTGGGCGGCTACCTGGGCATCCCGCCGGAGCTGGTGTCGTTCGTACGGGAGGACTGCCCGCACTGCGGGGGCCCGCACGGCAGGCCGGCCCTGGGCGGCGACCCTCCGGCGGGGCTTCACTTCTCGCTCACGCACAGCGGTGCCGTGGCCGCGGTCGCCGTGGCCACGGCACCGGTCGGGCTGGACATCGAGGCCCATCCTCGGCCGGAATTGGCCGGGGGGCTGCTGCGCTTCCTGCATCCGCGGGAGAGCGCGGCGCTCCTGGCTCTGTCGGCGGCGGCCCGGCCAGCGGCCCTGGCCCGGGTCTGGGTCCGCAAGGAGGCCTGCCTCAAGGCCACGGGCGCGGGCATCGGGTACGGCTTGACCCACCCGTTCGTGGGCGCCAGCCCCGTCCCGGCCCCCGTCCCGGGCTGGACCTCGTCCGACCTCTGCCCCCCCTTGGATACTGCGCAGCCCTCGCGGCACCCTCCCCAAGGGCTGCATACGCGATCCGCGGACGAGACCGAAGGGGCGGCGGCATAGTGGCGGTCGCTACTACAGAGCGTACACACGGGGAGAATTCGCCAACGCGGGACAGGTACGGCGCCCTGCCCTCCACGGCCCACAGAAACCGCTTCCTTGAGCAGCTGCGCAGCCACGTCGGAGAGGCGGCATTTCCCTCATTGATGCATCGTCAGGAAACAGGCCGGGCGAGCGTCACGAGCGTCACGAGCGTCAGATCAGTGTCAAGATATCGCCCGTAATGCCCACAACGCACATCATCCGCACCAATAAACCTGCTGGTCAGACGCCCTTCGCGATGGGTTCAAGGATCGCCACGCACTCCACGTGGTGCGTCATCGCAAACATGTAAGCCAAAACAGGTCAAATAAAACCGCAGGTCAGAGACGCGTGCTACGCAAAACGGACGCAAGATCAATGTGCATTACGTGCACGATGGGTTCTATGTGCGATGCCTGACCAACCGCCGGCACCCTCCAGGCGATCCGCGAGCGGGTCGGTAAGCGTGGCGTGTCCGCTTACCTGGAGAAGGCCGCGTAGCGGCAGATCGAGCGGGACAACCTGGACGAGCTGATCGCCGACTTCGACAAGACCCACGGCCCCGCCGACCCGGAAGCCGTCGCCGCCAAGCGAGCCAAACTCACCGGCGGCACCTCCTCCGACGCCGGGGCGGCTGCGTGAGCGGCGCCCTCATCCTGGACAGCGAGGGCCTGTCCAAGGCCGTACAACGTGACCGCGAGGTCCACGAGTGGCTCACCGCCGCCCGCGACGCCGATCTTCCCGTGATCACTTCGGCGGCCTCGCTCGTCGAGGTGATCCACCCCCGGATCAACGACACCGCCCTGAAGTGGACGCTGTCCCGGCTGCGGATCGAGCCCGTCACCCAGGCCCTCGCCCAATCCGCCGCCGGCCTGCTGCGCGCGACCGGCCTGCACGGCCACAAGTACGCCATGCTCTGCGCCACCGCCCTCGCCCAGCCCGGCCGCATCACCATCCTGACCTCCGACGTCGAGGACGTCACCAGGCTCACCGCGGACTACCCTCGCGTGACCGCCGAAAAGGCCTGATCCGCACCGGGGGCTTCCTTCGACTCCGCCATTTCCTGGTCGGCACAACCTCGTCGATGGCCAGGGACCTTTTTGTGGCATGTCTCTCGATTGACTGCCGGGCAGCGCCCCCTGCCTGCCTGTACTCGACCCATCGGCCGAGGGGCAGGGCCACTGGCACCGTTCTCAGCCCGCGAGGGCAACGGACTGCGAACCGGCTGGCCAGGGTGGCGGCCTCTACCGGGCTGGCATCGAGCGGGTCACGAGGGCGCCCGGGATATCAAGGTTGTGGTGCTCAGCTCCTGGCTGTTGTCGGCCCGGCAGCGTGCGGGAGCAGTTCGCTGGAGCCGCGGATCACCAGGCGGGTGGGGACCATGATGGTCCGGACGCGGCTGTGGTCGCCGTCCAGGCGGGCGAGCGCGGTCTTGGCCGCTGCTTCACCGATGGTCGCGGGGTCTTGGGCGACAACGGTCAGTGCCGGTTCGAGGGCTTCGGCGAGTGGGAGGTCGTCGAAGGTGATCAGGGCGATGTCTTTGCGGCGTGCGCGGGCGAGTTGTGCGATGACGCCGAGGGCCATCATGTTGTTTCCGGCGAAGATGGCGGTGGGCGGATTCGGCAGGTTCAGCAGTGCTGTGGTCTCGGAGGCGGCCCCGTCCTGGCTGTGGGCGCCGGTCACCAGGGACCGGTCGTAGGGCAGTCCGGCCTCGGCGAGCGCCGAGCGGTAGCCGGCGAGCCGTTCACGCCGGGTGTAGAGCTTGGCGGGAAGGTCTCCGATGAAGCCGATTCGGGTGTGGCCGCGGGCGATGAGGTGGGAGACGCCCTCGTGGACGCCGGTCCGGTTGGAGCTGACCACGCAGTCGGCGGACAGACCGACGCCCGGCCGGTCGAGGAAGACCAGCGGCAGCCCTGCCGCGCGCGGCGCCTTGAGGTGACTGTGGTCGGCTCCGAACGCGGGGACGACCATCAGCATGCTGACGCGCCGGGCGAGGAAGGTCTGGATCAATGCCTTCTCACGGTCCGGGTCTTCAGCTGACGAGCCCATGAGCAGAGTGAGCCCGCGGCTGCGCACGACGTCTTCTATGCCGCTGGCGACGGTTCCGAAGAAGGGGTTGCCCAGATCCGGTACGACCAGGCCGACGGTGGTGTCGGGGCCTCCGACCCGAATGTTGCGGGCCATCAGGTTCGGCTGGAAGCCGAGCTTCGCGACCGCGGCGAGCACACGCTCACGGGTCTGCGGAGAACTCGGCCCGTCCTCGTTGAGGACCCGGGACACCGTCTTGGCGCTGACGCCCACTTCCTTGGCGACATCGGCCAGTGTGGGGCGACGGTTAGCGGCCATGTACCACCGTTCTTGTGCGTTCGTCGGGCCCGACCCCTGCCGAGGGCCGGGCCCGCTGTCCTGGCTATGCGGCGACCCTGCGTTCGACGCGGCGTTGCCCCCGCGGTGACTCAGTGGGCGGACACGCCTGCCGCCTCGGCAGCATCCGCGTCAGCAACGACCGTACCTCCATCGTCGCTCACCCTGAGCGCCCCCGTCATGATGGCGACGACCTCCGCCATCGAAAAGTCGGAAGGCTTGATCAGGGCTTCGCGCCGGCCGAGCCGGTGGATGTGGATGCGGTCGGCGATCTCGAAGACATGCGGCATGTTGTGACTGATCAGGACCACGGGCATGCCCTTGTCACGGACGCGGCGGATCAGGTCGAGGACCTGTCCCGATTCCTTGACGCCCAGCGCGGCGGTGGGCTCGTCCATCACGACGACGCTCTTGGCCCAGGCGACGGACCGCGCGACCGCCACAGCCTGGCGCTGGCCTCCGGACAGAGTCTCCACCGGCTGGGTAAGCGACCGCAGCCCGATCTTGAGGTCGGCCATGTGGGCCGCTGCTTCCTGGCGCATGCGCTTCTTGTCGAGCATGCGCAGCGCGCTGCCGAGGAGGCCCGGCCGGCGCAGTTCGCGTCCGAGGAACATGTTGGAGGCGATGTCCATGGAGGCGGCGACGGCAAGGTCCTGGTAGACGGTCTCGATGCCGTGCTGCCGGGCGCTCTGCGGTCCGGTGAACCTGATGGGTTCGCCGTTCAGCCGGATCTCGCCCTCGTCGGGGGTGATCGCGCCGGTGAGGGCTTTGATCAGGCTCGTCTTGCCGGCGCCGTTGTCGCCGATGACGGCCAGGACCTCGCCGGGCAGCAGGTCGAAGTCGGCGCCGTCGATGGCGGTGACATGACCGTACCGCTTGACCAGGCCGCGGGCCTGGAGCACGGGCGTGATATCGGAAGTGCTCATCGTGCCTTCCTCCGGGAGATCTGGTCGACGGTCACGGCGAGGATTACCAGGACGCCGGTGATCAGGGTCTGGTAGATGGAGGCGACGCCCATCAGCTGGAGACCGTTGCGGAACACACCGACGATGAGGACGCCGATGAAGGTGCCGAGGACGGCTCCGCGACCGCCGAAGAGGCTGGTTCCGCCGAGGACGACGGCGGTGATGCTGTCGAGGTTGTCGGTCTGTCCGGCCTGCGGGTCACCGACGCCGGTACGGGAGATCAGGAGCAGCGCGGCGATCCCGTAGACGGCTCCGGCCAGGGTGTAAAGGCCGATCGTCAGCCGGGAGGTGCGGATGCCGTTGAGGCGGGCCGCCTCGGGGCTGTTGCCCAGCGCGTACACGTGACGGCCCCAGGACGTGCTGCTCAGCGCGTAGGCGAAGACCAGGAACAGGGCGATGGTGACGAGCGAGCCGTAGGTGATGTCGGTGTTGCCGAGCGGGAAGGTCTCACCGAGGGCGGTCAGCGGTCCGGGGAGGTTGGTGATCGTCTGTTCGGCGGAGTAGATGTGGGTCAGGGCGAAGGCCACGTTCAGCATGCCGAGGGTGACGATGAACGGGGGAAGCGGGATCAGCTGGACCAGCAGACCGTTGACCAGACCGAAGCCCGCGCACACGGCCAGGCCGAGGGCGATCGCGACAAGCGGGGGCAGGCCGCTTTCGGCTGCCGTCTTGGCGATGACGATGCTGCCGAACGCCATGACGGCACCGCAGGACAGATCGATGCCGGCGGTGAGGATGATCAGGGTCTGGCCGATGGCCAGTGTGCCCACGACCATGACCTGCTGGACGATCAGCGAGAAGTTGCCGCCGGAGAGGAACTGCTCGGTCGTCAGGGAGAAGAAGACACAGGCCAGCAGCAGGGCGACGAGCGGGCCCGTGGTCGGCGTGGTGAGCAGCCGGCGGACCGTGGTCGGTCCTTTCAGCTGATCGTAGGGCAGGGGTGTGGCAGTCATGAGGGTCCTTGCCGGTGGTCGATGATCGGCGGAGCGGGGTTCGTCAGAGGGTTGGCGGAGGGCTGTTCGCCGGGGCACGCCGCGAAGGGTGCGGGTAGCCCGGCCTTACGGACGGGGAGACCGGGTTCGGTCTGTTCGGCCGCAGGAGCGGCCTGTACGACCGCAGGCACACCCTGATGCCGGGCTCAGCCCCAGCACTTCTCCAGGCCGTAGGCGGTGTCCTTGGAGTCGACCCCCGTCTTGGCGGCGTCGGTGACGAGCGTGACGCCGGTGTCGGTGTAGCCGGATGCCTTCCTGCCGTTCTTGGCGAAGTCGGCGACCGCCTTGACGCCCTGGGATGCCATCTGGAGCGGGTACTGCTGCGAGGTCGCCGCGATCTTGCCTTCCTTGACGGCCTTCGTACCGGTGCAGCCGCCGTCGACGGAGACGACGAGCACCTTCTTCTCCAAGCCCTTGGCCTTGAGCGCGGTGTAGGCGCCCAGTGCGGCCGGCTCGTTGATCGTGTAGACGACGTTGATGTCCGCGGACTTCTGGAGGCAGTTCTCCATTGCCGTCTGGCCCTTGGCCTGGTCGCCGCCGGTGTCCTGCATGCACACGATCGACGGGTCGCCCTCCGCGACGCCGAAGCCCTTGAGGAAGCCCTGGTGGCGCTGCACGCCCACCGCGACGCCGGGCGCGAGGTCCAGCGTGGCGATCTTCGCCTCCTTGCCGGCCATGGCCGCCTTGGCGTACTGGCCGATGAGCTCGCCCGCCTTGACGTTGTCGGTGGCGAACAGGGCGTCGGTGGCGTCCTGCGGGTCGGTCGGGCTGTCGAGCGCGATGACCAGGACGCCCTTGGCGCGTGCCTTCTCGAGGGCGGGGACGATCGCCTTGGAGTCGTTGGGCGTGATGAGGATGCCCTTGACCCCGGAGTTGACCATGTTCTCGATGGCGGTGACCTGGCCCGCGTTGTCGCCGTCGAACTTTCCGGCTGCGCTGACGAGTTCGACGCCGTTGTCCTTCGCGGCCTGCTCGGCGCCCGCCTTCATCTTCACGAAGAACGGGTTCGTGTCCGTCTTGGTGATCAGCCCGACCTTGACCCCGTTGCCGCCGGACCCGCCCTGCGCGCCGGAGCCGCAGGCCGTCAGGGTCAGCGCCGAGACGGCGGCGAGAGCGGTGAATCCGATGGAAGCGAAGGCGGTGCGGCTTCTGCGAAGCATGACTGATCTCCTGCTGGACGAGGGCGGAACGGCCGTGGATCGAGGTGCTGCAGAGCAAGGGAACTGCTGCTGGCGAACGCACCGGAGCGGTGTCATCGTTGACCGATGTCATCGTTGACACCGCTTGCGGAGGATGATGAACTCCATCACCCGGAAACGTCAATGCCTTCCCGCCGTCACAAATCGGCAACGCTGCCCGCCTGCACCGCCTCACGCCGAGAGCGCCGCTCTCCGTGAGCTTCCTCAAGGCCCCTTGAAAACGCAGCCTTCCCGCGCTGCCCACCTGGAGAGAACGAGCCATGCGCCTGCCTCTGGTCACCGTCCTTGGAGAATGCGTCGCGGACGCCTTCACCGCCCCCGCACCCGTTCCGGGCGAGCTTTCCCTGCGGGTCCTGCCGGGCGGCGGTCCGGCGAACACTGCTGTGGCGCTCGCCCGTCTGGGCACGCCCGCCCGCTTCCTGGCGCGGCTGTCCGACGATGTCTTCGGGCGCCTGTTCCGCGGGCACCTGGAAGCCTCGGGCGTCGACCTCACGGCCGCGATACACGCGCCCGAGCCCAGCACGCTGGCCGTCGCCGAGCTCGACGCCCAGGGCCGGGCCGCGTACTCCTTCCACGCCCAGGGCACCGCGGACTGGCAGTGGACGGCCGATGAACTCGCAGCCGTGGACCTGACCTCCACGGCCTGCCTGCACTCGGGCTCCCTGACCCTGGTGCGCGAGCCCGGCGGCACGGTCGTGGAGGACTTCCTCGCCCGCGCCTCCGCCACGGCCACGATCTCCATCGACCCGAACGTCCGGCCGCTGCTCGTGGCGCCCGAGGTCTACCGGGAACGCCTGCCGTACTGGTGCGCGATCGCGGACATCCTCCGCCTGAGCGAGGACGACCTGGAACTTCTGCTGCCCGAGTACACGATCGAACGCGCCTGCGACACCTGGCACGCGGCGGGTGTCCCGCTCGTCGTGATCACCCGAGGGGAGCGCGGCGCGGTCGCCTCGCTGAACGGCGTGCGCACCGCCGTACCCACACCTTCGACCGCTGTGGTCGACACCGTCGGCGCGGGCGATTCCTTCACCGCGGGCTTCCTGCACCATCTCGGCGCCAAGGGGCTCCTCGGCGGGCGACTGACGGATCTGCGGGTCGACGACGTCTTCGACGCCTGCGCTTTCGCCGCCCGGGTGGCGGCGCTGACCTGCGGGGTCGTCGGGCCGAACCCGCCGTGGGCCAGCCAGTTGCCCCAGCCATCACCCGTGGCCGGGCACCTTGCCGGCTGAAACGGCGGCCTGAACGAACTCGGACCAAGCCATTGACGCGTGGCCCGGAGCGCGCACATCATCACTCCGCACTGGGTGTCATCGCTGACACATGTCATCGATGACACCCCTTTCCGGGCTGTCCCCCACCGCCCGGCACTGCGAATC
Organism: Streptomyces sp. NBC_01294; assembly: GCF_035917235.1. Classification (NCBI taxonomy): domain Bacteria; kingdom Bacillati; phylum Actinomycetota; class Actinomycetes; order Kitasatosporales; family Streptomycetaceae; genus Streptomyces; species Streptomyces sp. NBC_01294. The sequence goes on from NZ_CP108423.1 coordinate 1,975,932, forward strand.
CCCCGGCGTCGTCCCATCGCAGCGGACGCGGGCACGACGACGCCCACAGTGCAGGAGAAACCATGAGCCGAGCCCCCGCACTCCGCCGTGTCCCGCGGCGCCTCGTCGCCGCCGCGGTAGCGGCATGCGCCCTCACCGTCACCGCCGTCGCCCCTCAGGCGGTGGCGGAAGACAGTCGGCCGTACACGGAGACGTACCGCCCGCAGTTCCACTTCAGCCCCGCGAAGGACTGGCTGAACGACCCCAACGGACTGGTCTGGTACCAGGGCGAGTACCACCTCTTCTACCAGTACAACCCGAGCGGCAGCACCTGGGGCAACATGTCCTGGGGCCACGCCGTCAGCAAGGACCTGGTGCGCTGGCAGGAGCTGCCCCTCGCCATCCCCCACGACGACCAGGAGATGGTCTTCTCCGGCAGCGCCGTCGTCGACCACAACAACACCACGGGATTCGGAACCAGTACGAACCCGGCGATGGTGGCCATCTACACCAGCCACTACAAGGACAGCGGCAAGCAGGCCCAGTCCCTGGCATACAGCACCGACCGCGGCCGCACCTGGACCAAATACGCTGGGAACCCCGTGCTCGACATCGGATCGAAGGAGTTCCGCGACCCCAAGGTCCAGTGGTACGCACCCACCAAGAGCTGGCTGATGACGGTGTCACTGTCCACCGAGCGCAAGGTCCAGTTCTACTCCTCCAAGGACCTCAAGACCTGGACGCACCTGAGCGACTTCGGCCCCCACGGCGCGGTGGGCGGCGTCTGGGAATGCCCGGACCTGTTCCCGCTCCCCGTTGACGGCGACCCCACACGCACCAAGTGGGCGCTCGTCGTCAACATCAACCCCGGTGGAATCGCCGGTGGTTCGGCTGCCCAGTACTTCGTGGGCGACTTCGACGGCACGAAGTTCACGCCCGATAACGACGGTTCCTACACGCCTCCGCCCGGAGTGGTGATGCAGGACTTCGAGGGAACCGACTACGGCAGCTGGCAGACGACCGGCACCGCCTTCGGCAGCGGGCCGATCCCCGCGCCGGCGCCCGACCCCTCGGGCACGAACGGCTTCGAGGGCAAGGGACTCGTCGACAGCCTCCGCGGCGGCGACTTTGAGACCGGCACCCTCACCTCCGCCCCTTTCACCGTCAACACCCCGTACCTCAACTTCAAGATCGGCGGCGGCCATCACCCCTACGTCCCCGGCTCCGTGATGGGCGACTCGCCCGCACCCGCGGGCGAGGTCCTCGCCGACTTCGAGCAGGACTCCTACGGATCCTGGACCACCACCGGCACCGCCTTCGGCACCAGCCCCGCACACGGCACCCTCCCCGGACAGAACCCCGTGTCCGGACACACGGGCACCAGCCTGGTGAACACGTTCCTGAACGGCGACGCAACCACGGGCACCCTCACCTCGCCCGAGTTCAACATCACCGCCAAGCACCTCAACCTCCTCGTCGGCGGCGGCAACCACCCCTCCGGATCCGACGCGCCCACCGCCGTCCGGCTCATCGTCGACGGCAAGACGGTACGCAGTGCCACCGGCGCCGACTCCGAATCCCTCAACTGGGTCTCCTGGGACCTGGGCGACCTCGCCGGCCGGACCGCGCGCATCGAGGTCGTCGACCAGAACACCGGCGGCTGGGGACACATCCTGCTCGACCAGGTCATGCTGTCCGACACCCCCGCACGGCCCCGCTCGACAGAGACCACGGTCAACCTCCTCATCGACGGCAAGGTCGTCCACAGCACGACCGGCGCGGACAGCGGAACCCTGGACTGGGCCTCCTTCGACCTCCGCGCCCACCAGGGCAAGCAGGCCACCATCCAGATCGTCGACATGAACACGGCCGGCTGGGGCCACGTCATGGCCGACCACTTCGTCGCCGCCGACCAGCCGGCCCGCTCGAACCTGCAGCGAGCCGACTGGGTCGACTACGGCAAGGACTACTACGCCGCCGTCTCCTGGGAGGACAGCCCGGACGGCAAGCGCCGCATGATCGGCTGGATGAACAACTGGCAATACGGCAACAACACCCCGACCTCACCCTGGCGGGGCGCACAGAGCATCCCGCGAGAGATGGCTCTGCGCACGGTGAACGGCCGGATCCGGCTGACGCAACAGCCCGTGTCCACTGTGGCATCACTCCACGGACCCCTGACCAGCGTGCGCAGCACCAGAATCGCGGCCGGTTCCATGCCGCTGGCCGCGGGCCGGGCCGACGGCAAAGCACTCGACATCCGGGCCACGTTCACCCTCAGCGACGCCAAGCGTTTTGGGTTCAAGGTGCGCACGGGGCACGGCCAGGAAACCGTCATCGGCTACGACAGGGAGACCCAGGAGCTCTACGTCGACCGGACGCGTTCGGGCGCAGTGGACTTCCACCGCGACTTCCCCGGCATCCAGCGCGCACCGCTGACAGCCAAGAACGGCAAGGTCGAACTCCGGATCCTGGTCGACTGGTCCTCGGTCGAGGTGTTCGGCGGCCAAGGCGAGGCCGTGATCACGGACCAGATCTTCCCCAGCCCGGACAGCGACGGCATCCAGCTCTTCGCCGAAGGCGGCTCTGCCCGCCTGGACAGCGCCAACGTCTGGCAGATGCGGTCATACCGCAGCTGACCATCTGCCCAGCCCCCTGACGGTGTGGAGGCGGAAACCGCTCCTCAACCGACCGCCTCCACACCGTTCCGCCCTGCCGGCACCACCGGCAACAGAACAGGAGTCAAAATCATGAACAAGAAGTCACTGCTGGCCGAGTTCACCGTGCGCCCCGGAAACGAGGAACGTGTCGCCGAGCTGGTCCAGGGCTACGCTGCCCGCGTCCGCGAGGAGCCCGGCAACCTCGCCTTCGAGGTGTACACCAAGAAATCCAACCCCTTGGCGTACTGGATCTTTGAGGTGTATGCGAGCGAGGCCGCCTTCCGGACCCACTTGGCGGCCCCCTACGGCCCGCCGTTCAACGCGGCGCTCCAGCCCCTGATACAGGAGAAGGAGTCCCTCCTCACCTTCCTGAGCCCGCTCGGCTGAGGAATCGGCGCCGGCCTCGCAGGTCGCGCACCACCAGCAGGCGGGTCGTCGGCCGGATTCGCCAAGGCCGAGCCTGGGTCCTTCATTCCCTGCAGTTGAGGGCGCGCGTCAGCTGCCGGTTCGCCGCGCGCGCCGCTTCGAGCTCGGCTTCCCTTTCTGCAACCCGCACCTTGTGCTCGGTGGACAGCGACACCGTCATCAGCCAGCTCTTGGTGGGCTTGTGCCACTGGACCTTGTCCGTGGCGAGGCCGCGGAACGCAACCGCCGCGCAGACGAGCAAGCCCAGGAGGCAGCACAGCAGAAATGGGAAAGCGCCGTACGCAAAGCCCACGCCGCATACACCCACGCCTATCGCGTAAAGCACCTCGAAGAACAGTCAGACGCCTGGCACCAGGCCAAGCGTCTGACCAGCCGTGCGCGAGCACGCCACCTCACTGCCACCCGGACAGAAAAGAACCGAGATCGAGACGTGGCTCGCGTTCGCAGACGCCCACCTTCAACAGCTCACCGAGTCCACCTGGACACCGAAACTACCCACGCCGCCACAGCCCGGCAGCGCAGGCCTAGAGCCCTTCCTCGACCACCGAAGCCCCCACGGACCTCACTCCCTACTGAGTCCCAAACCAGGCCATAACCGACATGACTTCACCAAGAGAAGGCAAGGAAGGAGCACTGACAAGTACGCCATCGACGCCATGCTCTGCGCCACAGCCCTCACCCAGCCCGACCGCGTCACAATCCTGACCTCCGACGTCGAGGACATCACCATGCTCACCGCCGACCACCCCCGCGTCGCCGCCGAGAAGGTCTGATTCGTGCCGTTACGCCGTGCTCGCGGTGGCTCTCCGCTGCGACGGACACGCCTGTGGGCGGCTTTGGAGGGCCAGGCATTCCCTGGAGCTCTCGCGGCCCAACACGTGACGAGCCAGGGCTTCGAGCACGGGCGCACTGAGAGGTCGTTTCATTTGGTGAGGCGGCGGTGACAGATGAGTGCTGCAGCTATGCCGACGAAGGCGAGGAAGTGTTCGGCCTTGCGCTCGTATCGGCGGTGGAGCCGACGGCAGCCGGCGAGCCAGGACACGGTTCTTTCGACGACCCACCTGTGGCGGCCGAGCCGTTGTGAGGACTCGATACCACGGCGGGCGATGCGATGGCGGATGCCGCGTTTGCGGAGCCATCGGCGCAGGTGGTCGTAGTCGTAGCCCTTGTCCGCGTGGAGCTTGCCGGGGCGCCGTCGACGAGGTCCTCGCCGGGACCGGATCGGCGGGATGCCCCGCACGAGTGGTTCAAGACCGAGACTGTCGTGCATGTTCGCGCCGGAGACGCCCAGCGAGAGCGGCAGCCCGTTCCGGTCGGTGATCAGGTGGATTTTCGATCCCGGCTTGCCACGGTCGGTCGGATTCGGTCCCGTCAGAGGCCCCCTTTTGCAGCCCGCATGCTGACCGAATCGATCGCGCAGCGCGACCAGTCCAGTTCCCCGCGGGCCCCGAGTTCGTCGAGGATGACGCGGTGGAGCCGGGCCCAGACCCGGGCCCGGCTCCACTGGGCAAATCGTCGGTAGACGGTCTGCCAGCTCGGGCCGAACACCGGCGGCAGCTGCCGCCAGGTGCAGCCCGACGTCGCCACGAAGATGATCGCGGCCAATGCCTCGCGGTCACCCGCTCGACGCCGGCCGCCACCCTGTGGACGTATGACCTCCGTCGGCGGTACCACCCGCCGAAACAGCACCCACAACTCGTCCGGCACCAGCCGCTCAACCAGATCCGTCATGCACGGTTCAACGAACGATCACGCCATAAGAAACGACGTCTGAACACGTCGGCCGTGGTTCGCGCTGCGTGTGTCATGGGGTTTGTCGGTTCGTGTGATGGGCTCGGGGGAGTTTGATGGTAAATACGCAGCCGTTGCCGGGCTCGCTTTCGACGGTGACGGTTCCTTCGTGTGCCTCGACGAGCTGGCGGGCGATGGACAGGCCCAGGCCGCTGCCGCCAGTGCGTCTGCTGCGGGACTTCTCGGCCCGCCAGAAGCGTTCGAAGATGTGGGGGAGGTCGTCGGTGGCGATGCCGCTGCCGGTGTCCTCCACGGTGAGGAGGGCCAAGTCGCCGGCTTGTCGGGCAGTGAGTGTGACGGTGCCGCCGACAGGGGTGTGTCGGAGGGCGTTGGAGGTCAGGTTGCCCAGGACCTGCCGCATCCTCACCGGGTCGGCGTCCAGGTGGAGGTCGGGATCGGTTCGGGTGCTCAGGCGGATTCCGGAGGACTCCGCCCGGGCGTGGTGGGCCGACACCGTCTGGGCGACGAGGTCGTCCGCGCGTACGGGTTCGCGGTGCAGTGTCAGTGTGCCGGCGTCGGCGGCTGCGAGGTCCTGCAGATCGTCGATGATGTGCTGCAGGAGCAGTGCCTCGTCGTGCAGGGAGGCGATGAGGTCCGGGTCCGGCTCGAGCAGCCCGTCACGGGTGACCTCCAGCCAGCCGCGGATATTGGTCAGGGGGGTCCGTAGCTCGTGGGCGATGTCGCTGATCATGGCCTTGCGCTGTGCCTCCAACTGTTGGCGGCGTGCGGTGAGGTCGTTGAAGGCGGCGGCCAGGTAGCCGGTCTCGTCCTTGGTGGTGATGGCGACGCGTGTGTGCTGTTGCGGCGGCTGTTGGGCCGCGGCCGTCAGGGCTCGCAGGGGACGGACGAGGCGGATCGCGACCCCTGCGGTCATGGCGATGGTGACGAGGAGGACCAGCCCGGCGACACCGATGATCCTTGCCTTGTTGGCGGGGGTGAGGTCGAAGCCCGCGGGCTGTTGGCCGAGGGCGCCCAGGTAGAGCTTCGCCCTGGGAGCGACGTACGGGTCGAGTTGTGTGCGGCGTGCGTCGTCGACGCAGTTCTGTGTCTGCCGGCTGCCGCCGAACCCGCGGCCGGGGTCGTCGGCCGCGGCGGTGGCGCCGGGTATGAAGTCGGTTCCGATTCCGGCCGGCGGGATTGTCGCCCGCTCTTTCTCGCCGTCCAGGTTGAGGCAGGGGGCGGTCAGGGAGCTGAGGTGGTCCAGTGCCTTCTGCTCGGTGTGGGTGGGGGTGTTGAGCGCTCCGTCGGCGCACTCCGAGGGCACGGATGCTTCTCCGCCGTCGGCGATGACGAGGGAGCGGCCGCTGGGAAGCTGTCGGATGCTGCCGTCGCTCATGTTCGCGCGCATGCATGTCAGTCGCTTTTCGGCGAGCGCCTTCACCCGCGCTCGTTCTGCCGCCGGGAGGAGATACGGTCCGACCGCCCGCGGGTCGATCCCGGCGAGCTGGGCGCCTGGTTCGGTGTAGGTGTCGGTGTTCTGTGGGTCGATGGTGGCTGAGGCGCGCGCGGGCAGGGCGGTGCCGGGGGCGGCGGAGTCGGCGATGGTGCGGCCGTCCTCTGTCGCCAGGGCGATGCGCCGTCCCATGGTGCGGGAGAGGGCGTGCACCGAGGTCTGCACGCCGCTCCAGTCGGCGTGGGTCGCGGCGAAGCCACTGAGCTGCCGCAGGATGTCGGTGTCGTCGGAGAGCACCTGGCCGCGCTCCTCCTGGATGGCCCGCGTGGTGGTCTGCACGGCCAGCCAGGCGGTGGCGCCCACGGAGAGTACGGCGATGGCGATGGAAGTGAGCAGAAGCCGCACCAGCAGGCTCTTGCGCCAGGGCATGCGGGGACCCGGTGTCATGACGGCTGTCCGGTGAGTTTGTAGCCGATACCGAAGACGGTCAGCAGCCGGACGGGCCTCCGCGGGTCGGCCTCGATCTTCTTGCGCAGGTTCATGATGTGTACGTCGATGGCACGCTCGGTGGAGGCGCGGTCATGACCCCGGGTGTGCTCCAGCAGCTGACGGCGCGAGAAGACCCGGTCCGGCGCCTCGGTCATGGCGTGGAGGATGGCGAATTCGCCAGGTGTGCACGGGACGGGGACGCCGTCGCACGTGACCTCGTGCCGTGCGGGATCGACGGTGACGCCTCCCGCGCGGAAGACAGGGGATTCGTCGGCGGGGCGGAGAGTGCGACGTAGCACGGTCCGAATGCGGGCCATCAGTTCCCGTGGACTGTAGGGCTTGGTCATGTAGTCGTCCGCACCGACCTCGAGGCCGAGCAGCACGTCGTCCTCGGTGGAGCGGGCGGTGAGCATGAGAACGGGTACGTCCCCGTTCTGCCGCAGCACGCGGCAGACGCCGAGTCCGTCGACCTTGGGCAGCATGAGGTCCAGGACGACCAGGTCGGGTCTGCGGTTCGTGGCCTCGTCGATCGCGGCCCGCCCGTCAGAGACGACGACGGCGGTGTGACCCTCCCGAAGCAGCAGCCGTCGTATGAGCTCGGCCTGCATGTTGTCGTCTTCCGCGACCAGAATATGTGCGCACACGCAGCTGACTCTAAGCGCGTGTGATCGGTGTTCAGGACCGAGTGCGGGGCTTCCCACACCCTGACAACTTCCTGATATTCGCATGGCCGCGGTCGTTCAAGGCATCCCGTGCGGCGACCGCACGAACCAGTGACGCGCGTCCCGACACGCGCGACGAAGCTCTCGTCCACCGAAGCAACCCGGCCGTCTCGCCGCACCGCCGATCCCGGCCTGTCCGCCGATCGGCCACAGCTTCGGGCCGGGAGTCCGGAGCTGACGAGTTCCTCACACGTCTGCTCCAGCCTGACGACCATGACTTCATCAATGCGCCGGTCCGCACGCCGGTGCCTTCGCGTCTGGGCCGGGAATCGACAAGCGACCACCTCTGCGACCCTCAGCGCGAGGCGTCTCGGGGTACCGGCCGCCGGCCTGGCCCTGCTCGTCATGCTCACCGGATGCGGCGGGATGGGGACGGGGGTCAGGGCGATCGACGACGGCCCTTCGGCCGCCGAAGCGCATGACAGATCGGCCACCGCGCCTGCGGCCCCCAGCACAACCCAGGCCGGGCCCGGCCGGCAGGCATCCTCGAACCGCAACAGCTCCGCGCGGCTGCCGGGCCTGGGCCCCCGGACACTGGCCGAGATCCCCGACAACGCCCGCCAGGCCGTCCTGGTTACCGGCCAAGGCAAGAACTCCTCGACCTCCCAGGTGGTGCTGTACCGGCGCACCGGCGCGGGATGGCAGCCGGGAGCCACCTGGCCGGCCCACAACGGCCGCAAAGGCTGGACGGACGACCACCATGCCGGTGATCTCCGCTCGCCCATCGGTGTGTTCGCCCTGACCGACGCCGGCGGACTGCTCGCCGATCCCGGCACCAAGCTGCCCTACGACCAAGGGCGCGGATTCGTCATCAACGGCACGGGCTTCGAAGGCGAGCCTCTCGCGGGCTCCTTCGACCATGTCGTGGCGATCAACTACAACCGCAAGCCCGGCACCTCGCCTCTCGACTGGACCCGCCCGCTCGGCGCCGGCAAGGGCGGGGGCATCTGGCTGCACGTCGACCACGGCGGGCCCACTCAGGCCTGCGTGAGCGTGGCGAATCAGCACATGCGGGAGCTGCTGCGCACCCTCGACCCCGCTCAGCACCCGGTGGTCGTCATGGGGGACGCCGCGTCTCTCGAACGCTGATGCGAGCGGTGAGGGATGACGGAGAGAAGCGTCCCGGAAATGCCGTGGCGCTCGACCAAGTACCAAGCAGGAGTGGAGCTTTGATACGTACAAGACACATGCTGATTGCCGCCGCGGCGGTACTCGCGACAGCGTTGGCACTGCCATGGCCGACCTCCGCCCAGGAGGCTGCCGATCCTCGGCTGTCCGCGTCGCAGGTCAGCCGGTCGCAGGTCGGCCGGGACGGCCGGCTCCCGTCCGGCTGGCAGATCACCGGTGGGGACGCCGGGAAGCAGCAGTTGGTCTGGCACTCGGCCGAACCGGTGCCGTTGACCGACGCCGGTGTCGCGTTCTACGCCGGGGGCGATTTCCTCGGCCGGCCGGTGGCGGCGAAGGACCGGCGCACGTTCCGGCTCGACCTCCCTGGTGCGGGGCTCGGACAGGCGGCGGACCTCCAGGCGCGGGCAGGGGGACGCCGTCTGGACGCAGCCGGCGTCGCCGCGGGTGCGCAGCGGCGACGCACCGCCCCGGCAGCCACGCAGCTGCCCGCGCTGCCGGCCAACCCCGTCGACCCCGGCAAGGCGGGCGGTTACGGGACGGCCACCGGCGAATACTCCTTGCCCTCGGTGCGGCTGCCCGGCCTTTCGGCCCCCGTGGAGATGCGGGCGGTCGTGGTGGCCCCGACCGGGGCCGTGGGCCGCCGGCCGCTTGCGCTCTTCCTGCACGGCCGCCACGACACCTGTTACACGGCCGACGGCGACCGCTCGGGCGCATGGCCCTGCCCGGCCGGCTCGACGCCGGTGCCGAGCTACCGAGGCTATCTGCGCGACCAGGAACTCCTGGCCTCCCAGGGGTACGTGACGGTGTCCGTCTCGGCCAACGGCATCAACGCGCAGGACGCACTGGAGGACGGCGGGGCCCAGGCCCGCTCCTCCCTGGTGCGGCTGCACCTCGCCCGCTGGGCGGACTGGGCGGCCGATCGGGCTCCGGCACCGGAGATCGTGCGCACCGCACCGACGGCGGACCTGTCCCGGGTACTGCTGGTCGGCCACTCACGCGGCGGGGAGGGCGTCAACCAGGCTGCCACGGACAGCATCACCCCGCCGCCCGCCGACCAGGACGGATACCGGGGGCCGGTGCGCTGGCACATCCGCGGCACCGCCCTGATCGGCCCCACTGCCTTCGGACAGAGCCCGGCCCCCGACGTGCCGTCGATGACCATCCTGCCGGGCTGCGACGGCGACGTCGCCGACCTGCAGGGCGAGACGTACGTGGACGGCACGCGCGGAGTCAGCCGAGGTGCCGCCCTGCACAGCGCGGTCTACATGGTCGGCGGCGAACCATAACTTCTTCAACAGCGAGTGGACACCAGGGCAGGCGAAGGCTCCGGCCGAAGACGACTTTGCGGACGACGGCCGACCGGACCCGGTGTGCTCGCCGGGCAGAGAGACCCGACTGACGGCAGTTCAGCAACAGGCCGCGGGCGCGACGTACATCGCTGCGGCAGCCCGACTGTTCGTCGCGGGCGACGACCGCGTACGACCGCTGCTGGACGGCTCGAACCTGCGAGCACCGTCCGCGGATCCTGCGCGGGTGCTCACCCACGCCGTCGGCGCGCACCGCACCGCCGCCTTCATACCGGACACTTCGCTCACCGTGAGCGGCGGACAGCTGTGTTCGGCGGTGGACGCCGACCCGGCGGTCGCCTGCCTGGACCCCGACGGGACCGGCACCTCGCCGCACTTCGCGGAATGGGAGCCGGGCCCCGAACCGGGCCGCCACGCGGTGGCCCTGAGCTGGCCGACACCGGGTTCCGCGGGACGGGTGCGCTCTGCCAAGCCGGTTTCCCTCTCCGGCGCCGAGGCGCTGACCCTGCGAGTGATCGTGCCGCCGGGCACCACGGGAACCCAGCTGGACGTGTCGATCGCCGACGCTTCCGGCCGCCGGGTCACCCTCGGCGGGGTCTCTATCGACGGGTTGCCCGGGAGTGACCGTACCGCCTCGTACTGGGGGCAGGAGATCCGCGTACCGCTGACCACCGCGACCCGGGCCGGGCTGGATCTGACGAGGGTCGAAGGCCTGGAACTGACCCCGCGCAGCAGCTCCGGACGGGCCTGGCTGATGGACGCCTGGGGCTGGCGCCCCGGCACACCGGCCGTCCGGCCGGCCGCACTGCCCCGCGTCGACATCGGCCGACTGAAGGTCGAGGAAGGGAACTCCGGAACCCGGACCTACCAGGTCCCGGTGCGGGTCTCCGGCCAGGGCAGCGGCCAGGTCCGGCTGTTCGTCCTGGACCCCATCACCGGACGGGCCACGACCCGGCTGGTGACGGTGCGCCCCGGCAGCGACGTCGTCGACCTGCCGGTGGAGGTGGAGGGCAACACGCGCTACTCCTACAACGTTTCGCACGATGTCCTCGTGAAAGCGGTGCGGGGCGCGGTGGTCGGTTCCTACCACGGCGGCGTGACCGTGCAGAACGACGACCCGATGCCCGAGGTCACCGTGACACCGGTCGCGGACCGGGTCACCGAGGGGCAGGGCCTGACGTGGCGGGTGTCCCTGTCCGAAGCCGCTGACACCGAGATGCTCGTCCCCTTCAGCGTCCTTCCGCCGGGCGACGGCACGGAGCTGTCCAGTACGGACGTGTACCCGCGGTGGCTGATGGAGAACTACGGCGAATCGCCGCTCCCGGAGCGCCCCCTGTCCAAGGTGGCAGGCATGTCCCTGCTGTCCAGCGTCCCCGCTGGTCAGCTGAGCACCGAGGTGGCCATACCCACGATCGCGGACGGGGTGACCGAACAGGAGGAAGCGGTGCGGATCCAGCTGTTCGGCTTCGAAGAGCCACCAGTCGGCCCGATCTTCGCAGGAAGGGTCGCCGACGGCTCCTGAGCGACGCCGTACGTCATGGGCCGGGCCCCCGGGGACGGCCCGGCCCATGGCGTGTCCGTCAGGTGACCCAGACCGTGGCCGAACCACACCGAGGAGGCCGGCCATGGCTTGGGGCGCCGCAGTCATTCACCGAGGGCATCGGTCATGGTGTCGAGGTCGGCAAGAAGCGCGGCGAGGCGCCGGGGAGGGATGGCTTTGATCATGCGTTCTTCGATGGCGTAGACGGCGCTGCGGGCCGCGTGCAGTCGCTGTCGGCCGGCGGGGGTGAGGTGGACGGGCAGGGCGCGGCCGTGATCGGCGCTGGTGGGCCGGGTGATGAGACCGGCGTCTTTGAGTCCGCGCAGGACCACGTTGGCCGACTGCCGGGTGACGAAGGTGCCGCGTGCCAGATCGGCGTTGGACAGGCCCGGCTGTTCGTCGAGGAGTTCCAAGCAGGAGTACTGCGGAACGGTGAGATCGTGCTCGCGCAGGACCTTGTCCATGGCGGTGCGCAGGGCGACTGAAGCGCGCTTGAGGCGGTACCCCACGTGCTCCGTGACGTCTTTGGCGGGGTGGGGCGAGGGCACAGGCACACGGTCTTCCATGTCAGCATTTTGACATACGCGAGAAGCGGCACCTACAGTCACGCATGTCAAAGTCCTGACATCACGTCCTGGCATCTCAGTTCCCGGAGGAACCATGCCCGCCACCGTCGAAGGTCCCGATTTCATCGCTCTGCAGGTGAAGGACGTGCCCGCCGCGGCCGCCTTCTTCGAGGAGCACCTCGGTATGCGCCGCGCACCCTCTTCGCCCCCCGGCGCGGTCGTGTTCACCACCAGCCCGATCCCGTTCGCCGTCCGCGAGCCGCTCCCGGGCGTCGACCTGGACGGCGATACCCCCCTCGGCCTGGGGGTGGCGCTGTGGCTGCGGACTGCGAACGCCGCACAGCTGCGCGAGCAGCTCGTGGCTGCCGGCGTTGCGGCCGTCACCCCCGTGCAGGACAGCCCGTTCGGCCCCACGTTCACCTTCACCGGCCCCGGCGGCTACCTGCTCACCGTGCACGGAGGCTGACCACGGCCACCGTGTCCACGGTCGCCGCGCGACCGACGACGGGTGCCTCGGCGTCGATGACATCGGTCTTGCCGCGACGGCGTCGGGCTGCCTTGTCCGGTTGGTTGACCTCTGTCACCTCGATGCCCTCGGCACGAAGGTGTCGGGCCACGGCGGCTCCGTAGGAACCGGTGCATTCAACGCCGGCCCGTCGCAGCACGCCGAATGATCGTGCCCAGTCGAGGAGTTGTCGATAGCCGTCGGTGGTCGCCAGGGGCGGTCAAGACTGTGACGGTGCCTGCCGCGAAGGCCCCTGTCGGGACACATCCCCCTGCCCGGCGGCAGCAAGTACCGCCCCAAGCAGCGGCCGACAGATCAAAGGCAAGGCACCAGGGCCAGTCGTAGCGCGAGTCAGACCACCGCCCGGAGCGGCACCCGAACATCCTCACAGTCGTAGCGGGTGGCGATGCCGCGCCATTGTTTGAGGCGGTGGAAGCAGCGTTCGACGACGTTGCGTCGCCGGTGGGCGACGTGGTCGAGCCGGCACAGGCTCTCACCGCGCCGTAGGCGATCCGTTGACCTGGCCTATCCGTTCGGGGATCGTGCAGGCGATGCCGCGCTTTCGGAGGTAGGCGCGGATCTTCCGGGCGGAGTAGACCTTGTCCGCGCCGACGCGGTCGGGCCGGGTCCGGATGAGCGAGGCCGCGTGGTGGGTGTTCGATCCGATGCGTGCGCACGCCGCACGCGACCGCGCTGCGGTCATCACCCCCTTTGTGTACTCGGGCCGGGTTTTCAGCCCCTCGCTGCCACAGCCGTGTCCCGGTCCGGTGGCCCGATCCAGTTACCGTCTCGGGCCCGCGACCGCGTAGGCCGCGGTGCCGGCGACCGCGAGGACCAGAGCCGTCCAGGTGCCCGCTGCCGTGCCGGGTGGCAGCAGCATCCAGGTCGCCACCTGCATCGGCGCACTCGTCGGGGCCGGGGCGAAGAGCGAGAACGACAGCCAGGCGATCGGCAGCGTCCACGCGTACTGTGCCCCGCCCACCGTCGCCCCGATGGCGACGAGCCCCATCAGCCCCGCGCTGTTCCGGACGACGAACGCGGTGGTGGCCAGGTCCTCGCCCATCGCCTGCACCGCCAGCAGCACCGCGCCGACGACCGCGCCGATGAGCAGCACATGCGCCGCCCTGCGGAGCACCCAGCGGATCGCGGCCGTCCGGTCCAGTGCGACGTCCTGCCCGCCGAGCCCGGTCGAGGCCGCCGTCGCCCCCGCGACGATCACGAGCGCGGGCATCCGCGGATCGCCGGGCCCCCCGCTGCCGTCCCGGGCAAGTGCCCACACCACCACCGCACCGATCACCACCACGGCGAGTGACGCGGGCACCTGCCGCGAGCGCGCGTACAGCGTCAGCCACCTCACCGGGACGCACCGCCCTTCAGCGCGTCGAACGCGTCACCCTTGCAGGAGAGCGCGGCAGCGCGCATCGCGTCGATCCTCGAGAGCTGCTCGGCCCGCGGCAGCGCCTTGAGTTCCGTCCACACCGGGCGGGCCTCGGCGTCGATCTTGCGGCGCAAACTTTCTGCTCCTGTGCCGGGCAGCGACCGAAGGTCCCCGAGAACCCAGCCCACCGCGACCGGCTGCGCGAACTCATCTCCCCCGAAGCTGCTCCAGCCGACGGGGGCGCACCCTGGCACCATGCCTTTGGCGAGCAGGGCCCAGGTCAGCTCCTCGCCCTTCGCGGCGGCGATGATGTCGTCGTCGAAGTCGAAGAGAACGGTCTTGCGGGACCACTGCGGCGTGGAGCCGTTCGGCAGTACGGCGGTGTTCTCCCGGACCGAGACCGGCGCCTGGCTGCCCAGGGCGCCGTGCAGCAGGTGGAGGGCCGCCTTACCGGGACCCGCGAGGTCGGCGAGTCGTGCCTGGTGCGTCTTCGTCACGCACACCGGGCCGTCGCACACCAGCTCCGCGGCGGCCTCATCGACGACATACATCCGGCGCGGGTCGGAGGGGAGGACGAGCAGGGCGAGCACCGCGCCCGCCAGGACGGGCGTCAGGGCGATCAGCCGGGCGCGGGGGGTCGCGGCGACCAGCAGCGCGAAGCCGGTCGCGGCCATGCCGAGCAGCCAGATCGTCTGCCCGACGTGCACGGAGGCGGAGAGCGTGACGAGCGCCTCGCGCACCTCTTCCACCGCCGGTGACAGCAAGGAGACCCGGTTCGGCTCCGTGCTCGGGAACCCCGTCGCCGTGATCGTCTCCGTCCGGCCCAACGACATGTGCATGAGGGTCGTGAACACGAGGGCGCCCATGGCCAGCGCGGGCGGGGTGAGCGCGGACGGCAGGGCCCGCCCGACCCCCATGCCCAGCACGGCCCCCGCGACGAGAGCGAGTGCCCCCACCAGCGAGATCGGCAGCCACCCGAGGTGCGTGTAGTCGGTGTTGGCGAGCACCGGGACCGCGCCCACGAGGACGAGGAGCGCGAAGGCCGAGGCCAGCGTGATCGCTGTCGTGCCCGCCCCCTTGGCCGCGCGGTGCCAGGCGGGACGCGGTGTGGTCGTCAGCAGCTCGGACATCTTCGAGCGGTGGTCACGCAGGCCCTGGAGCGCCCCGAACCCCACAGCGAGCGGCCACAGATAGAACAGCAGGGAGCGGGTCCACAGGGCCATGGACGTCCACTGGGCCGTCCACGCTGTGGTGCCCCTCCAGTGCTGTCCGGGAATCAGGTACAGGAACGCCAGCGCCGTCGTCAGGACCACGGCGCCGGCCCACGGGGCGATGGAGCGCTTCAGCTCGATGCGCAGGACGCGGATGTTCACCAGGCGCCCCTTGACTGCTCGGGGCCCTGCAGCAGCGCCGAGTAGCCGCGCTCCAGCGGGCTGTCGCCCACGTGTTCGGGGCCGCCTATCGAGGCCAGCTCGTCTGGAGGGCCCTGGAAGACCAGCTTGCCCTCGGCGAAGAGCACCACGTCGGTGCAGGCGGCGGCGACGTCCTCCACCAGGTGGGTCGAGACGAGCACGCAGGTGTCCTTGCCCAGCTCCTGCAGCAGCTCGCGGAAGCGCAGCCGCTGCGCCGGGTCCAGGCCGACCGTCGGCTCGTCCAGCAGCAGGATCGTCGGGTCGTTGACGATGGCCTGGGCGATGCCGACCCTGCGCACCATGCCGCCCGACAGGGCCTTCATCTTCTCGTCGGCGCGGTCCGCCAGACCCACCCGCTCCACGGCGCGCTGCACCGCCCCGGGGATGTCCGCCTTGGGCACCTCCTTCAACCAGGCCATGTACTCGACGAACTCGCGCACCGTGAAGCGCTTGTAGTAGCCGAACTCCTGCGGCAGGTAACCGATCCGGCGGCGCAGCGCACGGTGCTCGCCCATGCCGCCCGTGGACTGGCCGAGCAGCTCCAGGGTGCCCTCGGTGGGGCACAGTACGGTGGCCAGTGTCCGGATGAGGGTGGTCTTGCCCGCCCCGTTGGGGCCGAGGAGTCCGTGTACGCCGGTGCCCAGCGACAGGTCGAGCCCGTCGACGGCCATCCGGTTCCTGCCGACTCTGACCTTCAGCCCGGTGGCCTGGATCTCCCAGGCGTAGGCCGTCGGCGCGACGTCCAGCCGACGGCCGTTCCTCCGGCCGCGGCCCCGGCGAACGCACCCGCCGCGCGCCACACCGCCAGATACGTCTCCTGCATGACCTCGGCGACGATCTGCTCGTCCGCGCAGCGGCGGCGCAGCCGCAGGGCCATCCACGGCGACGTACGCCGGTACAACTCCTCGAACGCGGCACGGTCGCCCTTGGCCACCAGCCGGACGAGACGCTCCTCGTCCAACTCGTGCAGTGCTGCTCTCACTGATCTCACACCCCCTAGACGCCCGAGCCGGGCCGCAGGTTTTCCCCCCGACGTGATCCCCGCCACATGCCACGTGGGGGAGAGACTTCTTGCCGCGTGGGCCGGGTCAAGCGGGGCCGGTGTGCTCTTACACCGGGTGATCCAGCCGGGGGTGAAGGCGCCCCAGCCCGGGTGGACGGCGGCCTTCCCCAGTCGTTGCGGGAGGTACTGATGGAGCAGCACGGCCGACCGGCCGCCCCCTCGTGACGGCGGTCACCACCACGGCTCGCGTCGACTCGCCCCGGCTCGCCCCAACCCATGCGGGGCAGGGGCGGTACGGCCGGTCAGGCTTGATCCGCCGCACGCAGGGCTCGCGCCAGCCACTCCAGCTCCTCGGACGCGTCGGGAGACGAATACTGTCCGCGCACGCGGGCGACGAGCCTGCGGTAGCGTTCCGCCCCCGCCTCGATCCCGGCCTCCAGGCACAACAGCACGGCGGCCCGATCGGCGTCGCCGAACAGCTCGGACAGCACTTCGGCCGCTGCCGGTCCCTCGGGGGCGATCCCGCGTTTTCTCACCTCCGCGACGGTCTGCACGACCTGCCTGGCCCACCAGATGGACGCCCCGGGGGCACGATTCTGCCCGGGGACCGGGGTGGTCAGCTCCAGCATGGTGCGCATCCGGGCTCGGAAACCGGGGTCCCGCACCAGCTCGGCCAGTTCGATCCAGGCGTCGACCTGCTCAGGTGCGGGGTCGTCGGGCAGATCGATGCTGAAGGTGCGCATGCGGTCACGCAGGCGCGGGTCGATGTCGAGACCCCCGAACACCTCCTCCTTGAACTCGTCGATGATCTGCTTGCGTTCGGCGGCGGAAAGCCGTGCCAACCGATTCATCAGCGCTGTCTCCTCAGTGGTCGAACCACGTTTCGATACGGTGGACAGGACTGCCCGGCTCACCTTGAGGGAGCGGATCTGCGCGTCGAGCGCGGCCACGTGCGCGTCGGCGACCTCGACGACCGTGGTGCGGCCGGTCAGGACGCGGCACACGTCGTCGAGCCCGAGGCCCAGCTCCCGCAGGGTGCGGACCAGCTCGACGCGGGCCACGGACTCTGCGTCGTACAGCCGGTAGCCTCTCGCGGAGCGGGCCACGGGCGGCACCGCTCCCTCGTCCGACCAGAAGCGCAGGGTGCGCACCGCAAGTCCGGTGCGGTGCGCGAGCTGGCCGATGGTGAGCACGTCGGGGTGTTCGTCTTCCATGGGCGAGATCCTGGACCTTCCAGCCGCTGGAGACTCAACCGCCCGGACGCGCGAGCCGGTGGATCTTGACGTCGAGGGGCTTTCCGCCGCTTGCCGTGGCGGTCATGCAGGTCCACCTGAGCCCGTGAGGACCCGGCACACGACGGGGCTCAGCGAAGGCACATCCGTACTGGCAACACCACCTGCCTGGATGCACACCCCCAAGAGAATCGCCTGCACGGCTGCGCAGCGCAGGGAAAACAGGAGGCACGCCGGACCCTGCCGCTCCGCAGCTCGCAGCCGCTGAGCGCGGCCCATGATCGTATGGGCCGAGAGCCACGTGCAACGCCCGAACTCCCTCAACGGTTCACCGTTGCTGCCGGAATCCCTGAACTCCGCGCCGAGAATCTCAGGCCCTGCCGCCGCAATCAGCGGCGCTGAAACCCAGCTGATTTTCGTCACGCTCCCGCAAAGCCGGCACTCGGCAAGTGCGCCTCCCACCCAGCGTGACCTGCACGATCAGCCCAGGTGACGCCCCATCAGAACGAGCGTCATTTGAGCGTCACGAGCGTCATTTCGGCGTCAAGATATCGCCCGTAACGCCCACACCGCACATACTGCGCACCCACGAAACCGCAGGTCAGGCGTCCTTCTTCACCGGCTCAAGGATCGCGACGCACTCCACGTGGTGCGTCATCGGGAAGAGGTCGAAGACGCGCAGGGTGCGGACCTTGTAGCCGTTCTCCTTGAAGTAGCCCAGGTCGCGGGCCAGCGCCGCCGGGTCGCACGCCACGTACGCGATGCGGCGGGCCGAGAGGCCCGCGATGTGGCGGACCGTCTGCTTGCCGGCGCCCGCGCGGGGCGGGTCCAGGACGACCAGGTCGCACTCCGTGATCCCGGTCTTCGGGAGGATCTGCTCGACCTTGCCCTGCTCGATGCGCACCCGCGGGAAGTCCGCCAGGTTGTGCCGGGCGTCCTCCACCGCGCGCTTCGTCGTCTCGATGCCGAGCACCGCGCCCGTGTCGCCGAGCCGCTCCGCCAGCGCGCCCGCGAAGATGCCGACGCCGCAGTAGAGGTCGAGGGCCATCTCGCCCTTGCGCGGCATCAGGCCCTGCATGACGGCCTTGATCAGGGTGTCGGCGGCCTGCGGGTGGACCTGCCAGAAGCCGCCCATGCCCACGCGGTACGTACGGCCGTCCGCGCGCTCGCGCACGAAGGGGCGGCCGTGGACGCGGTGGACTCCGCCGTCCTTCTCCTCGACCCGGAGGACCGAGACCGGCTTGTCCAGCTCGACGAGCGGGAGGCGGCCGCCGGGGCGGGGGGTGAGGACGACCTGGCGGTCGCCGGAGCCGGTGGCCGCGATGGCCTCCACCGTCTCCATCTGCGGCCAGTCCTGCTTCTCGATGCCCAGTTCCGAAACACCGGGAGCCGCGATCATGCAGTGGTCGATCGGCTCGATCTCGTGCGAGCGGTGCTTGCGCAGGCCGACGATGCCGTCCTCGTCGATGGCGAACTGCACGCGGGTGCGCCACTGCGGCACCTGCCCGGCCGGCAGCTTGTCGCCCTCGGCGGGCATCACGGTGCCGTCCCAGCCGGCCTCCTCCGGGGTGAGCCCGGCGAGCCGCTTCAGCTGCTCGGCGACGACCTCGCCCTTGAGCCGGCGCTGGGCACCGGGCTTGGCGTGCTGCCAGTCGCAGCCGCCGCACTTGCCGGGGCCGGCGTACGGGCAGGGGGCCTCGACGCGGTCCTTGGAGGCGTCCAGCACGGTGATCGCGTCGGCGCGCAGGTAGCGGGAGTCCTCGTCGCCCTCCGTCACACGAGCCACGATCTTCTCGCCGGGCAGCGTGTGGCGGACGAACAGGACCCGCCCGTCGGACGTACGGGCGATGCAGTGCCCGCCGTGCGCGACGGGGCCGACCTCGACCTCGTATTCCTCCCCGACCAGTGACTGCTTCTCGTTCTGCTCGGCGCTCGTCATGGTGGGGAGACTCCAAAAAACTGAAAAGGAAAACGGCCGGACGACCGACCCACCAGTTTACGTGGATCTCGTCCGGCCGTTCACCAACCTCTTCGGCTCTCAGCCCTTCGCGGAGGGTTCCTTCGGGGGCCGCGGCGTGTCCACCGGTCCGCGGCGCACCGCGCCCGGGGCGTTCCACTCGGCCCGCTTCTTCGCCCGCTTCTTGGCGAGTTCCGAGGACTCCAGCTGGTAGGGCACCGAGGTGACCATCACGCCGGGCGTGAAGAGCAGCCGGCCCTTGAGCCGCAGCGCGCTCTGGTTGTGCAGGAGGTGCTCGTACCAGCGGCCGACGACGTACTCCGGGATGTAGACGCTGACCGCGTCGCGCGGGTTCTCGCTGCGCAGGCCCTTGACGTACTCGACCACCGGGCGGGTGATCTCCCGGTACGGCGAGTCGAGGATCTTGAGCGGGACGTTGATCCCGCGGCGGTCCCACTCGTCTCGCAGCGCCTTGGTCTCGGCCGCGTCGACGCTGATGCTGAGCGCCTCCAGGGTGTCCGAGCGGGTCAGCTTGGCGAAGGCCAGGGCGCGCAGCGTGGGCTTGTGGACCTTGGAGACCAGGACGATCGAGTGGACCCGGGAGGGCCGCACGCTGTCGTCGCTGGGGCCCTCGGCGGCGGCGATCTCGGCGGAGACGCGGTCGTAGTGCTTCCGGATCGCGCTCATCGTGCCGTAGAAGATCAGCATGCCGAGCAGGGCCACCCAGGCGCCGTGGGTGAACTTGGTGGCGAGGACGACGACCAGCACCATGCCGGTGAAGAAGGCGCCGAAGGTGTTGATGGCCCGGGAGCGGTACATCCGCCGGCGGGCCGCGACGTCACGCTCCGTCTTCAGGTGGCGGTTCCAGTGCCGGACCATGCCGATCTGGCTCAGGGTGAAGGAGACGAACACGCCGACGATGTAGAGCTGGATCAGCTTGGTCGAGTCCGCGTCGTAGATCCAGACGAGCAGTATGGCGGCGCCCGCGAGCAGCACGATGCCGTTGGAGAAGGCGAGCCGGTCGCCGCGCGTGTGCAGCTGGCGCGGGAGGTAACGGTCCTGCGCGAGGATCGAGCCGAGCAGCGGGAAGCCGTTGTACGCGGTGTTCGCGGCCAGGAACAGCACCAGTGCGGTGGCCGCGGCCAGCAGGATGAAGAGGAAGCTGCCGGCGCCGAAGACGGCCTCGGCCACCTGCGAGATCACCGGGTCCTGGACGTACTCGGGGCCGACCGGGACGCCGTTCGACAGCAGGTCCTCGGCCGGGTTCTCGGCCATCCGCACGTCGCTGGCCATGGCCAGGCCGATGATCCCGCAGAACATGGTGACCGCCAGGCCGCCCATGTAGGCGAGGGTGGTCGCGGCGTTCCTGCTCTTGGGCTTGCGGAAGGCGGGTACGCCGTTGCTGATCGCCTCGACGCCCGTCAGGGCCGCACAGCCGGAGGAGAAGGCGCGCAGCAGCAGGAAGACCATGGCGAAGCCGGCCAGGCCCTGCTGCTCGGGTTTGATCTCCAGGTCGGCGGTCGGCGCCGTCATCGTCTCGTCGAGGACGAGGCCCTTCCAGGCACCCCAGGCGATCATGACGAAGACGGCGGCGACGAACACATACGTCGGGATCGCGAAGAGCTTGCCGGACTCCTTCACTCCGCGCAGGTTCATCAGCGTGAGAAGAAGGATCATGACGATCGCCGAGAGCACCTTGTGCTCGATGACGAAATGCACGGCGGCGCCGAGGTTCTCGACTCCGGAGGAGATCGAGACGGCGACGGTCAGGACGTAGTCGACGAGCAGGGCGCTCGCCACGGTCAGGCCGGCCCTGGGTCCGAGGTTGGTGTTGGCCACCTCGTAGTCGCCGCCACCGCTCGGGTAGGCGTGGACGTTCTGGCGGTAGGACGCGACGACGGTGAACATCAGCACGACGACCGCGAGGGCGATCCACGGGCTGTACTGGTACGCCGACACGCCCGCGATCGACAGGACCAGCAGAACCTCACCGGGGGCGTACGCCACGGAGGAGAGCGGATCGGACGCGAAGACGGGAAGCGCGATCCGCTTGGGAAGGAGGGTTTCACCGAGGCGGTCGCTGCGTAGCGCCCGGCCGATCAGGATCCGTTTGGGCACGTCGGTCAGTTTGGACACGCAGAGGATCGTAAGCGTTCGAAATCAGACTGACGAACCCCCACCCCCTCATACCGCAATCCCGCCGCAATTCCTCCCCGAGCGCACCACGACTGCGGCGCAACAGGCCCCAACGGTGACCGCCCGTGTGTAGCTTGGGCCATGGTCTGAGACCCTGTTAAACCAGAGCATGCAATGAGGCTGGGAACCAGCGAGTCGCTGACAGCCGGAAGGACGGCCGTGCACATCGTCATTATGGGCTGCGGAAGAGTGGGCTCCGCCCTCGCGCAAACCCTGGAACAGCAGGGGCATACGGTCGCCGTCGTCGACCAGGACCCCACCGCATTCCGCCGGCTCGGCGCCGGATTCGGCGGCCGCCGCGTCACCGGGGTCGGCTTCGACCAGGACACCCTGCGGGAGGCGGGGATCGAGGACGCGGGCGCCTTCGCCGCCGTCAGCAGTGGTGACAATTCCAACATCATCGCCGCTCGCGTGGCCCGGGAGATGTTCGGCGTCGAGAACGTCGCCGCCCGTATCTACGACCCCAAGCGCGCCGAGGTCTACCAGCGTCTCGGCATCCCCACCGTCGCGACCGTGCGGTGGACCGCCGACCAGATGCTGCGCCGGCTGCTGCCCTCGGGCGCCGAGCCCCTGTGGCGCGACCCGAGCGGCGCCGTGCAGCTCGCCGAGGTGCACGCCTCCGAGGCCTGGATCGGGCACAAGGTCAGCAAGCTCCAGGAGGAGACCGGCGTCCGCGTCGCCTTCCTGACCCGCCTGGGCGAGGCCGTCCTGCCCACGTCGGCGACGGTCCTGCAGGAGGGCGACCTCGTCCACGTGATGATGCGCACCGACGAGATCGACAAGGTCGAGGCGGCGTTCGCCGAAGGGCCTGAGGAGGCACACGCATGAGGGTCGCGATCGCCGGGGCAGGCGCGGTGGGCCGCTCCATCGCGGGCGAGCTGCTGGAGAACGGCCACGAGGTTCTCCTGGTCGACAAGGCACCGACCGCCATCTCGGTGGAGCGGGTGCCGCAGGCCGAGTGGCTGCTGGCCGACGCCTGCGAGATCACCTCGCTGGACGAGGCCGCGCTGCAGCGCTGCAACGTGGTCATCGCGGCGACCGGCGACGACAAGGTCAACCTCGTCGTCTCGCTGCTCGCCAAGACCGAGTACGGGGTACCGCGCGTGGTGGCCCGCGTCAACAACCCGAAGAACGAGTGGCTCTTCAACGAGTCCTGGGGCGTGGACGTCGCGGTCTCCACGCCGCGCCTGATGTCGGCCCTGGTCGAGGAGGCCGTCAGCGTCGGCGACCTGGTGCGGCTGCTGCGCTTCAGCCACGGCGACGCCAACCTCGTCGAGCTGACCCTGCCGGCCGACTCCTCGGTCGCGGGCACCCAGATCAGCGAGATCACCTGGCCCGAGGACACCTCGCTGGTCACGATCATCCGGGGCAACCGGGTCCTCACCCCGCACGGGGAGGAAACCCTGGAGCCCGGCGACGAACTGCTCTTCGTGGCCGCCCAGGCACGCGAGGAGCAGCTGGAGGACCTCCTCCAGGCCCGCCGCTAGCCCTGCGGGCACGCTCGACGACGAGGGGGGCGCGCCCAGCGGGGCGCGCCCCCTTCGGGCTTCCCGCCCGGGCCGCCCCGGGTGGGTACCGCACGGGTACGACCCGGCACCCCGGTATCCCGGCTACCCCGGCCCGCCGGCCCCCCGGACTCCCCCTGCGCCCGCAGGCGCGCTCCCGACAACGGGGTTGCGGCCGTGCGAAGGGGGCGGGACCGGCCGCCTCGGCCGGTCCCGCCCCCTTCGTCAGCTGTGCGCCGTCAGGCCTTCGGCCCCTTGGCGGCGGCTTCGGCGGCCTCCTTGGCCTCCCACTCCGCGATCACGTCGATCGGCGGCGGGGCCTTGGCCAGGAAGACCCAGGTGAAGTACACCGCGAGCACCATCGGCGGGAGCTTGAGCGCGATCAGCACCCAGCCCAGCTGCGTCGCGTCGCCCCACCAGTACAGCGGGAAGAGGATCGCGTACTTGGCGAGGAAGATCAGGCCCCAGGCCAGGCTCGCCTTGACGTACGCCTTCTTGCGCCCCGGGTTGCGGGTGCGCCAGGACAGGTTCTCCTTGAACACCGGGCCCAGGATCACGCCCAGCAGCGGGAAGCCCACCAGGGCCGAGACCGTGAAGGCCACGCCCAGGCCGACGCCGTAGATCATGCCCGGCAGGTAGAAGCCCTTGGCGCTGCCCGTGAACAGGGCGAAGGCCACGCCCACGCCCACGCCGAAGACCCCGCTGAAGGCGTGCTTCACCGTGTCCTTGCGCAGCAGCCGCACGATCACCAGCAGGACCGCGACCGCGCCCGCCGCGATGGCGGACAGCTTCACGTCCTTGTTGATCGTGTAGATCATGACGAAGAGCAGCCCCGGCAGCATCGTCTCCACGGTGCCCCGGATGCCTCCGAAGGCGTCGAAGAGCGCCGCCTGCGTCACGGCCTTCTGGTCGTCGCCGGAAGGCCCGCCGGCGGGGTCCGGGGTGGTCGGTTTGTCGAGTGACGTCACCGGTCAGTGCTCCTGTCCGAGCGGTCGGAGTTCGTACTTCGGATTGAAGAGCGTGCGGCGGCCGCGGCTCATGGCGATGCGCCCGGAGGCGATCATGCGCCGACCGGGCTCGATTCCCACGATCGAGCGACGCCCGAGCCAGACCACGTCCAGGGCGGCCGAGCCGTCGAACAGCTCGGCCTCCAGGGCGGGGACGCCCGCCCGCGGCCGCAGGGTGACGGTACGCAGGGTGCCCGTCACCTTGACTATCTGGCGGTCGTGGCAGTCGCAGATCCGCGTGCACCCCGCGGCTTCTGCATCCTCCTGCAGCTCCGCCGAATGCAGCTCCTCCTGCGAGGTGGAAAGCCGCTCGATCATCCGGCGGAACCGGCCCGCCGGCCGGGCCGGCTTCGCGAGCTTCTCGGGACGCGGTTCAGCACTCATACAGGGAAGCGTACCGGCGTGCGCACTACCTCTCGAAGCGGTATCCCATGCCCGGTTCCGTGATGAAGTGCCGCGGATGCGAGGGGTCGGCCTCCAGCTTGCGCCGCAGCTGCGCCATGTAGACCCGCAGATAGTTGGTCTCGGTGCCGTACGAGGGCCCCCAGACCTCCTGGAGCAGCTGCTTCTGGCTGACCAGCTTGCCGCCGTTGCGGACCAGGACCTCCAGCAGGTGCCACTCGGTGGGCGTCAGCCGTACGTCGCGCCCTTCCCGTACGGCCTTCTTCGCGGCCAGGTCCACGGTGAAGCCCTCGGTCTCCACGACCACCTCGTCCTCGCCGGAGCCGGCGGCCGGTTCCGCCCGGCGGACGGCGGCGCGCAGCCGGGCCAGCAGCTCGTCCATGCCGAAGGGCTTGGTGACGTAGTCGTCGGCGCCCGCGTCCAGCGCCTCGACCTTCTCGTCGGAGGTGTGGCGGGCGGAGAGCACCAGGATCGGCACCCGGGTCCAGCCGCGCAGCCCCTTGATCACCTCGATGCCGTCCATGTCGGGCAGGCCGAGGTCGAGGACGACCACGTCGGGGTGGCGGGCCGCCGCGAGCTCCAGCGCGCTCGCGCCGTCCGCGGCGGCGTCGACCTCGTACCTGCGCGCCTTCAGGTTGATCACAAGGGCTCGGACGATCTGCGGCTCGTCTTCCACCACGAGCACCCGGGTCATTGAGGTCCTGCCTTCTGTCGCATCATCCGATCACGGTCGTGATCGCTTTCCCCTGGGTCCGCTCCGGCGCCGTCGCCGGTTTCCGCAGCCGCGCCGAGGTCTTCGCCGGTTTCCGCAGCCGCGCCCAGGCCATCGCCGTTGTCCGCAGCCGCGCCGAGGCCTTCGCCGTCCACCGTGACACGTGCCGCGGCCCCCTCGCGGGGCACCGCGCGCAGGGTGAGCACCATGGTCAGCCCGCCGCCGGGGGTGTCCTCGGCCGCCAGGGTGCCGTCCATGGCCTCGGCGAACCCGCGGGCGACCGCGAGCCCGAGGCCCACGCCGGCCCCGCGCGGGGCGTCCCCGTGCCGCTGGAACGGGGCGAAGATCCGGTCCTTGGCCTCGTCGGGCACACCCGGCCCGCGGTCGACGACCCGTACCTCGACCCGGTCGTCGAGGAAGCTGGCCGCCACCAGCACCGGCTCCCGCGCCGGGCTGTACTTGACGGCGTTCTCCACCACGTTGGCCACGGTCCGCTCCAGCAGCCCCGGGTCCACCGCCACCATGGGCAGCGTCTCGGACACGTCCAGCACCACACTGCCCTCGGGTACGCCGCCCAGGGCCATCGGGACCACCTCGTCGAGGTCGATCTCCCGGATCAGCGGGGTGACGGTGCCGGTCTGCAGCCGGGACATGTCGAGCAGGTTGCCCACCAGGTGGTCCAGGCGGTCGGCGCCGTCCTCGATGCCTTCGAGGAGCACGGCCCGGTCCTCCTCGGACCACTCGACGTCATCGGAGCGCAGGGAGGTCACGGACGCCTTGATGGAGGCGAGCGGCGTACGGAGATCATGGCTGACGGCGGCCAGCAGCGCGGTCCGGATCCGGTTGCCCTCGGCCATCCGGCGGGCCTCCTCGGCCTCGCCGACCAGCCGCTGGCGGTCCAGGACCACCGCCGCCTGGGCGGCGAAGGCGCCGAGCACCCGGCGGTCCTCGGCGGGCAGCACGCGCCCGGACAGGGCCAGCGCCATGTGGTCCCCGATGGGCATGTCCACATCGGCGTCCTCGGGCCGGGCGACGGGCCTCGGGCCGACGCTGCCGGCCGATTTCCAGGGCTCCACGTCGCTCGACCGCTCCAGCAGGGCGACGGACTCCATCGCGAAGGTCTCGCGCACCCGCTCCAGCAGCGCGTTCAGCGTGGTCTCGCCGCGCAGCACGCTGCCGGCCAGGAAGGAGAGGATCTCGGACTCGGCGCGCAGCCTGGCCGCCTGGTGAGTGCGCCGGGCGGCCAGGTCCACCACGGAGGCCACGGAGACGGCGACGCCGAAGAAGACGGCGATGGCGACGATGTTCCGGGGGTCGGAGACGGTGAACCGGTACAGCGGCGGAGCGAAGTAGTAGTTCAGCAGCAGCGAGCCGACGGCGGCCGAGGCCAGGGCCGGCCAGAGCCCGCCGAGCAGCGCCGCCGCCACCGTCAGCGCCAGGAAGAGCAGCATGTCGTTGGCGAGCCCGGGGTCCGCGGAGATGTGCGTGAGCAGCAGGCACAGCAGCAGCGGGAAGATCACCCCCACCACCCAGCCGGCGAGGATCCGGTTGCGCCCGAGCCGGGCGGCCGAGCGGACCACGGGCAGGCCGCGCCCCTTGGCGACCTCCTCGTGCGTGACGATGTGCACGTCGAGGTCGGGCCCCGAGTCGCGGGCCACGCTCGCGCCGACGCCGGGCCCGAACACGTACTGCCACGAGCGGCGGCGGCTGGAGCCGAGCACGATCTGGGTGGCGTTGACCCCGCGCGCGAAGGCGAGCAGCGCGTCGGGGACGTTGTCGCCGATCACATGGTGAAACGTTCCGCCCAGGTCTTCGACCAGGGTCCGCTGGACCGCCAGCTCCTTGGGCGAGGCCGCGGTCAGGCCGTCGCTGCGGGCGATGTAGACGGCCAGGATCTCGCTGCCCGAGCCCTTGGCCGCCACCCGTGAGGCACGCCGGATGAGCGTGCGCCCCTCGGGCCCGCCGGTGAGCCCGACGACGATCCGCTCCCGCGCCTGCCAGGTCGAGCGGATGTCGTGCTCGCCCCGGTACTGCTGGAGGTACTCGTCCGCCCGGTCGGCCACCCACAGCAGCGCGAGCTCGCGCAGGGCGGTGAGGTTGCCCGGCCGGAAGTAGTTGGACAGGGCCGCGTCGACCTTCTCGGGCTTGTATATGTTCCCGTGCGCCATCCGCCGGCGCAGCGCCTGCGGGGACATGTCGACCAGCTCGACCTGGTCGGCCCGGCGGACCACCTCGTCCGGCACGGTCTCCCGCTGCCGCACCCCGGTGATCGACTCGACCACGTCGCCGAGCGACTCCAGGTGCTGGATGTTCACCGTGGACACGACGTCGATGCCGGCCCGCAGCAGCTCCTCCACGTCCTGCCAGCGCTTGGCGTTGCGCGAGCCGGGCACGTTGGTGTGCGCGAGCTCGTCCACGAGCGCGATCGCGGGCCGGCGGGCGAGGACCGCGTCCACGTCCATCTCGGTGAAGGAGGCCCCGCGGTACGTCAGCGCCGTGCGCTCCACCTGTTCGAGGCCGTGGAGCATGACCTCCGTACGCGGCCGCCCGTGGTGCTCGACGAAGCCGACGACGCAGTCCGCGCCCCGCTCCACCCTGCGATGACCCTCGGAGAGCATCGCGTAGGTCTTGCCCACACCGGGTGCCGCGCCGAGATAGATCCTGAGCTTGCCGCGTCCCATGTGCCCCATTCTCGGGGACGTCCACACCGCGCACGCACCGATCGGTGCCCCGCGGCCGATCCCTGACGGATCCCTGACGCGGTGCGCGAAGGCCGGTGGGCCCTACCCCCGAAGGAGTAGGGCCCACCGGCCGGAACATGACGCGGCCTCCTGTGCGCGAGGCCCGTCCGAGGTCAGCGGACCTCGGTGATCTCCGGGCCGCGCTCCAGCTGGCCCATGCCCCCGCCGAAGCGGGAGCCTTCCTGCTCCTCCGTCGTCTGCACGCCGTCCGGCACCATCTGGGCGTCGTTCGGCAGCTTCAGGACGATCGGGTCGCGGGGCGCCATCGGGCCGTCGCCGCGGACGACGACGGTGTCCCGGAAGATCTGCTCCAGCACGCCCGCCGACTCGGGGCGCACCGCGCCCTGGCCGGAGATGACGCCGCGCAGGAACCAGCGCGGGCCGTCGACGCCGACGAAGCGGACCAGCTGGGCGCCGGTCTGCCCGTCCGGGAGCGGTACGGGCACCTGGGCTCGCAGCTCCCAGCCCAGGGAGCCCTGGGCCTCGTCGATGATGCCGCCCTGCTGGGTAATGCCCGAGGCGATCTCCTCGCGGACCTCGCCCCAGATGCCTTCCTTCCTGGGTGCCGCGAAGGCCTGCAGCTGCACGGCGCTGTCGCCCAGCACCACGGTCGCGGCGACGATCGCGTCACCGGCGACCTCGACGCGCAGTTCCATGCCCTCGACACCGGGTACGAGGATGCCGCCCAGGTCGACCCGGCCGTCGGCCGGGTCCCCGAGCACCTCGGAGACGTCCCACGGGCCGTCGGGCCGCGGGGCCGGCGGCAGGTTCACCCTGCGCGGCGCGACGGCGTCGTCCTGCTCGCCCGCGTCGTCCTGCTCATCCGAGCCGACGCCGTCCACGACCTGCTCGGCCGCGCCGCCGTCCTTGGCGGAGTCGTTCTTCTTGCGACGTCCGAACACGTCACTGTCCTTCCCGGTCGGTTACGACCGAAGCGTAGCCATTCCCACCCTGCTGACCAGCCCCGGATCCGGCCACGGCCGCATGACCGCCGGTGGAGCCGAAACCCCCCTCGGCCCGGGCCGAGCCGGGAAGTTCCGCCACCTCGTGGAAGCGCACCTTCTCGACCCGCTGGACAACCAGCTGGGCAATGCGGTCGAAACGCTCGAACCGGACGCTCTCGCGAGGGTCGAGATTGACCACGATCACCTTGATCTCCCCACGGTACCCGGCATCCACCGTCCCCGGGGCATTCACGAGGGCGAGCCCGCAGCGTGCGGCCAGGCCCGATCGCGGGTGCACGAAGGCCGCGTACCCGTCGGGCAGGGCGATCGACACCCCGGTGGGCAGCACGGTGCGCTCGCCGGGAGCCAGCTCGGCGGCCTGGGTGGTCACCAGGTCGCAGCCGGCGTCGCCGGGGTGCCCGTACGCCGGGATGGGGACCTCCGGGTCGACGCGGCGGATCAGCACGTCGACGTCGTGGCGGGGTCCGTGGTCGTTCAGGGACATCAGGGATTCACCTCGAAGGCGCGTGCGCGCCTGGCCTGGTCCGGGTCGGCCATCGCCGCCCGGATCTCCTCGGGCCGTCCGTTGTCGATGAAGTGGTCGACCTTCACCTCGATGAAGAGGGCGTCGGCACGTACGGCGACCGGGCCCTGCGGACCGCCTATCCGGCCGACGGCGCTGCAGTAGATCTTCCGGCCGGCGACGGCGGTGACCTCGGCCTCCAGGGACAGCACCGTGCCCACCGGCACGGGCCGCACGAAGTCGGTCTCCAGCCGCCCCGTCACGGCGATGACGCGCAGCAGCCAGTTCAGGGAACCCAGCGTCTCGTCGAGCGCGGTGGCGAGCACCCCTCCGTGGGCGAGCCCGGGGGCACCCTGGTGCGCCGCCTTGACGGTGAACTCGGCGGTGATGCTCACGCCCTCGCCCGCGCGGGCCTCCAGATGGAGTCCGTGCGGCTGCCCCCCGCCGCAGCCGAAGCAGTGCTCGTAGTGCGCTCCGAGCAGCTCACCGGGCGCCGGCGCGTCGGGGTGCCGGACCGGTGCCGTGGCATCGGCCGGGGGCGTCAACGCTGTGTTTCGTCCACTCACAGCCGCAGACCTTACCCGCGCGGCTACCCGCCGGTCGCCTCGTGGCAGGCTAGGGCCCATGCAGCTCTCCACCGCGCACCACGACGAACGCCTGACCGCCCCCCGCTCCTGGTGGGCCATCGCCGTACTGATCGGCCTCGCGTGCGCGTTGATGCTGCTGCCGCTGGGCACGCTGCCGCTGCTGGCCGGCCTGGTCGGCGGCACCGCGCTGTCCGGGCTGCTGGTGAGCTCGTACGGCTCCGCACGCGTGCGCGTGGTGAACGGGGCCCTGGCGGCCGGGGACGCACGGATCCCGGTGACGGCCCTGGGCGAGCCCGAGATCCTGGACGCCGAGGAGTCGCGCGCCTGGCGCACGTACAAGGCGGACACCCGCGCGTTCATGCTGATGCGCAGCTACGTGCCGACGGCGGTCCGCATCGAGATCACCGACCCCGCCGACCCGACCCCGTACGTCTACGTCTCCACCCGCGAGCCGCAGGCCCTGGTCGCGGCCCTGAGCGCCGCACGGACCCAGGCGGCCTGACGGTCCGGTCCGATCCGGTCCCGGGCTTACGTCCGGGGACCCTCGAGTGCGACCCTGGTGGCCTCGGGAAGGGGCTGGACGGGCCGCTCCAGGGGCGGCAGCGTGCGCAGGGCGTCCCAGGCCACCGCTCGCCCGCGCAGGTCGCCACGGACCTTCTCGGCGAGTTTCCGGGTGTCGCGCCGGTTCATGACCGCGCCGATGGCGGCGCCCACCATGAAGGGCATGACGTTGGGCAGGCTGCGGATCATCCGCTTCATGATCTGCTGGCGCAGTTCGCGCTTCATCTGACCGCCGAGCGCCACGTTCAGCGTCGTCGGCTTGGTGAGGTCGACCCCGCGCTCCTCCGTCCACGCGGTCAGGTAGGCGAAGCTGCGCTCCCGGAGGGTGCCGGGCGGCCGCTGGCCGTAGACCTCGTGGAGCTCGGCGATGAGCTTCAGCTCGATCGCCGCGACGCTGGTGATCTCCGCCGCCAGTTCCGCCGGCATCGCGGGCGGGACGGGCAGCATGGCCGCGGCGCCGATGCCCGCGCCGACGGTCGACGTGGCGGTGGCGGCGCCCGAGATCAGCTTGTCGGCAAGCTGATCGGGGCCGAGTCCCGGGAACTGCGCGCGCAGTGCCGCGAGGTCCCGGACGGGAACGCGCGGTGCGTTCTCGATGATCCTGTCGGTGACGTACTGGGCGGCGTCCCTGACACTTTCGCCGCCCTTGCGCACACCGTTCCTGACGGCTTGCATCCGACGAGCCCCGGACCGCTGCCGGGATCCCTCGTCGGGCTCTGTGGCCGACGGCACCGCTGGGGCGGTACCGGAGGGCACGGCGATCCCCGCACTGGCGGAGCCGCCGGGAGCTTCCGGACCCGTTTCCGGGGCCGGGAGTGCCACCTGCGTCTCCGCCGGATCACCTGTTTTCCGGAAGCGGCGCTTCCGAAAGGGGGTGGAGCCAGCCACGGCCGACGCCTCTCAGTCGCAGTCGCGACAGATCGGCTGACCGTTCTTCTCACGTGCCAGCTGGCTGCGGTGGTGCACCAGGAAGCAGCTCATGCAGGTGAACTCATCGGCCTGCTTGGGCAGGACCCGGACGGCCAGCTCCTCATTGGAGAGGTCCGCACCGGGAAGCTCCAGGCTCTCGGCCGAGTCGAATTCGTCCATGTCGACGGACGAGGACGACTTCTCGTTGCGTCGAGCCTTGAGCTCCTCGATGCTGTCGTTGTCGACGTCGTCGTCGGTCTTGCGCGGGGTGTCGTAGTCCGTTGCCATTGTTCGCTCTCCCCCTCTGGGTGTTAGCGGTGTCTCAGCGCACGTAACGCACGAGAGGCCGGACTTGTGCCCGACCTGAGGCGGAGATTTTGCCTCACATCAAGGTCTGTTACTCAATCGACACCCAGCCGCCCACCTGAAGGGGCGATTGGCTGGGATGACGACCGGGACCGTACACGGTCCGGGGGCCGTCTTGCACAAACGCCACCCCGTGTATTTCCCGCCATTCGGGAGGCCGGAAACCCGGACTTCCCGGGCGTTCCGGCCGCCCCGGGGTCACAGAACGCACATGGCCCGACACTCGCCACTGTGATCGATCACACAGGACCGATTGTTTTCACAAGACAAGGATTCAGCCAACAGCGAACACGGGGTGGGGGTCTCACATGGGAAG
The DNA here is from genome assembly GCF_035917235.1 of Streptomyces sp. NBC_01294. Lineage (NCBI taxonomy): Bacteria > Bacillati > Actinomycetota > Actinomycetes > Kitasatosporales > Streptomycetaceae > Streptomyces > Streptomyces sp. NBC_01294. The sequence goes on from NZ_CP108423.1 coordinate 2,008,189, forward strand.
AGTGACACGCATCACGAGGCCACCGCCTTCCCGGGGCATCGCCTGGATCCTGCCACCGTGTGCGCGCGCCACGGAGCGCGCGATGGACAGACCCAGCCCGACACCCTTGTCGCTGCCCGTGCGCTCCGTACGCAGCCGTCTGAAGGGCTCGAAGAGGTTGTCCACCTCGTACGCGGGAACCACGGGACCTGTGTTCGATACCAGCAGGACCGCCTGACCGTGCTGGGCCTCGGCGGTGACCTCCACCCAGCCGCCCTCCGGCACGTTGTACCGTACGGCGTTCTGCACCAGGTTGAGGGCGATCCGCTCCAGCAGGACCCCGTTGCCCTGGACGACGGCGAGCGCGCGCTCGCCGCGGATCTCGACGCCCTTCGCCTCCGCCTCGCCCCGCACCTGGTCGACGGCGCGCGAGGCGACCTCCGCCAGGTCGACGGGCTTGCGCTCGACGATCTGGTTCTCGCTGCGGGCGAGCAGCAGCAGGCCCTCGACCAGCTGCTCGCTGCGCTCGTTGGTGGCCAGCAGGGTCTTTCCGAGCTGCTGGAGCTCGACCGGGGCCCCGGGGTCGGAGAGGTGGACCTCCAGCAGGGTCCGGTTGATCGCGAGCGGCGTCCGCAGCTCGTGCGAGGCGTTCGCCACGAACCGCTGCTGGGCCGTGAAGGCCCGCTCCAGCCGGTCGAGCATCTCGTCGAAGGTGTCGGCGAGCTCCTTGAGCTCGTCGTCCGGCCCGTCCAGCTCGATCCGCCGGGTCAGGTCGGTGCCGACCACCCGGCGGGCGGTCCGGGTGATCTTGCCGAGCGGCGAGAGCACCCGGCCGGCCATCGCGTAGCCGAAGGCGAAGGCGATGATGCTCAGCCCCAGCAGGGCCATCAGGGAACGGCTCAGCAGGTCGTCCAGGGCGTGCCTGCGCTGTTCGAGGATGCACTGGCCGATCGCGGCGTTGAACTGATCGGGGGTCAGTTCGCCCACCACGCCCGGGCAGGAACTGCTGGTGACCTTCACCTGGCCGCCGACGATGGTGAACGGGAGGGCGTTGCCCTGCCGCAGGGCCTGCGCCGCCAGCAGGTAGATGATCGACAGCAGCAGGATGCCCGCGATCAGGAACATCCCGCCGTAGAGCAGCGTGAGGCGTATCCGGATGGTCGGCCGCAGCCACGGGAAGGGACCCTCGGGCTCGCCGGGGTCCCACGTCGGTTTCGGTGGCACCGCCGGTGGCGCCGGACTGCTTGCCACGCGCATCAGATCCGGTATCCGGAACCGGGCACGGTCACGATGACGGGCGGCTCGCCGAGCTTGCGCCGCAGGGTCATGACGGTCACCCGCACGACGTTGGTGAAGGGGTCGGTGTTCTCGTCCCAGGCCTTCTCCAGCAGCTGCTCGGCCGAGACGACGGCCCCCTCGCTGCGCATCAGGACCTCCAGCACCGCGAACTCCTTCGGTGCCAGCTGGACCTCCTTGCCCTCCCGGAACACCTCGCGCCGGTTCGGGTCGAGCTTGATCCCGGCCCGCTCCAGCACGGGCGGCAGGGCGACGGTGGTGCGCCGCCCGAGGGCTCGAACGCGGGCGGTCAGCTCGGTGAAGGCGAAGGGCTTGGGCAGGTAGTCGTCCGCCCCGAGCTCCAGGCCCTCCACCCGGTCGCTGACGTCGCCGGATGCGGTCAGCATCAGCACGCGGGTGGGCATGCCGAGCTCGACGATCTTCCGGCACACGTCGTCACCGTGCACGAGCGGGAGGTCCCGGTCGAGCACGACCACGTCGTAGTCGTTCACGCCGACCCGCTCCAGGGCGGCGGCGCCGTCGTACACGACGTCCACGGCCATGGCCTCCCGGCGCAGGCCGGTGGCCACCGCATCGGCGAGCAGCTGCTCGTCCTCGACGACGAGTACGCGCACGTCGTTTCCTTCCTCCGAGCCCAAAAGGGCACACGTGTGTTGCGTCATCCATCCTGCCCGTTTCAGCCGTAAACCGGCTGTAAGGCGCTGTACACGGGGGGCACCCGGGGCAGAAGTGAGGATTACCTGGCCTTGCGAGGTTTCTGGGCCCAGGGTGCCGGGGAGGACGTGAGCACACCCCATCCACTCCCTGACGGCGGACTGCCGTGTGCCGCCGTCGACCCAAGCAGAGGGGGCGAACCCACCATGGACGCATTCACCGCGGGTCTCCTGCAGCGCATCAGGGCCACGCAGTCGGACCTCAGGCAGGCCCGCGAGTCGGGCGACGACTTCCTCGCGGAAGTGGAACTGGCGGAGCTGGAAGATCTCCAGCGCCTGGCCGCCGAGCACGGTGTCCCGGTCTCGGCCACCGTGCCCGCCTGCTGATCCACCGGCCTGCTGTTCCTGTACGGCGCGAACCCCGGCCGCCCGAGAGGGCGTCCGGGGTTCGCGTGTTTTCTCGCGTACGGGGGTCCCGCCGGGTCAGTCGTGCCAGGCCCCGGCCTCGTCCAGCAGCGGCTGCAGCGAGGCGAACACGGCCGGCGTGGCCGCCAGCGCCAGCTCCCCTGAGGCCGGCTCACCCGGACGGCCGCCCGTCAGGGCCCCCGCCTCCCGGGCGATCAGGTCACCGGCCGCCAGGTCCCAGGGGTTCAGGCCCCGCTCGTAGTACCCGTCCAGCCGCCCCGCGGCCACGTCGCACAGGTCCAGCGCCGCCGACCCGCCCCGCCTGATGTCCCGCACCACGGGGATGATCCGCGCCACGACCCCGGCCTGATGGGCCCGCCGGGTCTGCACGTACGCGAAGCCGGTCCCGAGCAGCGCCTGGTCCAGCGGCGCCGCCGGCCGGCAGGCGAGGCGGGTCGTGCCCATCCAGGCACCGCCGCCCAGCACCGCGTGGTACGTCTCCCCGCGCATCGGCGCCGCCACGACGCCCACGACGCTCCGGCCCTCGTACTCGGCCGCGATGGACACGCCCCAGCTCGGGAGCCCGTAGAGGTAGTTCACGGTGCCGTCCAGCGGGTCGACGACCCAGCGCACGCCGCTCGTCCCCGGGGTGTCCGCGCCCTCTTCGCCCAGCAGCCCGTCCGTGGGACGCCGTTCGGCGAGGATGCCGGTGATCAGCTTCTCCGCCGCGATGTCCATCTCGGTCACCACGTCGATCGGGCTGGTCTTCGTCGCGGCCACCGCCAGATCGGCCGGGCGGCCGTCGCGCAGCAGAGCCCCGGCCTGCCGGGCGGCCTCCAGGCCCACGTCCAGCAGTTCGGCCTTCAGCTCTTCGGAGATCACTGTCCCTCTTCCCACGCGTACGGACTGTCCGCGCCCGCGGCCGCCGGCCGGGGCGCCCGCGCCGGGCAGCAGCCCACCGCGCACAGGTCATGGCTCTGGCCCAGCATGCCCACCCAGCACTCCCCGGCCGGCTCTCCGCGCTCCTTGGCGGCCCGCTCCAGCACGAGCTCCCGTACGGCCCCGGCGAAGGACGGATCGGCTCCGACGGTCGCGGAGCGCACGACGGGCAGGCCCAGTTCGGCCGCCTTGGCGGTGGCCTCGGTGTCGAGGTCGTACAGGACTTCCATGTGGTCGGAGACGAAGCCGATGGGCACCATGACGACGGCGGGCGCGCCGTCGGCGTGCAGGGCCTCCAGGTGGTCGCAGATGTCCGGCTCCAGCCACGGGATGTGCGGGGCGCCGCTGCGGGACTGGTAGACGAGCTGCCAGGGGTGCATGACACCGGTCCGCACGGCCACCTCGTCCGCGATCACCCGGGCGACGTCGAGGTGCTGCTTGACGTACGCCCCGCCCTCGCCGCCCTCGGTGTGGTCCTCGACCGGGCCTGAGGTGTCCGCCGCCGCGGTCGGGATGGAGTGGGTGGTGAAGGCGAGGTGCGCGCCGGCGCGCACCTCCTCGGGCAGCGCCGCGAGCGCCGCCTCCACCCCCTCGATCATGGGGTCCACGAAGCCGGGGTGGTTGAAGTAGTGCCGCAGCTTGTCGACCCGCGGCAGCTCCAGACCCTCCTCGGCGAGGGTGGCCAGCGCGTCGGCGAGGTTCTCGCGGTACTGCCGGCAGCCCGAGTACGAGGCGTAGGCGCTGGTCGCGAGCACCGCGATCCGGCGCCGCCCGTCGGCGGCCATCTCCCGCATCACGTCGGTCAGGTACGGGGCCCAGTTCCGGTTGCCCCAGTAGACCGGCAGGTCCAGCCCGTGCCCGGCGAAGTCCTTGCGCAGCGCGTCCAGCAGCGCGCGGTTCTGCGCGTTGATCGGGCTGACCCCGCCGAAGCCGAAGTAGTGCTGCCCGACCTCCTTGAGCCGCTCGCGCGGGATGCCGCGCCCGCGCGTGACGTTCTCCAGGAACGGCACGACGTCGTCGGGTCCTTCGGGACCGCCGAAGGAGAGCAGCAGCAGGGCGTCGTACGGGGCGGCGGACCCGCCGGCGGGCGGGGAGAGCTGGTCTGACATGGATCGAATCCTGCCACCCGGCGTCCGCGACCGGGCAACGGACCCGGCCCGTCCCACGCTTCGGACAACAGGTAAGGTCACCCTAACTTCCTGTCGGTATTTTCCCCATGCGGGCGCCTTGTCGGCAGACGTAATCTGTCTGAGCCAACCACGTCCCTTACGGAGGGCACCACCTTGCCCAGTCCCTACCGCGCGATATTCGCGACCCCCGGCACCAAGGGGTTCACAGCCGCCGGCCTGCTGGGCCGGATGCCGCTGTCCATGGTGGGCATCGGTGTCCTCACGATGATCACCGAGCTGGGCGGCAGCTACGCCCTCGCCGGCGGCATCACCGCCACCATCGCCCTGTCCGCCGCGGCCGTGGGCCCCCAGGTGTCCCGGATGGTCGACCAGTACGGACAGCGGCGGGTGCTGCGCCCGGCCACCCTGATCGCGGCCGCCGCGGTGACCGGACTGCTGGTGGCGGCGGCCAATGACTGGCCGAGCTGGACCCTCTTCGCCTTCGCCGTCGTCGCCGGATGCGTGCCCAGCGTCGGGTCGATGGTCCGGGCACGCTGGACGGCCCTGTTCCGCGACACCCCGCAGCTGCACACGGCCTACTCGTTCGAGTCGATCGTCGACGAGCTCTGCTTCATCGTCGGCCCGCCGCTGGCCGCGACGCTGTCGGCCGGCTGGTTCCCCGAGGCCGGTCCGGTGGTCGCCCTCGTCTGCCTGCTGACGGGCGTGTGGTGGCTGACGGCGCTGACCGCCACCGAGCCCGAGCCGCATCCGCACCAGGAGCACACGGACCGGTCCTCGGCGCTGCGCTCCCCCGGCCTCCAGGTCCTGGTGGCGACCTTCGTCGCGACCGGCGCGATCTTCGGCTCCGTGGACGTGGCCACGCTGGCCTTCGCCGCGGAACACGGCAACAAGTCCCTCGGCGGGGTGTTCCTGGCGGTCTGGGCGTTCGGATCCTGCCTGGCCGGCATCGTCTTCGGCCTGCTGCACTTCAAAGGCAAGGCCGAACCTCGCTGGGTACTGGGCATCAGTGCGATGGCCGTGAGTATGATCCCCCTCCTACTGGCCGGGAACTTGCCGTTTCTGGCCGTGGCGCTCTTCGTCTCGGGCCTCGCCATCGCTCCCACGATGATCACCACGATGGCCCTGATCGAGGCGCACGTGCCACACGCGAAGCTGACCGAGGGCATGACCTGGATCAGCACCGGCCTCGCGGTCGGAATCGCGCTCGGGTCCTCCGTGACCGGCTGGGTCGTCGACACAGCCGGTGCGCAGACCGGGTACGTCGTCTCCGTATCGGCGGGAGTGGCCGCGGCGGCGGTTGCGTTCGCGGGATACCGCCGGCTGACGAGGCCGGCGCAAGGGGAGGAGCCAGCAACCGATGGGGACGGCGACAGCAGGGAAGAGCAGCGGGGCACGGACCGCGTGGCATAACTGGGCGGGCAACGTCACCGCCACCCCCACCCGCGTGGTGACCCCGGCCACGGTCGGGGAGCTCCAGGAGGAGGTCCGCCGGGCCGCCGAGCAGGGGCTGCGGGTGAAGGCGGTCGGCACCGGCCACTCCTTCACCGCGGCCGCCGCGACCGACGGGGTGCTCGTACGACCGCAGGCCCTGGCCGGGATCCGGTCGATCGACCGGGCCGCCGGCACCGTCACGGTGGCGGCGGGCACGGTTCTGAAGGACCTGAACCAGGCCCTGGCCGGGGAGGGTCTCTCGCTCACCAACATGGGCGACATCATGGAGCAGACGGTGTCCGGCGCCATCGGCACCGGCACCCACGGCACCGGCCGCGACTCGGCCTCCATCGCCGCCCAGATCCGCGGCCTGGAACTGGTGACCGCCGACGGCCGGCTGCTGACGTGCTCCGAGAAGGAGAACCCCGAGGTCTTCGCGGCCGCCCGGATCGGCATCGGCGCGCTGGGCATCGTCACCGCGATCACCTTCGCCGTGGAGCCGCTCTTCCTCCTGACCGCCCGTGAGGAGCCGATGGGCTTCGACCGGGTGACGGCCGAGTTCGACGAGCACTTCGCGGAGAACGAGCACTTCGAGTTCTACTGGTTCCCGCACACCGGCAACTGCAACACCAAGCGGAACAACCGCAGCCAGGGTCCCGCCGCCCCGCCCGGGCCGGTGAGCGCCTGGATCGAGGACGAGCTCCTCTCCAACGGCCTCTTCCAGGCCGTCAACTCCCTGGGCCGCGCGGTCCCGGCCACCATTCCGGGCATCGCCCGCGTGGCCAGCCGCGCCCTGTCGGCGCGGACCTACACGGACATCCCGTACAGGGTGTTCACCAGTCCGCGCCGGGTGCGGTTCGTGGAGATGGAGTACGCCCTCCCGCGCGAGCAGGTGGTCGAGGCGCTGCGGGAGCTGCGGGCGATGGTCGACCGCTCCTCGCTGCGGATCAGCTTCCCGGTGGAGGTGCGGACGGCTCCGGCGGACGACATCACGCTGTCGACGGCCTCCGGGCGCGAGACGGCGTACATCGCGGTGCACATGTACAAGGGCACCCCCTACCAGGCCTACTTCACGGCGGCCGAGCGCATCTTCACCGCGCACGGCGGCCGGCCGCACTGGGGCAAGGTGCACACGCGGGACGCGGAGTACTTCGCCGAGGTCTACCCGCGGTTCGGCGAGTTCACCGCGCTCCGGGACGACCTCGACCCGGACCGGGTCTTCGGCAACGACTACCTGCGGCGCGTCCTCGGGGACTGAGGTCAGGGGGCGTCACCGCGCCGCGCCGCCGGTGACGAGGCGTCCGGGCTCGGCGTCGGGGCCGGCGGCGTGGGTGTCGGCGCCGGGTCCGGCGGCGGGGCCGACTTCGACGGGGAGGGGCCGGGCTCCGGCTCCCCGGAGCGGGAGGGGTCCGGGCCGGGGCCCGGGCTCCGGCCGCCGGGCGGGTCCGAGGGGCTCGGGGAGGTCCCGGACCCCGGGCTCCTCCCGTCCTTCTCCCCGCCCTTGCCCCCGCCCTTCTCCCCGGCCGGCGGTTCGTCCCGGGGCGCGGGGGGCGTGGCGGGCCGGTCCTGGCCCGCCGTGCGGGTGCCGCCGGAGAAGAGCGTGCCGCCGCCGCTGCTGACGGAGGTGCCGGCCATCGCCTCGTAGGTGCCGAGGGCGCCGATGGCGATGGCGAAGGCCGCGCCGGAGGCCACCGCGGTGCGCTTCCAGCCCCGTACCCGGGTGCCGTGCACGGTGGCCGCGCCGAACTCCTCGCCGGCGTTTTCGCCGGACTCCTCGGCGGGCGACGCGGCCCGCAGCGCCGTCGCGCCGTCCGCGGCCGCCTTCCCCCCGTGGGGCGGCGGCGCCTGACGGGCCCTGGGCCGGGCGGTGTCCCGCAGCTGGTCGCCGGTGCGCCGGAAGAGGTGCTGGATGACGGGCCCACCGGCGGTGGCGACGACGCTGACCACTCCGGCCCCGAGGATGGTCCCGTAGACGCCCATCTTCGAGGCGAGCAGGGCTGCCGCGACGGTGGCGAGGGAGGAGCCGGCGACCTGGGCCACGCTCAGGTCGAGCTTCTTCTCCTCCGGATCGGGCTCGACGTCCTGCGTCGTCTTCTGACCCATCGCCATCCCGTGTGTGTCCCGCCTCTCGCGCTTCTCCTCTTCCAGGAGTTACTGACCACCGAGCGAAGCGGATAGTTCCGTTTCTGGTGATTCTGTGAAGCAAGACACCCCAAAACGGACCGCGCTTGCAGGTGGGCCCGACAGAGGGCAGCCCAACTGCCGCCGTCCGGGAGAAGTTCGGCGGCGCGGCGGGTCCACCCAGGTGGCCCGAATGGAGTACTGTGGCGAGCCCTGGGGCCGTCCTTCCTTTCGGATGTCCGGACTCGGGAGAGGGGGCCGACTGATGGAGAACGGCACTCAAAGACCGGTGATGCCGCGGTATTGCACGGACTCCTGCTGCGCACAGTAATCGTTCGGTCACTGTGCGTACCCAACAGGTAACCGTGCCATAACGGCGATCAAGGGCGCATGCCCGACACGCCGGTTTAACTCGGCAAGGTTGTGGCAGGCTGCACCCGGGCAGGCCACACTCGACTAGCGGAAGCAGCGACGCACGTGACGTCGGCAGGCACCACCCGGGAGGTCCCCATGCCCGAACTGCGTGTCGTGGCCGTCTCAAATGACGGCACACGACTGGTGCTCAAGGCTGGGGACAGCACGGAGTACACGCTTCCGATCGACGAGCGGCTGCGGGCTGCCGTGCGCAACGATCGCGCGCGCCTGAACCAGATCGAGATCGAGGTCGAGAGCCACCTCCGCCCCCGCGACATCCAGGCCCGCATACGAGCCGGTGCCTCCGCGGAGGAGGTCGCTCAACTCGCCGGCATCCCCGTCGACCGCGTACGCCGCTTCGAGGGCCCCGTGCTCGCCGAGCGCGCGTTCATGGCCGAGCGGGCCCGCAAGACCCCCGTGCGCCGTCCCGGCGAGAACACCGGGCCGCAGCTCGGCGAGGCCGTGCAGGAGCGGCTGACCCTGCGCGGGGCCGAGAAGGAATCCGTCCAGTGGGACTCCTGGCGCCGCGACGACGGCACCTGGGAGGTCCTCCTCGTCTACCGGGTCGCGGGCGAGCCGCACTCGGCGAGCTGGACCTACGACCCGCCGCGCCGGCTGGTCGTGGCCGTGGACGACGAGGCCCGCTCCCTGATCGGCGAGTCGGAGGACCTGCCGGCCACGCCGGAGCCGAGCTTCCCCTTCGTGCCGAGGATCGCGCGGCTGCCGCGCGACCGGCCGCTGGACCGCGCCCTGGACCGGCAGCTGGAGCGCCCCGTCACGCCCGCGCCGGAGCCGGAGGAGGAACGGGACACCCTGACGAGCCTGCTGGAAGCGGTACCGAGCTTCCGCGGCGACATGGTGGTCCCGGAGCGCACCGAGACCCCGGCGACGGAACCGGAGGCGGAAGAACCGCCGGCCCCGGCCGCCTCGGCGGGCGCGGGCTCCGCGTACGCCGACGTACTGATGCCGCGCACGGTGGCGGGCCACCGCGACCGCCTGACGGGCACCACCGACCGCCAGGCGGAGGCCGACGGCGTCCGTCCCGGGCGCCGCGCGGCGGTGCCGAGCTGGGACGAGATCGTCTTCGGCACGCGCCGCAAGAAGCAGGAGTAGCGCCGCCGCCGACGCCTGGAGCGGCGGGCCGAACGGTACGGCGGGACCGGTGAGCGAGCCGGTTGCGCCGGGGCCGGGCGCACGCCGGGGGGCTCCTCGGACGCCGAACGTGACGAGGGGCCGGGCGGAAGTGCGTTCGGCGCCCTGCGGGGAGCGCCCCGGCACACACCCGACCCCGGCGCGGTTACCGGGGGTCCGGGCCCGTGGCCACCGGGCGGTCCGGGTCCGAGGACCACTCCGACCAGCTGCCCGCGTAGAGGTCGGACGCGATGCCGGCCACCTCCAGCGCCAGCACCTCGTGCGCCGCGGAGACCCCCGAGCCGCAGTACACGCCCACCGGGGTCCCCTCGGCCGCGCCGAGCCCCTCGAACCGGGCACGCAGTGCGTCCGCCGGCAGGAACCGGCCGTCCGGCCCCACGTTCTCCGTCGTCGGAGCCGACAGCGCGCCCGGGATGTGGCCGCCGACCGGATCGATCGGCTCGACCTCTCCGCGGTACCGCTCCCCCGCGCGGGCGTCCAGGAGAACTCCCGTACGAGCCCGGGCGGCCGCCGCGTCGGCGTCCAGCAGCCCGACCGCCCCCGGAGTTGGCTTGAAATCGCCCTCCGCGGGAGTCACTCGTTCGGCCGTCACGGCGCCCCCCGCCGCCGTCCAGGCGGTCAGGCCCCCGTCCAGCACTCGCACGTTCGGGTGACCCGTCCAGCGCAGCAGCCACCACGCCCGGGCGGCCGCCCAGCCCTGGCCGCCGTCGTACACAACGACGGGTACGTCCGCCGAGACCCCGGCCCGCCGCATCACCGCGCCGAAGGCCTCCGGGTCCGGCAGCGGGTGCCGGCCGCCCGCCCCGGCCGGACCTGCCAGTTCCCGGTCGAGGTCGACGTACACCGCGCCGGGAAGGTGTCCGGCCTCGTAGGCGGGCCGCTGGTCGGGGCCGCCCAGCTGCCAGCGGACGTCCAGCAGCACCGGCGGCCGGGAACCCGCCAGCTCGTTCCTCAGTTCGGCGGCGGGAAGGATCGCAGATTTCGCAGTCATGCCGGCCATCTTCCTCCCCGCCCGCAACCCTCGTAACAAGGCCGTCATCGGCGGGGCGCACCGATCCGGTCAACTCCGCCCCGGGCCCCCGCGATGCGGCCCGGTCGGGGCGCGCCGAGTCCCCGGGAGTGGAAGCATCAGCACCGGTAAGCGGCACGACGGAGGAGACGGCTGACATGACCGAGGCAGCGGAAGCAACCCGGCGCACGCCCGGCACCCCGTGCTGGGTGAGCCTCATGGTGCACGGCCTCGGGACCACCGAGGACTTCTACGCCGACCTGTTCGGCTGGGAGTACGTACCCGGCCCCGAGCAGCTCGGCCCGTACGTCCGCGCCGTGCTGGACGGCCACGAGGTGGCGGGCATCGGCGAGATGCCGCCGGACCGGCATCTTCCGGTGGCCTGGACGACGTACCTCGCCACCGACGACGCCGACGCGACCGCCGAGGCGGTCCGCAGCTGCGGCGGCACGGTCGCGGTGGGGCCGCTGGACGCCGGCATCGCGGGGCGGGTGGCGATCTGCTCCGACCCGCTGGGCGCCATCTTCGGGCTGTGGCAGGCGCAGACCCGCATGGGCACCCGGCTGCACACCGGGCCGGGCACCCCCGTCTGGAACGAGCTGGTCACCCAGGACACCTCGACGGTCGGCAAGTTCTACGAGCACGTCTTCGGCCACGAGGCGAAGACGCACTCCACGGCCTCCGACGACTTCGACTACCTGACCCTCCAGTTGGAGGGCCGCCCGGTGGCCGCCGTGCACGGCGTCGGCCGCTCGCTGCCGCACGACCGCGGGCCGCACTGGATGGCGTACTTCGAGGTGGAGGACACCGACGCGGCCGCGGCCCGGGTGGTCCGGCTCGGCGGCCGCGTCGTCGACCCGCCCCGCGAGGGCCTGCGCGGGCGGCAGGCCACGGTCGCGGACCCGGAGGGCGCGGTCTTCGCCCTCGTACGGTCACGGCCCTGAGCGCGGGAGGCGGGGCCGCCCGGTGACCGGCCGGGGCCGTCCGGTCAGTCCGTCCTCGGCTCCGGCGTCCGGCCGAAGTGGCGGGCGGTGGGCACCAGTGCGGCCGCGGCGGGGACGAGGAAGCAGGCCGCGGCGCACACGGCGAGCACCGGGGTGACGCCGAAGGTGCCGATGGCCGGGGCGATCAGGGCCAGGCCGACCGGGGCGAGGCCGTAGGACACGAGGAAGTCCAGGGAGGAGACGCGGGCCAGCTTGTCCGGGGCCACCTCGCGCTGGGTGGCCGTGAACCAGGGCACGTTGAACAGCTCGATCCCGATCCCGGCGACGACGTAGGCGGCGATCACCACGGCCGGGTGGACCGGCAGCATCAGGCTCAGCGGTGCGACGCCGTACACGGCCAGTCCGGCGAAGGCGGTCCAGCCCTGGGAGCGGGGCCGCCACCGGGCCGTGACCAGGGCCCCGCCGAGCGCGCCCACGGTGTAGGCCGTCACGGCCGCGGCCAGGACCCACTCCGTGCCGTAGCGGTCGCGGCTGATCAGGGGCAGGGCGACGCTGGTGGCGGAGTAGCCGAGCGCGATCACGGCGGCCAGCGCGCCGAGTCCGGCGACGAACCAGGGGTGGCGGCGCGCCTCGCGTATCCCGTCGATGAACTCGGCCCGGAATGACGCGCGCGGCGTGCGCTCGGTGGAGGGCGCGGGGGCGGCAGAGGGCGCGGGGGCGGCGCCGCGGCCCGGCAGGAGGGCGGCGACCAGCCAGAGCAGGCCGATCCCCAGCAGCAGCGTCCCGACGTCGACGAAGGCCGCCAGCAGCGCGGTCAGGGCGGGTCCGGCCAGGGTGGAGGTCCGTACCGCGAGGGTCATGGCGGCATTGGCCTGCTGCCGGCGGCCGGCGTCGACGACCTCCGCGGTGAGTGCCTGGAAGGCGGGGCGGCAGGCTCCCTGGCCGGCTCCGGCGAGCGCGGCGGCCAGGGTCATCAGCACCAGTGACCGGCCGAGGCCGATGGCGAGGAGGGGCGCGGCGACCGCGGCCGCGAGGGCGGACCAGAGCACGACGGCCCGGCGGGAGTGACGGTCGGCCAGTACCCCGCCGACGGCGACGGCGGCGAGGAAGCCCGCGGTGCGCGCCGCGAGGACCAGGCCCAGTCCGGCCGCGCCGAGTTCGCGGTGCAGGACCGCGAGGCCGAGGACGAAGGGGAGCGCCCAGGTCGCGAGGCCGGAGGCGGTGGTGCCCGCCCACAGGCGCAGGAAGGCGATGTCGCGCAGGACGGAACGCGCGGGCGGCGGGCCGGTCTTGGGTGATGCGGGCGCAGGTGTGGTCGCCACGGTGTGGTGCTCCTCATGGGTCGGCAGGTGGTGCCGGGGCGGGGCTCGTCGAACCACACCCCGGGGGTGTTAATGAAAACGATAACCATTACAGTACTCTTCGAACGCGGCACTCCCGCCCGGTGCACGACCACACCCACGCCTCCCCACGCCTCCCCACGCCTCCCCGCCCCTCCCTTCCCAGACCGGAGAACCCATGCGCCACCGCGCCCGACTCGGCATCGCCCTCACCCTCGTCCTCGCGACCGCGGCCTGCTCGACCGCCACCAACGCCCCCGCGACGACCGGCAAACCCGCCGCCGAAGCCGCCGGCGCGAAGGCCGCCCCCCTCGCCAGCTGCGGCCGGCAGCTCTCCTTCGACCGGTCCCCGGAGCGCGCCGTCGCCCTGGACCAGACCTCGACCGAGACCCTGCTGGAACTGGGGCTCCAGGACCGGATGGCCGGGACCGCCAACCTGAAGACGAAGATCCCGGCCCAGTACCAGGACGCGTACGCCAAGGTCCCGGTCATCGCCCCCAAGATCGCCACCGGCGAGCAACTGCGCTCCGCCACACCCGACTTCGTGGTGGCCGGCTCCGCCGACCTCTACACCGCGGACCGGGCGGGCACCCGCGAGGAACTGGACGCCCTCAAGGTCCCCACCTTCGTCAGCGCCGTGGACTGCCCGGAGCAGAACGAGGCCGGAAAGAGCCCCTTCGAACTGCTCTTCTCCGACTACGAGCAGCTGGGCAAGGTCTTCGGCAGCGAGGAGCGGGCCGCGAAGCTCGCCCGGGAACAGCGCGCCGCCGTGGCCAAGGCCGGTGAGAGCGCCGCCGCCCGGGCCGCCCAGGGCGGCAAGCAGCCCACCGTCGTCTACCTCTACTCCGTCTTCAACGGCATGCCGTACGTGGCGGGAGGGACCGGGCTGCCCAGCGAGATGAGCCGGATCGTCGGCGCGAGGAACGCCTTCGACGACGTGAAGGAGGACTGGCCGGAGGTGTCCTGGGAGGAAGTGGCCAAGCGCAACCCGGACTTCATCGTGATCGGCGACCTGTCCGAGCGCGGCCGGCCCGGCGACAGCGCCGGCGAGAAGCGGGCCACGATGGCCGGGGACCCGGTGGTCTCCAAGCTCGCGGCGGTGCGCGACAACAAGATCATCGAAGTGCCGGGCATCGAACTGGACCCCTCCGTGCGCTCCGTGCACGCGCTGGGCCTGCTGGCGGCCGGGATGAAGGACCTCGGGTATGTCCGCTGACCCGGTGGGCCGACCGGGACCGGTGGACCTCGCGGTGGATCCGGCGGCGGGCCGGGTGACGGACCGTGCGCCGGCCCCGGCTGCAGACCGTGCGCCGGAGCGGCCGCCGGCCCCGCCGGTGGACCTGCTGCATCCGGCGGCCCGTGGGACGGCGGTGACGGAGCCGGTCAACGCGCCGTCCCCGCTGCCCCGGGCCGCCCGGTCCGGCACCGTCCGGGCGGGGGTGTTCCTCGCCGGGGCGCTCGTCCTGGCCGCATCGGTGGCGGCCGGCACGCGCATCGGAACCGCCGACGTGGGATGGACCGACCTCGCCCGGGTGTTCGGGACCCGGCTGGGCCTCGGCGCCGAGCCGCTGCCGCCGCTGGTGGACTCGCTCGTCTGGGACCTGCGCCTGCCGCGGGTCCTGATGGCGGCCCTGGTCGGTGCCTCGCTCGCGGTCTGCGGCACCGTGCTCCAGGCCGTCACCCGCAACGCGCTCGCCGACCCGTACCTGCTCGGGGTGTCGTCGGGCGCCTCCACCGGAGCCGTCGCCGTGGTCGTCCTCGGCGTGGGCGCCGACACCCTCGGGGTCACCGGCGGCGCCCTCGTCGGCGCCCTGCTCTCCTTCGGCCTGCTGCTGGCGCTGCTGCGCCGGACGGGCCTGGACTCGGTCCGCATCGTCCTGACGGGCGTGGTCGTCGGGCAGCTCTTCACCGCCCTGACCTCACTCGTCCTGATGGCCTCGGCGGACGCCGACACCACCCGCGCCCTGACCCACTGGCTGCTGGGCTCGATGGCCCCGGCACGCTGGGAGGCCGTCGTGGTCTGCGCGATCGTCATGCCGCTCGGGCTGGCGGCCGCCTGGCTGTGCGCGGGCGCCCTCGACGGCCTGGCGTTCGGCGCGGACACCGCCGCCTCCCTGGGGATCGGCGTACGGCGCACCCGGATGGTGCTGCTCGTGGTGACGGCGGTGCTGACCTCGGTGGCGGTGGCCACGGTCGGCGCCATCGGGTTCGTCGGACTGATCGTCCCGCACGGGGTGCGCTTCCTCGTCGGACCGCTGCACCGGGTGCTCCTGCCCTGCGCGGCGCTCGCGGGCGCGGTGTTCCTGGTGTGGACCGACGCCCTGGCGCGGGTCGCCTTCGCCCCGCGGGAGGTGCCGGTCGGCGTGATCACCGCGCTGCTCGGCGTACCGCTGTTCCTTCTCGTCCTGCGCAGGAGGGGTGAGCTGTGAGGATCGCCGCCGAAGGGCTGACCTGGTCGGCCTCCGGCACGCCCGTCGTCCGCGGGGTCGACCTGGACGTGGCGTCCGGCGAGACGGTCGGCCTGCTCGGCCCCAACGGCTCGGGCAAGTCCTCGCTGCTGCGCTGCCTGGCCGGGCTGCGCGTGCCCGACACGGGCACGGTGCACTACGACGGGGTGCCCGTACGGGACTTGAGCGCCCGCCGGATCGCCCGCCGGGTCGCCTTCGTCGAGCAGGACTCCGGGCTCGACGCCGACCTGCGCGTCGCCGACGTCGTCGGGCTGGGGCGGACCCCCTTCCGCGACCGCTGGCGCGGTCCGGACGCCACCGACCGGGCGGTCGTCGCCGCCGCGCTGGAGCGCGTCGGCCTCACCGGGCTCGCCGGGCGCTCGTGGAAGGGCCTGTCGGGCGGCGAGCGGCAGCGCGCCCACATCGCCCGCGCCCTCGCCCAGCAACCGTACGGGCTGCTCCTGGACGAGCCCACCAACCACCTGGACGTCAAGCACCAGTTGGAGCTGATGGAGCTGCTCGCGGGCGCCGACCAGACGGTCCTGGTCGCCCTGCACGACCTCACGCTGGCCGCCCGCTACTGCGACCGGCTGCTGCTCATGCACCGCGGGCGCCTGGTGGCCTCCGGCACCCCGGCCGCCGTACTGACGCCCGCACACCTCGCCCGGATCTTCGAGGTGGACGCCGAACTGGCCACGGACGCCCTGGGCCGGCCCGCGGTCGCCTTCCACGGTCCCCTCCGCTCGCCCGTCCCCGACCCCCTCGGCCCACCCGACCCCCTCGGCCCACCCGCCCCGCTCGACCCACCTGACCCGCTCGACTCGCTCGTGCCCGCACCACCCGCTCTCCGACAAGGATCCTCATGACGACCCGGACCGCCACCCCGCCCGCACCGACCGTCGACGCCCTCGTCACGGCCGTCCTGGCCGGTGAACACGGCCCCCTGCCCTCCGCCCTCGTGGCGACCAGCGTGTTCTGGATCCACCACGGCACCCGGCTGGCCGGCGGCGACACCACCTACCTCAACCAGTACGTCCTGGTGCGCCTCGGCGACTCCTTCGGCGGCTGCGCCTTCGAGGCCGGGGAGATCGACCCGGCGATCTGCCGCGACTCCTCGGGCACCCCGCTCGACGTCCTGCTGCGCGAGGCCCCGCGCCCGCTGCGGATCGCCGCCCTCGACGCGTACCTGGCCGGGCAGCGCCCGCACCGCGACGCCGGAGCGGAACCGGTCACCCTGCCCGCCGGCACCCCCGAAGTGCGCGCGAGGGCCCGCGACGCGGCGATCGCCGGATTGCTGGACATCGACCCCGGCGCCAAGGTCGGCCTGATCGGCGTGGTCAACCCGCTGGTCGCGGCGATCCGCGAGCGGGGCGGCGAACCGCTGCCCTGCGACTTCAACCTCAAGGCCACCCAGTGGGGCGATCCCGTCACCACCGACATGCACGAGGTGCTGGAGCGCGCCGACGCCGTCGTCGCCACCGGCATGACCCTCAGCAACGGCTCCTTCGACACCATCCTCGACCGCTGCCGCGGCCGGGGCATCCCGCTGGTCGTCTACGCGCAGACCGGCAGCGCGGTCGCCCGGGCCTTCCTCGGATCCGGGGTGACCGCCGTGTCCGCGGAGCCCTTCCCCTTCTCCCAGTTCAGCGCCGACCCGACCACCCTGTACCGCTACCGGGCGGTGGGGCGGCCGTGATCCCGGCCGCCCGCCGGGCCGTGCCCGGCGCCGACCGCCGCGGCGCCGCGCACCGCGGCGCCGGGCACGCCTCCTGCCACCACGGCGAGATCCTGCAGGGCGTCTTCCTCGACGCCGCCGGGCGCCGGTGCGCCGGCCTGGTCACCCTGCCGATGACCGGGCCGGGCAGCCGGGCCGAGTTCACCCGCCGCCCCGGCACACCTCCGGAGCAGCTCACCGTCCGGCCGGGCGACCGTACGAAGGCCGCGCGCGCGGCGGTCCTGGCCGTCGAGGAGTGCGCGCGGCGGCGCCGGGAGGCGCCCTGCGGCGGGGAGTTGCGGATCAGCGGCGACATCCCGGTGGGCCTGGGCATGGGCAGCTCCACCAGCGACGTCATCGCCGTGGTGCGCGCGGTCGCGGACTCCTACGGGGTGCTGCTGTCGCCCGACGCCGTCGCCCGGCTGGCGGTGCGCGCCGAGCTCGCCTGCGACCCGCTGATGCTCGACGCGCGCCCGGTGCTCTTCGCCCAGCGCGAGGGGCGGGTGCTGGAGGTCCTCGGCCGCCGCCTGCCGCCCCTCGTCGTCGTGGGCTGCGCGCTCGGCGGGGGCGCTCCCGTGGACACCCTCGCCCTGCCGGCCCGGGTGCACGACGACACCGACGTACGCGCCTTCGAGCGGCTGCGCACCCTGCTGCGGCGGGCCGTGGCCACGGGGGACGCCGCCCTGCTCGGCGAGGTCGCGACGGCCAGCGCCCGGCGCGGGCAACAGGTCCTGCGCCACCCGGAGTTCGACACCCTGGCCGACATCGCCCGGCGACTCGGGGCCGTGGGCGTGCAGATCGCGCACAGCGGGGCGGTGGCCGGCCTGCTCCTGGACCCGGCGGCCCCCGGCCTGCGCCGCCGGGTCCGGAGCTGCGTACGGGCCCTGGAGAGCAACGGCATCGCCGCGACCCGCACCTTCACGACCTTTCCCACCTCCCCCACCTCAGCCGCCTCCCCGTCCACCCCCATCTCACCCACCTCACCCACCTCACCCACCTCACCCACCTCACCCACCTCACCGTCCTCCCCCACCTTCCCGACGACCAAGGAGTTCCCGAGTGGACCAGCACATCGCGGAGGCCATCGGCCGACCGGACCTGATACGCCTCGACGACCGGCTCATCTGCCTGCGCTTTGAGACCATGAAGGTCGTCTCCGCCCTCGCCGCGGTGCGCCACCTGCTCGACACCGGGGTGGTGCGGCGCGGGGACACCCTGCTCGACAGCTCCAGCGGGATCTACGCGTACGCCCTGGCCCTGGCCTGCCACCGCCACGGGATGCGCTGCCACATCGTCGGCTCGACGACGGTCGACCACGCCCTGCGCACCCAACTCGCCGTCCTCGGGGCGACGCTGGAACAGATGGAGCCGTGCAGCGACCTGAAGCTGGACCAGAAGCGGCGGGTCGAGCGCATCCATGAGATCCTCGCCGAGCACCCCGAGTACCACTGGATGCGCCAGTACCACGACGACATCCACTACCTGGGCTACCGGGCCGTGACCGACCTGATCCGTGACGCGACGGGCGGGGACGAACTCACCGTCGTCGGCGGCGTCGGATCGGGCGCCTCCACCGGAGCCCTCGCCCGCTACCTCCGGGAGGACTCACCCGGCGTCGAACTCGTCGGCGTCCAGCCCTTCGGCAGCGTCACCTTCGGTGCCGAGCACGTCGCCGACCCCGAGATCATCATCGCCGGGATCGGGAGCTCCATCCCCTTCGACAACGTCGGCCACGCGGCGTACGACACCCTCCACTGGATCTCCTTCGACGCCGCCCTCGCCGGCAGCGTCGACCTGCTGCGACGGCACGCGGTGTTCGCCGGCCTGTCCACCGGGGCCGGCTACCTCGCCGCCCGCTGGGAGCGGTCCCGGTCCCCGCACCGGACGGTCCTCTTCATCGCCGCCGACACCGGCCACCGCTACGTGGACACGGTGTACGCCCGCCACCGCGAGGCGGTCGCCGTCGACGAGCTGGGCCCGCACACGGTGACCAGCCAGGCCGAACTCGCCCTCCCCTGGTCCCGGATGCAGTGGAACCGGTCCCCCGCGCACTCCACCGGCCCGGTCCGGCCCTGACCCGCCGGGCAGCCCGCCGGGCAGGTCGGCGGTCAGCTCACCGGGCCGGCGTGGGCACCGCCGGTACGTCGCGCCGGGCCGCCCCGGCGGTGATCATCAGGCCGGCGGACAGGGCCGCGAGCAGCGTGGCGCCGACCGTCCACCAGAGGGTGTCGGTGTAGCCGCCCAGCAGGTCATCGGTGATCGACTCGGACGGCAGGTACCCCTCGCCGACGCGGGCCGCGATGACGGCACCGAGCAGCGCCCCGCCGACCGCTCCGCCCAGCTCCTGGCCGGCGGTGACGGTCGCCGAGGTCCCTCCGGAGAGCTGCGGGGCGGCGGCGGCGGTCGCGGTGGCGAAGAGCGGCGTGAAGGCCAGGCCGATGCCGGAGCCGATGAGGAGCATGCCGGGCAGCACATGGGTCGTGTAGGCGCCGCCCACTTCGAGGAAGGACAGGAGCAGGTGCCCGAGAGCCGCGAGCAGCAGGCCCGGCACGATCAGGACGCGGGGCGGGACCAGGTGCAGCAGGCGGCCGGAGACCTGGGCGCAGACGACGGCGGCGGCGGCCATGGGCAGGAACGCCGCCCCGGCGGTGGCCGGGGAGAGGTCGAGCACGCTCTGCGCGTAGAAATCCACCGACGGGAGGGAGGTGACCGTGCCGACGCCGACCAGGAACAGGGCGAGGACGCAGCCGATGCGGTTGCGGTCCTTGACGAAGGACGGGGACAGGAACGAGCTCGACGCCCTGGTCTGCCCCCACAGGAAGGCCCCGAGCAGGAGGACGCCCACGGTGATCAGGCCGAGGTCCCGGGGGGTCCACCCGTGCTGCCCGACCTCGCCGAGGCCGTAGGTGAGGGCGAGGGATCCGCCGGTGCCGAACAGCACCGCGGGCAGGTCGAGGCGGGCCCCGGTGCGGCCCGGCCGGTCGTGCAGCAGGGTGAGCGCGCCGATCAGGGCGATCACGGCGAGGGGGAGGCCCGCGTACATGCACCACCTCCAGGCCGCGCTCTCCAGCAGCCATCCGCCCGTGGCCATGCCGAGGGCCGGGCCGCCGGCCGCGATCGCCCCGTAGATCGCGAAGGCCTTGCCGCGTTCCCTCGGGTCGGGGAAGCCGGTGGCGACCAGGGCCAGCGCGGACGGCGTCAGCAGCGCGGCGAAGACGCCCTGCAGGACGCGGGCGCAGACCAGCATGGTGGGGTTGGCGGCCGAGCCGCCGATCGCCGAGGCCGCCGCGCATCCGACGAGACCGATGATCAATGCGGTCCTGCGCCCCAGCAGATCGGCGAGGTGCCCGCCGAGCAGCAACAGGCCGCCGAAGGTGAGCAGATAGGCGTTGAAGATCAGCGTCATGTCGCCGGCGGGAAGGCCCAGGTCCTGCTGGGCGAACGGGACGGCCAGGGTGAAGGCCGTCGCGTCGAGCAGCACCATCAGCTGCGCCAAGGCGATCACCGCGAGGCCCCACCAGCGTCGGGGGTGCGCGGGCTCCGCGTCCTGGAGGCCGGGGGCCGGGGGCCGGGCCGCGGACCAGGCGCCGGGGAGCGGGGCGGGCGGCGGTCCGAAGCCCTGCGCGGGGCCGAAGTGCGCGGCCGGGGCCGTCGGGGCGTACCCGGGCGGCGGGAGCAGCGGCCGGGGCCCGGCGGACGGAGAACGGGGGTCGGGCTGCGCGGCGGGTGTCCCGGTGGAGGCCTCGGTCTCGGTGGGGGTCTCGGTGGGGTTCTCGGGCGCGTAGTCCAGCAACCGGGCTGCATGGCGGCCCAGTTGGGCCAGGACCGCGCCCGGCAGCCATTCCGCCGCCTGGTCCTTCGCCGTGAACGCGGCCACCTGCCGGGGCGTGGGCCTCTTGGCCGGATCCTTGTCCAGGCAGGCGCGTACGAGATCGAGCAGGATCTCCGGCACTCCGGTCAGGTCCGGCTCCTCCTCGGCGACGCGGAAGAGGTGGGCGTTCAGGCCGGTGTCCCCGGCGCCGAAGAGCAGGCGCCCGGTGGCGGCGTAGACGAGGACGGCACCCAGGCAGAAGACGTCGCTGGCGGGGGTGAGTTCAAGGCCGCGGACCTGCTCCGGCGACATGAAGCCGGCCGAGCCGATGAGCATGCCGGTGCGGGTGTGCATGCTGTCCCCGGCGAGGCTGTCCATCGCCCGCGCGATGCCGAAGTCGATGACGCGCGGGCCGTCGACGGTGACGAGGACGTTGGACGGCTTGAGGTCGCGATGGATCAGCCCCGCCTCGTGCACGGCCTGCAGGGCGAGTGCGAGGCGGTTGGCGAGCGTGTGGACCGAGTGCTCGGGCAACGGCCCGAAGTCCTTGGCGACCACGGCGTGCAGGTCGGGCCCCGGTATGTACCGGGTCGCCACCCAGGGCACGGCGGCCTCGGGATCCGCATCGAGCACGGCCGCCGTCCAACTCCCGTCCACCCGCCGCGCAGCGGCCACTTCGCGGGCGAAGCGCTTGCGGAAATCGGGGTTCCCCGCGTACTCGGCCTGTACGACCTTCACCGCGACGGTCCGCCCGCCCTCGGAACGGCCGAGGTAGACCAAACCCATCCCTCCGGCCCCCAGTCGGGCGATCAGACGGTACGGGCCTATGCGGGGCGGGTCTTCGGCGATCAGCTGGTCCACGCGAGGAGGATATTTCAACTGTCCAACGGCAGTGGGCCCATCGGTCGAATCGGAAGCCCAAGGCCACCGCCCCGGCGCCTTCCCCACCTCCTGCAGTCACGGCGGACCGCCTCCGGAGCAGTCGTGTCTTCCCCCGGGTGTGTCCGAACGGGCATGCCGCCAGGCCGGTTCGGCGGGGTAGGCAGGTGTACGTCCCGCCGTATCCCCCGAGAGGCACACCCATGCGTATCCCCGCCCGCGACAAGGCAGCAGCCGATGCCTCCAAGGAGAGCTCCGCCCCGTCCCGGCAGTCGCGTCCCGGTGAGGAGCGGGCCCCCGCCGCTCCCGCGGCGGCGACGCTGCCGGCGCTCCAGCGGTCCGTCGGCAACGCGGCGGTGACGCGCATGCTCGCGGCGGGCCACGGGGCCAGCCACGGGCACGAGGACGGACACGGGCACGGGCACGAGGACGCTCCGGTCCAGCGGGCGTCCGCGCACCAGGTGCTCCGCTCGCCCGGGCGGCCCCTCGACGCCCCCCTGCGCGAGGAGATGGAGAACCGGCTCGGCGCCGACTTCTCCGACGTACGGGTCCACTCCGATCCCCTCGCGCAGCGGTCCGCGACCGAGATCGGGGCCCGTGCGTACACCTCGGGCAGCCATGTGGTCGTCACGGACGGCGGGAAGGACAAGCACACCCTCGCCCACGAGCTCACCCATGTCATCCAGCAGCGGCAGGGGCCGGTCTCGGGCACGGACACGGGCCACGGGCTGCGGGTCAGCGACCCCGGCGACCGCTTCGAGCGGGAGGCCGAGGCCAACGCGAGCCGGGTCATGGCCGGCCCCGCGCCCGACGTGCAGCGTGCGGCCTGCGACGAGCACGGCACCCACGCGCCGGTACCGGGCGGGCGGGCCGTCGTCCAGCGCAAGGGACCCGAGGATCTCGCCCCCTCGCTGCCGGCCGACCCGCCGCGTGGCGGCAACCTGTTCGGCCGGCTCATCGCGAAGACCCGTACGATGCCGGCGCCGGCGGACGACCTGGTGGCGCGGGTCCGGGCGGGCATCGCCGCGTACGACGGCGACACCAACCGCGACCCCATGCACTGCATGATGGCGCTGACGGACCTCACGCAGGAGTTCGCGCCGGCCGAGGAGGACGCGGCCGCGGCCGTCAAGCCCTGGCTGTCGGCGGCGCTCAAGGTCATCAAGGACGAACTGGTGCTGGTGAACGACCAGCTCGTCCGCGACAACGAGTTCCCCGACGGGGCGCGGCCGCCGTTCGACGCGATGACGCAGAACGGCATGCTGTGGCAGCAGGAGCAGTGGGCCGACAGCGCCGCCGCGTTCCAGATGCACGGGGCGAGCTACTTCCGCGAGCTCTCGGAGCTCAACCGGGCCGGGATGGCCAAGGAGATCTCCGGGGGCGGGGGTGACCGGAACTGGGTCGCCGACGTCCGGACCAAGCTGTCGACCGCGCTCGACCGGAGCGTGCTGTGCCACTACACCGGCAAGTCACGGGCCGAGACGATGCTCGCCCAGGGGCAGATGAAGTCCAAGACCGAGCTGATCAAGGCGAACCCCGACGCGGCGAACAACTCGGAGGCGTACGACAAGCACGTTCTGGCCAACGAGGGCTTCGTCTTCTTCTTCCTGGAAGTGGAGGACAGCCCGTTCCGCGAGACGCGGTTCGGCGGCGACGAGCCCGCCCGGATCCAGATCCCCCTCGCCAGGTCCCCTCTGATGAGCCAGGGCTGGCTGATGCTCAGCGACTTCGCGCAGCGCGAGTACCCGACCGTGCGGGCGAAGCCCGGGGATCCGGCGCAGACGCAGAGCCGGCTGGGTACCCGCGAGGAGACCTTCTCGCCCGGATTCGACCTGCCCGTGCGCAAGTTCGACATCGGGGCGGCGGCGGGAGCCGACGCGCTGGACATGGACAGGGTCATGGAGGCGATGGGCAACGAGACGGACCCGGACCGCCGGGGCCAGATCATGTTCGCCACGACCCAGGCACTGTCGGACCCGCACAGCGCGATGACCTACGGCGCCGGTGAGCAGGAGCAGGTCCACTCGGAGCGGCTGCGGTCCAACACCCTGATGGGCCGGGACATCGTGCCGGGTCTGGTGGAGCGGGCGATCGTGGAGATCCAGCGTCTCGGGGAGGTGAACCCGCAGCTGGCGGACAGGCTCAAGGCGATGTCCGGCGCCGATCTGATGCGTTTCCTCCTCAAGGACCTGCTGCGGCCGCAGGCCATGCTGCCGAACACGGTCGACCTCAGTGGCGCCACGGTGGTCCTGGCCTCCGGCCAGCAGGTGGGGGCTGCCACGCACTGACCGGAGCCCGGAGCCCTCGACCTAGTCGAGAACCGGCCATCTTTCTGGCTCGGTCAACTCTTGCCCAGCGGCCCCGCGTTCACTGCTCCGGGGCCGCTGGGATAAGAACGTACGGTCGATGAACGGACATCCGAGCGGTCGCCGGAGTGCCGATTTCCGGACGGAACGGAGAAGGCGCTCTTTGTCCTGGCGCCCGACCTGACCGAGGATGACCTTCCCCGCTCGGGTCACCTGAGGTCGTTCAGCACACCACTCACGTTGAGCACCTCGTGGCACTCCTGCGCCTGACGACCGGTGGCAGGGGTGCCCGGCTTCGCACAGGTCACCTGGACGGTCACAGTCTGGCTCTCGGTGATGCTGATGGGGGTGACCCAGTGGTAGTCCTGGTTGCGGAACGTCTCCAGCGCGATCGTCGTGATCTTACGGTCGCCGAAGCTGATGGTCACCACCCCTTCGTCGCCCTGGAAGTTGGCGACGACGATGTCCGTGATCCCGAACGCCTTGCCCGCGGGCACCGTGTAGGAACCGGTCTTGGTCTGTCCGCTGCCGGTCTGCAGGTCGATGGTGGCCGAGCTCTGCTGTCCTGCGACGCCCCCGCCGGATCCGGCCCCGGCTCCCGCACCGGCTCCGGCTCCCGCACCGCCCCCGCCCGTCCCGGGCTGGGGGTTCTTGCCTCCGCCGCCCGGCTGGTTGGCGTTGCCGGCGGCCCCCGGGTTCTGCCCGTTCGCGTCCGCACCGGGCGTCGGCCTGTTCTGGACCGCCTGGTCGGCGGCCTCCTTGGCCGTGCTGCGCACGGCCGGGCGCACCAGCATGAACCAGGCGAGCAGCAGCGCGAGCAGTGCGGCCAGGACCGCGAGCAGCCACGTCGGGAAGATCGGGATCTGGACGAACTCCAGCTCCAGCGGGGCGCGTACGGGGTCCGGCTCAGGTCGCTCCGACCGCTCCGACCGCTCCGTGCCGCCCTCGCTGTCACCGTCAGCGTCGGTGTCGCCGTCGCCGTCGCCGGCGCCGACGTCGACCACCTCGACGGCGAACGGCCAGGTCACCGGGGTTCCGAACCACACCGGCCGGCCGGTGCGGACCCGCAGCACCACCTCCGCCGACTCACCCGGCTCCAGCTTCAGCTCCGCGGGGCGGAAGTCGAACTTCAGCTCCTCACCCGGCTGAGCGGGCGTGAAACCGAGCCGTACGGGGGAGTTGCCCTCGTTGCGCACGGCCAGTCGATAGCGCCCTCGCAGCCAGCCGCGGCGGCGTTTGGGAGCGCTCTCTACGCGCAGTTCCCGGAACTCCTCGACGTGCACGGTGGTCTCGGGGACCCGCACGGACTCGGGGTGCTCGGTGGGCAGCACGCGCACGGCGAGCGGCGCGTCGCCCGCCCGCACCTGCGACGAACGCGGCGGGGCCAGGCGGATCGTCACCGTTTCCGAGGTGCCGGGGTAGAGGGAGACGCGCTCGGGTTCCACCGTGGTCCACGCAGCGCAGTCGCCGACGACCTCCAGGCGGTACGCCTCGACGATGTCGCTGTCGTTGCGGACGGTCAGGCTGGTGGATGCGGTACCACCCGGCGTCACCGACACCGGCGGGATGTCGAGGGCGGGCGCGCCAGGGCTGGAAGAGGCTGCTGGGGATATCACACCGCGACGCTAGGGCGACGCCGCGGCCACTTCCACGGGCGCGAGGGCAACGCCCCGGGCAGCCCCGATGCCCCCGCGGGCTGTCCTCAACTCCACGCAATGAACCATCTGTTGCTCATTCCGCCTCTCCTTCCACACACGCCACACACATCCGGCCCACGCATCCCGACCCACGCATCCCGACCTCTGCACCACGACCACGCATCACGGAACAGGTACCCCACATGCCCCAGCCTGACAGCAACGGACCCGCCCCTTCATTCGGCGCCGGCCAACGGGTCACCGTGGCCGTGTACGCGTCGGACCCGATCCTGCGCGTCGGGGTCGTCCACCAGCTGCGCCAGCGACCGGAGATCGTGCTCGTCGACCACGCCCGGGCCGACGACGCGCAGGTGTCGCTCGTGACCGTGGACAGCGTGGACGACGAGACGGCCGCCCTGCTGTACCGGCTGCGGCACAACTCCGACACGCGCACCGGGCTCGTGGTCGGCACGTTCGAATCCGGGGACGCGCTCCAGCGCGCCATCGAATGCGGGGTCACCGCGGTGCTGCGGCGCACCGAGGCGGACCAGGACCGGCTCCTGCGGCTGGTCCTGGCGATAGCGAACGGCGAGGGCGTACTGCCCGGTGACCTGCTCGCGAAGCTCCTCGACCACGTCGGCAGCCTGCAGCGGTCGGCGCTCGACCCGCGCGCGGTGTCCCTGTCCACGCTGACCCCGCGCGAGGCGGACATGCTGCGCCTGGTGTCGGAAGGACTGGACACCGCGGAGATCGCGCGCAAGACCTCGTACTCCGAACGGACCGTCAAGAACGTGCTGCACGAGGTCATCACCCGGCTGCAACTGCGCAATCGCACGCACGCGGTCGGCTACGCCCTGCGCAACGGACTGATCTGACCGTGGAGTGCTCCCGGCGCCCACGCTCCGGCCCCGGCGCCCCGCGCGGGCGGGCCGCCGGGACCCGCCACTGCCCGAAAGCGCACCGGGTGCTTCCCCCGGGTCCGGCCCCGCGGCCCTCCCGGTCCGCACGGGCGGGCCGCAGGGTGACGGGGTCATACGTAGATGCTGCACCGGACGGTGAGGTGGACCCTGATGGGCACGGGTGGATCCGGCGGTCGGCGACCCCGATGGGGGAGAGTCGGCGCGTCGCTGCTGCTGATGATCCCCCTGCTCGCGGTGACGGCGGCCAGCGGCCCCGGCGACGCCGGGGCGCGAACCGTCGCGGCCGACGCCGGTGACAGCCGCGTCGCGTACGCCGGTACGCGCCACCGCAGCCTGGGCCGGGTGGCGAGCGGCACGTCCAGCACTCCCCTGTTCGGCGAGGGCCCGGCCCACCAGGACCTCCAGCCCTCCGCACTGGGCGACCGGCTGGTCTTCGCCAGCCGCCGCGACGAGCGGAACCCGCAGGTCTACCTGCGGTCCGCGGACGGCTCGGTACGCCGCCTGACCAGCGGCCTGGACGTGGCGCACCCCCGGCTGACCCCGGACGGCCGGGCGGTCGTCTTCGACTCGGCGCCGCCCGCCGGGTCCGGCGGAACGCAGCGCGACCTGTGGCTGGTGCGCACCGACGGCACCGGCCTCACCCGGCTGACCGACACTCCCGCGAACGAGGAGCACCCCACGGTCTCGCCGGACGGCGGACGTCTGGCGTACTCCAGCGACGAGGACCGGGCCGCCGGACGACAGGTCCACGTACGTCCCCTGCGGGGCGGCGCCGCCACCCGCGTCACCGACCCGGCGGGCGGCACGGCCACCGAGCCGGTGTGGAACCCGGTGGACGACGCGGCGAACCGGGACCTGATCGCCTACACCGCCACCGGACCCGCCGGGCCCCGCCTGCGGTGGACCGACGGGCGCCGCGGCGGGCAGCTGCTGGCGGGCGCCCAGGCCGGCTGGCGTACCCACGGGGCAGCCTGGCTGCCCGACGGGAACGGGCTGCTCTTCCTCAGCCCGGACCGCACCTGTGACTGCAAGGGCGACTGGGACCACGTCTTCCGGGTGCCCGCGCACTCGGCGGACACGCCCCAGCTGGTGCTCAGCGAGGACCGCGAGGTCGGCTCGCCCACCTGGCTCGGTCCGCTGAACGGCGGCGGCGCCGTGGTCGAGCGGACCTCCGCGGCCGGGCCGCACGTGGTGACCCTGCAGGACGCCCGGATGGACGGCTCCGACCCCCGCGACCTCGGCCTGACCATCCTCAAGGAGGACCCGGCGGCCGACACCAACACCGACCCGGCCAAGGACCCGCTGTTCCAGCCCGCCCCCGGGTCCGACCCGTGGACCGAGCGGCAGAACTACACGCCCGACGGGCGCAGGATCGTGCTGACCCGCTTCGAGGACACACCCGACGGCCGGATCGAACGGATCTGGATCGCGGACGCCGACGGCTCCCGTGCGGAGCCCCTGCCGCTCGCGGGACGCGGCCCCAAGGACTGGGACACCGACCCGACGTTCTCCCCCGACGGCAGGTCCCTGGCCTTCACCCGGACCTCGCCCGGCGGCGTCGGCGCCGCCGCCGGCCCCGCGCGCATCCTGATCGCGGACGCCGCCACCGGTGCGATCCGCGGTGAGATCACCCCGCCGGCGGGCCAGGCCCGGGGCGGCGACGCCCAGCCCACCTGGTCCTCCGACGGCACGACCCTGGCCTTCACCCGCAACCTCGTGATCAACGGCCACGGCGGCAACAAGCACATCTGGACCGTGCCCGTGGACCGCCTGGACCGGCAGCGCGACCTGAGCGCCACCGTCTGTTTCGGTGCGTGCGAAGTCATCGACGACAGCCCGGCCTTCTCACCGGACGGCGCCACCATCGCCTTCAACCGCAAGAACGGCGGAGGCCGCGTCGACGAGCGCAGCGGCATCCTGCTCGCCTCCGCGGCGGGCGGCTCCGGCTCCTGCCGGGTCCTGCTGCCCGACGCCGCCCGCGACGTGCCGGGCGCCTGCGGCCGGGAGCTGCCCGAACCCACGGACAAGGGACCGTTCCAGCCCCGCGACGCCGCCTGGACCGCCGACGGCAAGAGCCTGGTGCTCAGCGCCCGCGGCTCCCGCGCCCCCAACAGCCCGGAGAAGCTGAAGCTGGTGGACGTGGCCTCCGGCGCCCACAACCTGCTCGTCACCGGCCTGCCGGGCCGTCAGAAGGAACCCAGCGTGCAGCAGTCCGTGGACCTCGCGGTCCAGGCACCGGACAAGGCCGCGCCGCTCACCGTCGGCGGCTCCGCCACCGTCCGGGTCGACGTCGTCAACCACGGCCCGGCGGCCTCGCCCGGTACCCGGCTGACCGTGGCGCCCCCGGCCGGCGTGCGCGTCACCGCGCTCACCGCGCCCGGCGCCACCTGTGACGCGGCGGCGCTGACCTGCGCCCTGGGCGTGGTGCGCCCCGGCACCGCCGTGCCGGTGACCGTCACCCTCACCGGCGTCACCCCCGGCGACCAGCCCGTGGAGTGGTCGGTCACCGGCACCGTCCTCGACCCCCGCCCCAGCGACAACGCCGACCGGACCGTGGTGCCGGTGCGCGAGGCACCCGTGCCCCCGACGCCGAACCCGCCCACCCCGAACCCGCCGACGCCGAAGCCGCCGACGCCGACCGCGCCGGCCCCGACGCCCACGCCGCAGCCGCAGCCGGAGCCGCCCGCGCCGCCGGCCGGCCCCGGCGTGCGCGTCACCGCGCAGCCCAACCCCGGCTACGTGGGCGGCCGCGTCGTCGTCACGTACACCGTCCGCAACGGCCAAAACGCCCTGGCCACCGGCCTGCGGCTGCGCATCGGCCTGCCCGCGGGCGTACCCCACGACGGGCCGCCGCCGGGCTGCGACCAGAGCTGGGTGTGCGCGCTGCCGGACCTGACGCCGGGCGCCCGGACCGTCCTCCAGGTCGTCCTCACCCCCGACAAGGCGCTCACCGGCCGGGTGACCGGCAACCTCACCACGACCGGCACCGACGCCGACCCCGGCGACAACACCGCCGAGCAGCAGCTGCGCATCCTCCAGCCGCGCATCGTCGCCGTGCCGCCGATCGGCAAGCCCGGCTTCGTCACCTCGGTGCGCGGCGAGGACTTCCCGCCCGGCGCGCCTGTGCGGTTCGTGTGGAAGCCGGGCATCACGGCAGCCGCGGCGCCGACCGTCCCGGGGCCCGACGGCACGTTCATCGGCCAGCTGCTGATCCTCGCCAAGGACCAGACCGGCCCCCGTGTCATCACCGCGAGCGGCCCCGGATTCTCCCCGGTGCAGACCGACTTCCTCGTGGTCAGCGGCACGGTGCAGCCGCCGGACGAGGTGACCCGCCGGTGATCCACGAAGTCGACGAGGGGCTGCGCCGGCTGCTGGCGGAGTCCGGCCTGGAGGCGTCGGGCGTCGAGGTGGTCTTCGACGCGCCGACGCGTGACTGGGCGGCCCGCCGCAGCGCGCCCACGGTCTGCGTGTTCCTGTACGACATCCGCGAGGACCACACCCGGCGCGGCAGCGGCGCCGGCGAGGTGTACGACGCGGACGGGTTCGTCGTCGCGCGCCGCACCCCGCCCCGCTGGTTCGATCTGACGTACCTGGTCACCGCGTGGGCGAGCCGGCCACAGGACGAACACCGGCTGCTCTCCCAGGTGCTGGCCTGCCTCGTGTCCACCGACACGCTGCCGCCGCGCCTGCTCGGCGGCACGCTCGCCGACCTGGGCCTGCTCGTGGACGTGGACGCGGGGGGCACCGGGATGGACGCACCGGCCGCCTCCGACGTGTGGTCGGCGCTGGGCGGCGAACTGAAGCCGTCCCTGGGGCTGCGCGTGAAGGCACCGCTGGCAGGCATCAGCAGGGTCGCCGCCGCGCCGGTCACCGAGGGGGTCGTCGTACGGTCCGTGCCGCAGGCCGAACCGTACGGGGCCGAGGACGCGCGCCGGCTGCGCTACGTCGAGCTGGACGAGCCCGGCGAGCCGGGACCGGAGGGCTTCGGCGGTTCCCGGGAGCGGCCGCGGGTTCCCGCGCGCCGCCGGCGGGGGGAACGGCAGCCGTGACGCACACCCTCGAGCCGGCGCCCACGGCACCGGTACAAGCCAAGGTGCCGTCACCGTCACCGTCACCGTCACCGTCACCGTCACCGTCACCGGCCCCGGCCCCGGCCCCGGCCGACACGACCCCGTACCTGTGGCAACGGCTCCGGATCGTCGAGGAGCGGGTGCGCCGGGCCGTGGCGCTCCGGCGTGCCGTCGACCCCGACCCGGACGACCCCTACCGGGGCCAGTACCTCACCCCCGACGCGGCCGCCCGCATCCTGGACGCACGGCACGACCCCGGCCCGCCCGAACGCGCACCGGCCGACCCGCCGCCCGGCTCGCCGCTCGACGTCCTCGCCACGCGCTTCGCGCTGGCGCCGCTCGACCTGGACCTGCTCCTGGTCGCCCTGGCCCCGGACCTGGACGCCCGCTTCGAGCAGCTCTACGGCTATCTCAACGACGACCTGACCCGCCGTCGGCCCACCGTCGGCCTCGCCCTCGAACTGTGCGGCCGCACCGGCGCCGCGGCCGCGCGGTTCCGGCTCTCCCCCGCCGCGCCGCTCGTCGCGGGCGGTCTGCTGGAGGTGACCGAGCCCGAACGGCCGCCCCTGTCCCGGGTGCTGGTCGTCCCCGACCGGGTCACCGCCCACCTGCTCGGCGACACCTCGCCCGACCCGCGGCTGGCCGGCGTACTCGGCGAGGCCACCGACGACCCGGCCGTCGACCCGGCCGAGTCGCACCGGGCCGTCGCCGCGGCCGGCAGCGGAACCGGCCACGTCCACCTGCGGACCCGCGGCGGCGATCCCGTCGGCCTGGCCGCCGCCGCGCTGCGCGCGTGTGGGCTGAGCCCCCTGGCCCTGGACGCCTCGGCCCTGGCCCACCACGCCCGTACGGTGCCCGAACTCGCCCGCGCCGCCGCCCGCGAGGCCCGTCTGACGGGAGCCGGGGTCCTGCTCGGGCCGGTGGAGGAACTCCCCGACAAGCCCGATGAGCGGGCCCGCCTCCTGCGCACGCTGTGCACGGAGCTGCGCGGCATCCCCCTGTTCACGTACGGGGCGGGCGGCTGGGAACCCGCCTGGGCGGCCGACACCCCCGTCGCCCTGACCGTGGCGGCCCCCGACCCCGACCGGCAGGCCGTGCGCTGGCGGCACGCGCTGGAACGGGCCGCCGGGGAGCACGGCGCGACGGGGGAGGCCGACGCCCTCGCCCGGTCCGTGTCCGCGCACCGCCTCGACGCCGGGCAGCTGCGGCGCGCCGCCGGAGCCGCGGTGCGCACGGCCGCGCTCGACGGCCGCGCGGTCTCCCCCGAGGACCTGCGCACCGCCGTACGGGCCCAGAACGGCGCGGGGCTCGCCCGTCTCGCCCGCCGGGTGGAGCCCGCGGTGGGCTGGGACGACCTGGTGCTGCCCGCCCCCACCCTCCGCGGGCTGCGCGAGCTCGCGGTGCGCGCCCGCCACCGTGACCAGGTGCTCGGACAGTGGGGCATGCGGCCCGGCGGCGGGCGCGGGCGCGGGGTGATCGCGCTGTTCGCGGGTTCCTCCGGTACCGGCAAGACGATGTCCGCCGAGGTGGTGGCGGCCGACCTGGGCATGGACCTGTACGTCGTGGACCTGTCCACGGTCGTCGACAAGTACGTCGGCGAGACCGAGAAGAACCTGGAGCGGATCTTCACCGAGGCGTCGGCCGTCAACGCGGTGCTGCTGTTCGACGAGGCCGACGCGATCTTCGGCAAGCGCTCGGAGGTGAAGGACTCCCACGACAAGCACGCCAACATGGAGTCGGCCTATCTGCTCCAGCGGATGGAGTCCTTCGACGGCATCGCCATCCTGACCACCAACCTGCGGGCCAACCTCGACGAGGCGTTCACCCGCCGCCTGGACGTGGTCGCGGACTTCCCGGTGCCCGACGCGGCCCAGCGGCTGGCCCTGTGGGAGCGGTGTCTGGGCGACCGGCTGCCCCGGGCCGGCGACCTCGATCTCGGCTTCTGCGCGGAGCGGTTCGAACTGGCCGGGGGCTCGATCCGGGCCTGCGCGGTGACCGCCGCCTACTTCGCGGCCGCGTCGGGCGAGCCGCTGACGATGCCCCAGGTGGTCACGGCGGTCGCCCAGGAGTACCGCAAGCTCGGCCGCCTGCTCCTGGAGGGCGAGTTCGGGCCGTACGTGGGCCAGGTCACGCACGTGTGAGCCGCGCGGCGCCGGACCGGTCGGGCGCGCTGCCTGGCAGGTCCGGCGGGGGCGACCAGGAGGGCAGCCCGCTTGCCCCCGGCCAGGTCCGAACGCCCCTGCCGTCCGGGACCCCGGCCGGAAAGGCTGTGAACAGACCTGAATGAAGATCAGTAACACGAAGGAGCGAGCATGCCGACGTACCTCACCCCGGGCGTGTACGTGGAGGAGGTGCAGTCCGGTGCTCGCCCGATCGAAGGGGTCGGCACCGCCGTCGCCGCGTTCGTCGGGTTCGCCCAGAGCGGACCGTTCCACGAGCCCACCCTGGTCACCAGCTGGGACCAGTACAGCCAGCACTTCGGCGGCTTCACCGAGGGCACCTACCTGCCCCACGCGGTCTACGGGTACTTCGCCAACGGCGGCGGCGCCGCGTACGTCGTCCGCGTCGGCGGGTCCGACCGGGACGCCTCCGCACCGGCCTCCGGCGCCGGACGCCCCCCGGTCCGCGCGGCGGAGCCGGCCGAGCTCGGCGGCTTCCTGGTCGCGGCCCGGCCGGGCGTCACCGGCGTCTCCGTGGAGATCGCCGACGCGGACGGGGAGAACCCGCCCGAGGACCGCTTCAAGGTCCTGGTCCGCCAGGGCGAGCAGGTGGCCGAGACCTACGAGGTGTCCGCCCGCAAGAACGTCAAGGGCTACCTCGTCACCCAGGCCCGCGCCTCGAAGCTGATCGAGGTCACCGAGCAGCGGGGCGCCGCCCAGACCCGGCCCGCCGCCCAGACCGTGGCCCTGTCCGACGCCCCGGCCGCGCTCGCCGCGACCGGCCACGGCGACGTGTCCCGGCTCGACCCGGCCGAGTACGTCGGGGACGCGAGCGCCCGCACCGGCTTCGCCGGTCTGGAGACCATCGACGAGATCACCATGGTCGCGGTGCCGGACCTGATGAGCGCCTACCAGCGCGGCGACATCGACGCCGAAGGCGTGCGCACCGTGCAGCTCGCGGTGATCTCGCACTGCGAGCAGATGGGCGACCGGGTGGCCGTCCTGGACACCCCGCCCGGGCTCTCCGCGCAGCAGGTGCGCACCTGGCGCAACGACGAGGCGGGCTACGACTCCCGCTACGCCACCCTCTACTACCCGTGGGTGCGCGTCTTCGACCCGGCCGCCGGGCACAACACGACCGTCCCGCCGAGCGGCCACATCGCCGGCGTGTGGGCACGCAGCGACGCCGAGCGCGGTGTGCACAAGGCGCCCGCCAACGAGGTGATCCGCGGCGCGGTGGACCTGGAACTGCGCCTGAGCAAGGGCGAGCAGGACCTGCTCAACCCGATCGGCGTGAACTGCGTACGGGCCTTCCCCGGCCGGGGCATCCGGATCTGGGGCGCCCGCACCCTCTCCTCCGACCCGGCCTGGCGCTACCTGAACGTGCGCCGCCTCTTCAACTACCTGGAGGAGTCCATCCTCCTGGGCACCCAGTGGGTGGTCTTCGAGCCGAACGACGACCGGCTCTGGTCGAGCATCCGGCGCAACGTCACCGCGTTCCTGACCGAGGAGTGGCGTCGTGGCGCGCTGTTCGGCCGCACGGCCGCGGAGGCGTTCTACGTCAAGTGCGACCGGGACAACAACCCGCAGGAGTCGATCGACCAGGGCCGCGTGGTCTGCGAGATCGGTGTGTCGCCGGTCAAGCCCGCCGAGTTCGTGGTGTTCCGCCTGGCCCAGTTCTCCGACAGCACCAGCCTCGTCGACGAGTGACAGCCGCGGCAGCCCCAACCGCGTGAACGGCCGAACGGCCCGAACGGCCCGAACAGTCGGAACAGCCGTAACAGCCGGAACAGCAAGGAAAGGTGAAGGACAGTCATGGCAGAGGGCGATGCTCTTTCCACCCATATCTTCGGCGTGCAGCTCGGTGGTTACCTGGTCGAATCGATCCAGGAGATCAGCGGCCTGACCGTCGAGGAGGAGGTCGTCGAGGTCCGCCAGGTCAGCGCGGAGGGCAAGCAGATCATCCGCAAGCAGCCCGGCGCCCGCCAGGCGGGCGAGGTCACGATCACCCGGGGACTCGACAAGAGCAGCGAGTTCACCAAGTGGATCAAGGAGACCCTGAACAACGGTGCCGTCGACACCGCTCGGCAGAACCTCACCATCGAGATCAAGGACTCCACGGGCGCGACCGTCCGCCGCATCCAGCTGATGCAGGGCTGGGCCTCCAAGTGGGAGGGCCCCTCCCTGAAGGCCGGCGAGTCCGCCGCGGCCACCGAGTCCGTGACCATCGTGTTCGAGGAGATCATCGTCGAATGAGGCGTCGTACGGTGACGGCCGGCAACCTGGAGGAGATCCTCCAGGTCACGGCGCCTACCCAGACCCCGGAGCAGGCGGCGGTACCCCCGGCCGCCGCCGCTCCGGCCCCTCGCGAGGACCACGGGCTGCGCACCGAGTTCGAGTTCGAGCTGCCGCGCGGATACGTGGACGAAGCGGGCACCGTGCACCGGCACGGCTCGATGCGCCTGGCCACGGCTCGTGACGAGCTGCGCCCGCAGATCGATCTGCGAGTCAAGGAGAACCCGGCATACCTGAGCGTGGTGCTGCTCAGCCAGGTGATCACCCGGCTCGGCACCATCACCGACGTGCACGCCGGGATCGTGGAGCGGATGTACGCGACCGACGTCGCGTTCCTCCAGGACTTCTACCGGCGCGTCAACAGCGAGGGACACACCCGCGCGGCGGTCACCTGCCCGCACTGCGAAGGCGGCTTCGAGGTCGACCTCTCCGGTGGGCGCCTGGGGGAATCGTGACGTACGCCCTCCCCCGGCTCAGGGAGGAGATCGCGTACATCGCCTACCACTTCCACTGGCAACGCGACGAGATCCTCGACCTGACCCACGGCGAGCGCCAGGAGTGGGTCGGCGAGATCGCTCGCATCAACACCCGTGTGAACGAAGGCGGTTGAGAACATGGCATGGCGGGACAGGCTGCGTCGGCGCGCCGCCGTGCCACCGGACGCCGCGACCGGCCGGGAGGCGGCAGCGCCCTCCGGCGACTCGGCGTCCTCCGGCGACTCGGCGTCGTCCGGTGGCGCGGCGTCGTCCGGTGGCGCGGCGTCGTCCGGTGGCGCGGCTGCTGCCATCCGGAACGTCGGCGTGCCCGGTGACTGGGACGGCGGCTGGCGCATGACGGCGCAGCCCGCACTGACGGTGTCCCGCGCGCCGATGGGCGTCAGCGACGGGCTGGCCTTCCGGTCCGGCCTGGCCGCGTGGCGCGATCCGTCGTTCGACACCGGGCTCGCCCACGCCCTGCTGCCGTCCGCCCCGGCCGGTCTCGTACGCGGGGTCGCCCGCCCCGCCACCGCACGCCCCGCGCCTGCCTCCAGCGGCGGCGGGCCGCTGCTGCTGCGTGCGCTGCGACACCCGTCCGAGGCGGACGCGGCGCCCGGGGCGGCGGCCCCGTTCGCACAGGCACGGACCACGGCTCCGAGTGCAGCTGGAACGCCGGGAGCACCGGGAGGACCGGGAACACCGCGCAGGCGCGACACCCCGCCGAGGCTCGACACCCCGCAGATCTCCCGCCGGGTGCGGTCAGACGCCTCCTCCTCCGGTTCCGCCCCGTCCGGCTCCCCGTCGTCCAGCGTGACGTCGTCTCGTACGAGTACCTCAGGTGCACGCGGGCCGGCAGCGGATCCGGCGATGTCCGGAACGGGCACGGCCGGGTCTGCTCCCGCGGCAGCGGCGGGCACGGGCCCGTCCGCGCCGAACCCCACGTCGCCGTCCCGCGGCGGCGGTGCGCCCGGCCCGGTCGTGGCCCGTGCCACCGCCCGTGGCGGCGCGCGCGAGGTCCGGTCGGGCACGGACGCGCCGGGCCGGACACCTACCGGCGCGACACCGGGTACTCGTGGCCTGACGTCCACGCACTCCGCGGCCCTGCTCGGCACTCCCGCTCCCGCCGTGCAGCGGGCCGAGGCGACCGGCAGCGGCACCGCCGTGTCCCCGGCAGCGCCCGGCCGTGCGCCGATGCCTCCGCCATTCCCGCTGATCCGCCGTATCGCGGTAGTCCCCGGGGCGTCCGTCGAAGGCTCCCCGGCGGCCCGAGCGACGTCCGCCGGGCGTGCCACGGCGCCTTCGGCCGGCCCGTCCGCCGCGTCCGCCCCACCCGTCCAGCGGGCCGCGGCGGGCACGTCCGGATCCACCGGAACCACCAGCTCCACGAGATCGGGGCCCGTCCCGGAGGCCCCCGGCGCCCCCGCGCCCAGCGCGGAGAAGCCGGCGCACACGGTGGTCCGGCCGCGCGCCGTCGGCCGCGCGCTGACCGTCGCCCGGGTCCCGGCCACGCCGAGGCGCCGCGTGTCCGTCGTACGTCCCTCGCCCGCGCAGGCGCCCCCCGTCACAACCACGACCACGACCGACGCGGACACCCCCGTGCAGCGTGTGGAAAGCCGCGCACCCCTCGGCGTACCGCTGCCCGAACTGCCCGCCACGGCCGTGCCGTCGGGCCCGTCCGCAGTGGCGCCCGACCAGGCATCCACCCCGGCCATGCCCATGGTGCAGCGCCAGGCGGAACCCCCGGCCGACCGCCCGGGCCCGGGTCCGGCACCGGCCACCACCAAGACGACGACCGACCCGCAGACCCCCGTGCAACGCGCACAGACCCGCGCACCGCTCGGCGCACCGCTGCCCGAACTGCCCGCCACCGCCGTGCCGTCGGCCCGCTCCACAGCGGCGCCCGACCAGGCACCCACGCCGGCCATGCCCATGGTGCAGCGCCAACCGGAACCCCCGGCCGACCACCCGGGCCCGGTCACGACCACGACCGAGCCGCAGACGCCCGTCCAACGCGCACAGACCCGCGCACCCCTCGGCGCACCGCTCACGGAACTCCCGCCCACGGCCACACCACCGGGCCGACCCGCAGCGACCGCCGACCCGGCACCCACCCCGGCGATGCCCATCGTGCAGCGCCAGGCGGAACCCCCGGCCGACCGTCCGGCCCCGGGGCGATCCACGCCGCGCGTGCGCACCGGGCTGGGGGCTCCGCTGCCCGCACTGCCGCCGAGCGCCGCCTCGCCCACGTACCCCTCGTACCCCTCGTACCCCTCGTACCGGTCCCGCGCCTCGCGGCCCGCCTCCCCCGCCGACGTCCAGCGCGCGCCCGCGCCCGCTGACGCCGCGCGGACCCAGGCACCGTCCGTCCACGCGCCTCTGCTGGGCGCGGGCAAGGCGCCGAACCCCACCCCCGCAACGGCCCCCGAGGCCCCCGCGCCCGGCGCTCCCCGGCTCGTCCAGCGGGCCGCCGCCACCTCGCCGGACCTCCCGACCCTGCAAGGCACCGCGCCGTCCGCGGCCGGGTCCGGCGCACCGGCCCCGTCCCGGCGCACCGACAAGCCGTCGCCGGCCCGTGGTACCGGCGGTCAGGTCCCGCTCGTCGTCGCCCGCGCCGTCGCGGCGGACCGGAGCGGAACCCCGCACCGCACGCCCGTCGCGGCAGCGCCTCCCGCGCCCCGCACCCTCCAGCTCCTGGCGGCACGTCCCCTGCCCCTCGGCACCCGTGACATGGGCAGCGCGGCCGCCCCCGCGCCCCGCCCGGCGAGCCGTCCCGTGGTCGCGGCACGCTGGCCCGCCCCGTCCACCGCACCGCAGCACGTCCAGCGCGCCGCCGACGGGACACGAGGAACGACCCCGCCGACCACGCCGACGCCGGCACGTCCCTCCGCCTCCCCCGGCCACGGCCCGCGTCCCGTGCACGCCGTGCGCCCGGCGCCCACATCGGCCGCCCCGGCCCGCGTCGCGGCCACCGCGCTGCCCGTGACCGGCCCGCACGCTCCGCCGCTCGTGGTCCAGCCGTCCCTGGTGGCCGCGTCGTCGGCGCGGCCCGTAC
This sequence comes from Streptomyces sp. NBC_01294, assembly GCF_035917235.1. Lineage (NCBI taxonomy): Bacteria > Bacillati > Actinomycetota > Actinomycetes > Kitasatosporales > Streptomycetaceae > Streptomyces > Streptomyces sp. NBC_01294. The sequence continues at coordinate 2,046,768 of NZ_CP108423.1, forward strand.
CCGTGGTGCGGCCCAGGACACCGGCCCCCGCCGTCACCCCGGGAGCGAACGGCCCCACGCCACCGGCGAGCACACCACCGGTACAGCGCGACACGGGCGGCAGTCGGGGCACCCCCGGTCCGGTCAGCGTCCAGACCGCCGCCCCCGCGCCCCGCGGCGACCGACGCCCGGCCCCGACCACAGGCACCGGGACAGGGACAGGGACCACGGCTTCCGGCCGGCACGAGCGTGCGCGCGAGGCGGCGCCGCAAGTCCCCGACGCCGACCTGGACGACCTGGCACGCCGTCTGCTCGATCCGGTCGCCCGCCTGCTGCGCACCGAGTTGCGGCGCGGCCGGGAACGCGCGGGCCGGCCCTTCGACGGCCGCCGCTGAGCGCGCCGAGATCACGTACGAACGAGAAACGGACGACGTACCGATGACGGACAACATCTTCGCGACCAGCGTGTTCTTCCGGCTGGCGATCGGCGGCAACGACCTGGGCGCCTTCCACACCTGCTCCGGCATGGGCGCCGAGGTCGAGATGGAGAGCTACGCCGAGGGCGGCAACAACGGCTTCACCTGGCAGCTGCCGGGACGCGTGACCTGGTCGAACATCACGCTCACCCGGCCCGTCACCGCCGACACCGCGAAGATCGGCCGCTGGCTGGACGAGACGCTGCGGCGGGTCGAGCCCAAGGACGGCGAGATCGTGGCCCTGAAGCCCGACCTGAGCCGGATCATCAGCTGGCAGGTGTTCGGGATCGTCCCGGTCCGCTGGCAGGGTCCGTCCTTCGACCCCGCCAACTCCGCCGCGGCGGTGGAGACGTTGGAGATCGCCCACGCGGGTCTGCTGCCCTCCTGACCGCCGCCCGACCGCCGCCGCCCGCCCGACCGTCCACCCCCTGTACGTCGTCCTCGTCGTCCCCGCTCCGGAAGGGAGCCCACGCCATGGCCTCATCGGCACGCGCCAGCCGCGCCAGGGCCCAGCTCACCCTCAAGGAGCCCCCGACCTCGGTCGGGGCCAAGCCCGGCGGGACGATCGCGAAGCTCGACCTCCAGTTCAACCCCTCGACGCTGCAACTGGGCAAGACGACCGAGTGGCGGCGCTCCCCGTCCCGGATGGCGGGGCAGTCGGCGCTGCCCGAGTTCGTGGGCAGCGGTCCGCGCACCCTGAGCCTGGACGTGTTCCTGGACGCCACCGCCACGCACGACAACTCGGTGGAGCAGGCGGTGGAGAAGCTGATGAAGGCATGCGTGCCGACCCCGGCCAGCCTCGGCCGCAAGAAGCCGGCGAGCCCGTGGGTGCGCTTCGAGTGGGGCAGCGCCCGGACGACCTCGTTCGACGGGGTCCTGTCGAACCTGTCGGTGTCGTACACGCTCTTCGACGTGGACGGGAAGCCGCTGCGGGCCACCTGCTCACTGTCCATCGAAGAGGCGAGCGTCGACCCGCCCGGCCAGAACCCGACCTCCGGGTCACGCACCGCCCGCAGCACGCACATCGTGGTGGCGGGCGACAGTCTGGCGATGCTCGCCTGGCGCGAATACGGCGACGCGACGGCCTGGCGGGCCATCGCCGAGGCCAACGGCATCGACGACCCGATGGCGCTCGTCCCCGGCACCGAGCTCGTGGTGCCCGGGCTGCAGGACCCCGAATACGGCGCCGGCGAGGAGGACCAGCGGTGAGTACGTCCCAATCCGGGGGCCGGTCGTTCGCGGCCGACCCGATCGTGGAGACGCCCGGCGAACTGCCGCCGGTCTGGGCCGCGCAGCTGGTGAGCTGTGTGGTCGACGAGAACGTGGGCCTGCCGGACACCGCGGTCCTCACCTACCGCGACCCCGACCACGAGTTCCTGCGCGCCACCGGCATCACCATCGGGACCCCGCTGCGGGTGTCGGTGACGACCGTGAAGGGGCAGGCACGGGAGCGGCTGTTCAACGGCGAGGTCACGGCCCTGGAGATCGACCGGGACCGCACCGGCTCGTTCACCGTCGTACGCGCCTACTCCAAGGCCCACCGCCTGCAGCGCGGCCGCAAGGTCGTGGCGTACCGGAACATGACGGCCGCCGCCATCGTCCGCAAGGTGGCCGCCGGCGCCGGGCTGGCCGTCGGGAAGGTGGAGGCCGCGCCGGTGACGTACAAGCAGCTGTCGCAGGCGAACGTCTCCGATTGGGACTTCCTGCAGTACCTCGCGGGCGAGTGCGGCGCGCAGGTGCGCGTCGACGACAAGGGGCTGCTCCAGTTCACCCGGCCCGTGAAGGCCTCCGGTGCGCCCGCCCCCTCGACGTCGGCGACGCGCGACCCGATGGTCCTGGAGTACGGGCGGAACCTCCTCGCCCTGCGGGCCGCGCTGTCGGCCGCCGACGGCGCCTCGAAGGTGCAGGTGCGCGGCTGGGACGTGACCACCAAGCGGCCGCTGGTCGCCGAGCAGCCGTCCGTGGTCAGCGACACCGTGGTGCCGGGCCTCAGCCCCCAGCTCGCCGCACGGTTCGGGAAGTCGGCCGTGGCCGTCACCGACACCCCGTACCGGACGCAGGCCGAGACGACGGCGGCCGCGAAGGCGGCGGCGGACCGGACCAGCGCCGGGTTCGGCGAGCTGGAGGCGGTCGCCGAGGGGAACCCGCTGCTGCGGGCGGGCAAGCCGGTGGCGCTCGGCAACGTGGGGCAGGCGTTCTCCGGCCGGTACACGGCGACGGCCGTGCAGCACGTGCTGGAGCCGCACGGCGGCTACCGCACGACCGTGTGGGTCAGCGCCAGCCCGGACCGCTCCCTGACCGGCCTGGTGACCGGCGCCAACGCGCCGGGACGCGGCCCGCGCCTCCCCGGTCTGGCGATCGGCGTGGTGACGGACGTACGCGAGCCGAACGGCTCCCAACGCGGCGCGGTCCGCCTGAAGTTCCCCTGGCTGGACGACACCTACGTCACCGACTGGGTGCGCACCGTCCAGTGGGGCGGCAAGGGCGGCGGCGGCGTGGTGAGCCCCGAGGTCAACGACGAGGTGCTCGTCGGCTTCGAACAGGGGCTGCTCGACAGTCCGTACGTCCTCGGCGGGCTCTACAACGGCGTGGACCAGCCCTCACCGCACGACGTACCGCTGATCGACAAGACCAGCGGCAAGGTCAACCGCCGCTCGGTGGTGTCGCGTTCGGGCCACCGCGTGGAGCTGCTGGACGCGGCGGCGCCGGGCCCGTCCGGGCTGCGGCTGGTGACCGGGGATGAGCGGCTCGAAGTACGCATGGACGACCGCCGGGACCGGATCGAGCTCACCGTGTACGCGGGGCGGAACCGCCCGCTGACCTCCGTCCTCCTGGACAAGAGCGGCATCACGCTGGACGCCGGGCAGGGCACCGTGAAGGTGTCCGGCCGCCAGGTCGACATCGACGGCACGGCCGGGGTCAGCATCGGCGGCCGGTCGGTGAAGGTGAACGGAACCGCGGACGTCACCGTCAACGGCGGCCTGCTCGCCGTCCTCAAGGCCCGGCTCATCCGGATCAACTGAGCCTCGCCCCAGGGCCCCAGGGCCCCCGTCCCCCCTGCCCCACGACCGCCTTCCCCGAGGAGCACCCGATGCCAGCCGCAGCCCGTACCGGCGACCCCACCAACCACGGTGGCCGGCTCGCCACGCCGCCGCCCGGCGCCGCCGCGGCGGTCGCGACGGTGCTGATCGGCGGCCTGCCCGCCGCCGTCGTGGGCAGCCTGCACGTCTGCGTGGTCCCGCCGCACGCGGCGCTGGGACCGGCCAACGTGATCGTGCCCAACCCGGCCGGGCTCGCCTCCGGCACGGTGCTCATCGGCGGGCTGCCCGCCGCGCGGGCCCGCGACCAGACCGCGTGCGGCGCGATGGTCCTGACCGGCGCCCCGAACGTCCTGATCGGGGGCGTGTGATGAGCGAACGGTTCATCGGGCGCGGCTGGGCCTTCCCCCTGCGCGTCGGGCCGACCGGCGGGATCGCCATGGTCGAGCGGGAGCGGGAGCTGGAGGAGGCCATCCGCCTCGTCCTGGGCACCGCGCCCGGCGAGCGGCCGATGCGGCCCGAATTCGGCTGCGGCATCCACGAGTACGTCTTCGCGCCCGGCGACGGCGACACCGCCGGGCGGGTCGCCCAGCAGGTGCGCGAGGCGCTGGAGCGCTGGGAGCCGCGGATCGCGGTGGACGAGGTCGTCGTGGCCTTCGACTCCGTGGACGCGGGCACCCTCTACATCGATGTGCACTACACGGTGCGCACCACCAACGACCGGCGCAACCTGGTCTTCCCCTTCTACACGATCCCCTCCGAGGAGGGGGCCGAGGAAATGGTCGCGGACTGATGGCCCTGCCCTCCCCCAACCTGGACGACCGACGGTTCCAGCAGCTCGTCGACGAGGCGAAGCGGTACGTGCAGCAGCGCGCGCCCGAGTGGACCGACCACAACGTCTCCGACCCGGGCGTCACCCTGATCGAGACGTTCGCCTACCTCGTCGACCAGCTGCTGTACCGGCTGAACCGGGTCCCGGACAAGAACTACCTGGCGTTCCTGGACCTGTTGGGCATCCAGCTGTACCCGCCCTCGGCCGCCCTCGCCGACGTCGACTTCTGGCTTTCGGCCCCTCAGCCCGAGACGGTGACGCTGCCCGCCGGCACCGAGGTGACCACCGCGGCCGGCGAGACCGGCGAGACCGAGGAGGCGGTGGTCTTCGCGACCACCGGCGATCTGCGGATCGTGCCGAGCGAGTTGACGCGCCTGGTCACCTCGCCCCGCACCGGCGACCTGACCGACCGGACCGGCGCGCTCGCCGAGGGCCGCGACACACCGTGCTTCCAGGCGACGCCCGAGCCCGGCGACGCCCTGCTGTTCGGCCTGCCGACCGCGGTGCCGCGCTGCGTGGTCGCGGTGCGCCTCGACAGCCGCGTCGAGGGCGTCGGTGTCGACCCGCGCCAGCCCCCGCTGGTGTGGGAGGCGTGGGACGGCGGGCGGTGGCAGCGCTGCGAGACCGGCTCCGACAGCACCGGCGGCCTGAACCGGCCCGGTGAGGTCATCGTCTACGTACCGGCCGGGCACGCCGCGTCGGTGATCAGCGGGACCCGCGCGGGCTGGCTGCGCTGCCGGGTGACCGAGCCGGAGCCCGGCCAGCCGTTCTACTCGGAGTCCCCGACCGTGCGCGAGGCCGCCGTCTTCACCGTCGGCGGCACGATGGCCGTGGAACACGCCGAGCGCGTGAGCGACGTACCGCTCGGCGCGTCGGAGGGGGTGGCGGGGCAGACCTTCCGGCTCGGCCGCCCGCCCGTCCTGCTCGACGGGGAACCGCCGGTGGTGGAGGTGTCCTCCGCCGAGGGGTGGCAGCGCTGGGACGTCGTGGAGCACTTCGGCCGCTCCGGGCCCGACGACCGGCACGTGCGCGTGGACGCCACCACCGGCGAGTTCGCCTTCCCGCCGGTGCTGCGCGAGGCCGACGGCACCCTGCGTCCCTGCGGTGCCGTACCGCCCAAGGGCTCCCAGATCCGCGTGGCCCGCTACCGCACCGGGGGCGGCCCGGCGGGCAACGTCTCGCGCGGAGCGATCTCCGTACTGCGCAGCTCCGTCCCGTACGTCGCCCGGGTCACCAACCGGGAGGCGGCGCGCGGGGGTGTCGCCGGGGAGACGATCGACAACGCCAAGCTGCGGGCGCCGCAGGCGCTGCGCGTGCAGGAGCGCGCGGTGACCGCCGAGGACTACGAGATCATCGCCCGCCGGGCGGCGCCGTCGGTGCGCCGGGTCCGCTGCCTTCCCGACCGGGACGGCGGGGGAGGCCCGGGCGCGGTACGGGTCCTCGTGGTTCCGGACGCGGTGGCCGACGAGGGCGACGACCGGCTCCGCTTCGAGCAGCTGATCCCCTCCGACCAGGTGCTCACCGCGATCACCACGACCCTCGACGAACGGCGCCTGATCGGCACGCGCCTCGTCGTGGAACCGCCCGTCTACCAGGGCGTCACCGTGGTCGCCCGGCTGTCGGCGCCCGCCGGGGACGCCGACCGGGTGCGCGACGCGGCGCTCGCCGCGCTGTTCCGCCACCTCAACCCGCTGCAGGGCGGGCCCGACGGCACCGGCTGGCCGTTCGGGCGGCCCGTGCAGTACGGCGAGGTGTTCGGCGTCCTGCAACGCGCCGTCGGGGACGTACTGGTGGAGGAGATCCGGATGTTCGCCGCCGACCCGATCACGGGGCGGCGCGGGGCGCCGGTCGACCGGATCGACATCGGTGCGGGCGCACTGGTCTTCTCCTACCAGCACCAAGTGGTCGTGACGGCGCCGGAGCCGGAGGTGCTCGGATGAGCCGGGCCGCCGTCCCCGGCCTGCCCAGCCGGCACCCGATCGGCGAGCAGCTGCCCGCGCTGTACGCCGACGACGACTTCGCCCAGCGGTTCACGGCGGGGCTGGACACCGTCCTCGCCCCCGTGTTCACGACCCTCGACAACCTGCCCTCCTACCTCGATCCCCGGCTGGCCCCGGCCGACTTCCTGTCCTGGCTGGCCTCCTGGGTGGGCAGCCTCGACGATCCGCGGTGGCCGGTCGAGCTGCGGCGCGAGGCGGTGGCACGCGCGGTGGAACTGCACCGGTGGCGCGGCACCCGGCGCGGCCTGGTCGAGGCCCTGCGCCTGGTGCTGGGCGTGTCCGCCGAGGTCAGCGGGGACGGCGGGGCCACCTGGTCCCGCACGGCGGGCGCCGATCTGCCGCCCGCCCCGGCCGAGGAGGTCCTGGTACGGGTGTGGGCACCGCAGGCGGGATCGGCGGGATCGGCGGGCGCGGTGAACACGATGAACACGGTGGACGCGGACCGGGTCCGCGCACTCGTCCGCACCCTGTGCCCTGTCCACACGGTCTGCCGGGTGGAGGTCCTGCCCGGACCGCCCACCGGTGAAGGAAGGTGACGGCGTTGCGAGCGTGCCCGGCATGCGGGGCGTCCAATGGCGCGACGGACGACTTCTGCGCCAACTGCGGCGCCTACCTGGGCTGGTCCGACTCCGCCCCCGCACGGCGTACGTCGGCCCCAACCCCAAACCCCCCGGCACCCCTTGCGGGTCCGGAACCCGACACCCAGAACACCACACCCCAAGAGCCCACGCCCCAGCCGGGCACGCCCCAAGGAACCCCGGCCCAAGCAAGCACACCTCAGGCGACCACGGCCCGGGAAACCTCGACCCAAGCAGACACGGCCCGGGCGAGCACGGCCCAAGCAGGCAGGCCCCAGACGGGCACGGCCCAAAGTGGGACGGCTCAAGCGGGCACGGACCGGGAGGCCACGGCCTACGAGGGCACGGCCCCGGCGGGCACGCCCCGGGAGGCAACGACCCGCGAGGCCACGGCTGCGGCAGGCACGGCCCGCGGCACAACCCAAGCTGGCCCCACCCAGGCGAGCACGGCCCGGGAGGGCACGCCCCGCGAGGGCACAGCTGCGGAGGGTACAGCCCGCGAGGGCACACCCCAACGGGGCGCGACCCCGGAGAGCACCCCCCGGGAAGGCACGCCCCGCGAGGCCGCAGCTCCGGAGGGCACAACCCGCGCCACAACCCAAGCTGGCCCCACCCAGACGGGCACGGCCCAGACGGGCACGGCCCAGACGGGCACGGCCCAGACGGGCACGGCCCAGACGGGCACGGCCCAGGCGGACACGCCCCAGGCGGACACGCCCCAGGCGGACACGCCCCAGGCGGGCACGCCCCACGAGGCCGCAACCCGCGCGGGCACAGCTCCGGAGGGCACGGCCCGCGGCACAACCCAAGCTGGCCCCACCCAGCAGAGCACAACCCGGGAAGGCACGCCCCGGGAGGCAACGACCCGAGAGGGCACAGCCCAACCGGGCAGGACCCAGGCGAGTACAGCCCAACCGGGCGCACCCCGAGAGCGCACAGCCCCGCAACGGTCGGACTCCCGGCCGCCCACCGCCGACGAGTCGATCCCGCCCGCGCCCGCCGGGGCGGAATCCGACCCATCCGCGCCCGCCGGCGCAGGTCGGCGGCTGTCCTGGCCACGTAGACGGTCCACCCCGTCCACACCCGCCGCCCCGGCATCCCATCCGACTACGCCCGTCGGCACCGAGTCTCACCCGCCTGCGTCCATCGACGCCGAGCCCGGCCCTTCCGCTCGCGCCAACACGGAGTCGACCCCGCCCGCCCCCGCAGGTCGGCGGCTGGCCTGGCTGCGTGGACGGGGCAACCCGTCCACACCCGCTGCCTCGGAGTCCCACCCGGGCGCGCCCGCCGACGCCGGGGCCGGCCCGGCCGGTCCCGCCGGCGCGGAGTCGGTCCCCTCCGCACCATCCGCCCGTTCAGCCGCTCGGGCGGACGGTGCGGAAGGCACCCCTCAAGCCGCGCCCACTGCCCGGAGCACCACCGGCGCCTCCCAGGCAGCACGAACACCGACCGTCGTACCGCCCGTCGCCCCGGCGCCGACGTCCCCGCCGCCCCGCGCACCGCAACCGCCCGCCACCGCCGCGCAACCCGCCACCCCAGCGGGAGCGCCCACAGCGTCACCGGCACCCGTGCGCCCCGCGAAGGCCGTCGCGCCGCGTCCGGTCGTCCGTCCCGCCGCGGTGAGCGACGACGTGGCCGGGGTGCCGTGCCCCGCCTGCGGCACGCCCAACCCGCCAGAGCGCCGCTTCTGCCGCCGCTGCGCCGCGCCGCTGACGCCCACCACCGCACCGGCTCCTCTGCCCTGGTGGCGGACGATCTGGCCGCTGCGCCGCCGCACCCGGGCGGGCTCGGGCCGGATGGTGCGCTTCCTGGTGATCCTGGCCGTGGTGCTGGCCCTGTGCGCGGGCGGCTTCCTGCTGCTGCCGGCCGGACGCCACCTGCTGGAGGACACCCGGGACAAGCTCGGCAAGGCCAAGGCGGTGACCCCGACCCGCATCGAGGCGAGCACCGAACTGCCCGGACACCCGGTGAGCCACAGCACGGACGGGCTCAGCAACCGCTACTGGGCCGTGCCCGGCCCCGGCGCCTCGGTGACGTACACCTTCGCCAAGCCGTTCCGCCTGGTCAACGTGATCATCACCAACGGCGCCTCGTCATCACCCGAGGAGTACGCGAAACAGGGACGGGCACTCCAGATCGGCATGGAGGTGACCGCACGGGACGGCCAAAAGATCCACAAAAAGTTCGCCCTGAGCGACAAGCCCGGACCACAGACATTCCCCACCGGCATCAGCGACGCCACGACGATCCGCCTCACCCTCGACGCACCCGCCGGACTGACCCCGGACCGCCATGTCGCCCTGGGCGAAGTGGAGTTCTTCCAGCGCAGCTGACGAAAAGGCGTGGTCGACCGAGAGGACGTCCGGGGCGAGGAACTGCGCCTCGCCCACGATCACGTAGTCCGCCCTGCCGCCCTTCGACAGCTGCGCGACCAGGTACGCGTACAGGTCCATGCCCTGCGGCGCCTCGACCGCCTCCGTCACCAGACCCAGGCGCGAGGACAGCTTGCCCTCCTCCTCCCCGGTCGTCACGGGTGAAGATCACGCCCTGCAGTCCCCGCGCATCGCGGTTGTGCGCGATCCGGAGCGGCAGGGTCCTCCTACTGGGCATCCACCAACTCGCGCCGGAGTCACGCGCGACCGAGGCGGCCAGCGTAGCGATCGGCGGCGGGCTCCACGGTGCGGAGCGCTGCCGCAGGTACCGTGCCGCCGCGCCCCGGGTCACACCGGACGGTCCTCGAAGTGGTGCACGACGATCCAGTAGTCGTCGTCCTCCTCGGTCAGGGCGCACAGTCGCCGGCCGTCCGGAGACATCGCGATGACCATGGAGCCGGCACCGGGTACGAGGGCGGCGGAGAGCGCGGTGTGCGCGGTGCGGCGCACGCGGACCCAGTCCCGATCGGCGCCCCGGACCAGGAAGCAGCCCTCGTCATCGATGACAGCAGCAGTCCGCGCGTGCTCCAGCCACAGCCGGTCGGCCTCCTCCGGCGCTCCCGAAGTCCTGCGAGGCACGGTGGCCACCGGCTTCACCTCGATGTTGACAACGACCTGGAAGGCCCGCGCGTACGAGGGCACCGCCTCACCGACGTCCCCGGCCACGACCTCCAGCCCGGCCTTCGCCGCTTCTCCGGTCCCGCTCATTCGTGGGGGCCCCTCTGATGCCTGGATCGTGTACGGATACAGCTCGATGTCCGGTGTCACAAACGTGGATCCGGGGTCGTGGAGTACGTCGCACTCCACCAGGACCGCCCGGCCCGCGGCGTTGGCGCGGGTGACCAGCCGCCCGCCCGCACCGTATGCGCACGGCAGCCCATGCGTCATCAGTGAAGGCGAAGGCGAAGTCGTTGCCGTGCCAGGCGTCACCTCTCAGCCGCCGGGCGACGTCGATGTCGTTCTGGAGCGCGCTGAGACGGGCAAACGGCTCGAGGGTGGCGTCCAGCACGCAGACGTGGAGCTTGTCGCCGGCGCGGGGCGGCGCCGCGTTCCCGTCCCACCAGGACGGGTGCTTCACCTGGCCCAGACCCTGCCCTCGCTCGGGCACGCCGAGGTAAGGATCATCGCGCACACGCCCGAAGCCGCCCGAGCAGTCGCGGAGGCGCTTCGCCACTGCTTCGCGGGCACGGAACAGCGCAGCTACCCCGCCCCCGACGGCGACACCCGCCTCCACCTCACCGTGGACACCGCGACACCCGCCGGCCCCGCCCGCTCGTGGCTGGCCGCCAGCAGGACCCCCGCCGGCAGCGGCGCCCACTCCGACGACTGCGGCGCGACCTCCACGTACCGGAACAGGACCTGGCCGCCGCCTGCACCTACCTCGCGGGCGAGGGCCTGATCACCGTCGACTGGGAACCGGGCAACACCCCCGCAATGGTCACCCTCACCCACGAGGGAATCCGGCGCATGGAGGCCGAGGAGGAAGAGCGCGGCCTAGATGCGGGCGAACTTCTCGGTCTGCTGGGCGAACTCCTGGGCCATGGCGGCGCTGACCGTGGGCTTGGTGTCGCCGATGGTGCCCAGGTAGTCGTCGGTCGTGGGGCGGGCCCGGGTCCCGGTGTCGAAGGTGCGCTCGAACTGGACCTGGGAGACGGTGCGCGCCACATGGGCGATGTCGGCGGGGGTGAACCCCTCGCTGGCGGACGCCAGCGCCGTGCTGTCGGCCTCCGCGCCCGCTCGGGCCAGGTAGCTCTCCCACAACGCGGTCCTGGCGCGGTGGTCGGGAGGTCCGATCGGCAGCACGTAGTCGAAGCGGCCGTGCCGAAGGAATGCGGAGTCGAGCGTGGTCACGTTGTTCGTGGCGCAGACGAGCAGCCGGCCGTCCTGGCCCCGGAACCGGACGATCGCCTTGAGCAGTTCGTTGACGACACCGACCGCGGTCGCGTCCGCACCGCTGCGTGTCCCGGCGATCTCCTCGACCTCGTCGATGAAGACCAGGACGTGGTCCAGCTGGGCGATCTCGTCGAAGCGCCGGTTCAGCCCGCTCGCCAGCCCGTATTCGGCGGCCAGACGGGCGGGGAACAGTTCGAGGAAGGGCCATCCCAGGCGGCTGGCGATCGCGTGCGCGAACGTGCTCTTCCCGGTCCCGGGCGGACCGAACAGCATCACCGCCCGCGGCGGCTCCACCCCGTGCTGGGCGGCCAGTCCCGGGTGGGCCAGCGGCAGGACCAGACGTCGCTCGATGAGCTGCTTCTCCCTCTGCATGCCCGCGACCTTCTGCCACAGTCCCCCGGGCGGCAGCTCCGCTCCGAGCGAGGAGAGCATGCCGACCGCCTGAGGAGTCACCCGCCCGCGCTTCTCGAAGAAGACCAGGCCCGGGCGGGCGCCGAAGTCGCAGTTGTGCAGGGCCGCGGCTCCGGTCCCGCCGTCGGGCAGGACCGCCTGCACCGTTCGGACTCCACCGGCGAACAGCCGGTCCTCAAGGGCTGTGATCAGGTTGCTGCCCAGGCCCTGGTGCCGCCAGGCGGGCGCCATGCAGATGCGCAGGATCCACGCCCTGTCACCCTCCACCCTGCTCACCGCGGCGCCGACCACCACCTCGTCCGCCGTGGCCACCACCGCCGGGTGCAGAGCCTGAAGGGCGGCCACGGCGTCCGAGAGCGGGAAGAGGGGTGGCTCCTCGGCCGCGCGGCTCTCCGCATCGACGCGGATCACCGCTTCGAGATCGTCCTGGGTGTAGTCCCTGACACGCCAACCCGTCATGATCAGCTCCGCGTGCTCGGCCGTACTCCCATCATCAGCCGATGCGCGGAGAACGCGCGCGATGGGAGCCGTACGTCCGATCAGCGCGGGCGACCCGGAACCCGGCGACCGAGCCGCAGCGCGTCGGGCAGCTCCTCGTCGGCGGGATCCGCCGGGTCCGGAATCTCGGCGCCGCCCTCCGGCCGGCCCGTGTCAACGGCCGGCCGGGCGCCGAGCGCTCCCGATTGCCGCGACGCGGATCGGAGTGACGCACACCATGCACAGGGTGCGAAACCCTGTGCTCAGGAAGCGGCGATCCGTACGCGGTGGCTGTCGTTGTCGGAGAGGAACGACGCCGTTGCCCGCCCCTGCTCGGCCACGGCGGTGCGGTCGGCTCGGGAGAGAAGGCCCAACGGGCTGACGATCACGGTGCCGTCCTCAACGGTCCAGGTCGCGGCGACCCGGCCGTCGACCAGGACGACGCGGGCGCCGGCGACCGACAGTCCGCGGTGGGCGTCGTCGATGATTCGGCTGCGGTCGTGGTAGCCGAGGATCGCGTTGTCGAACGCCGGCAGGAACCGGACCGGGGCGGGTGTGTCGGGGTCGGGGCGCGGTGCGCCGGGGAGGTCCAACAGTTCCCTGCCCCGCTCGTCCCGGAAGCTGACCAGCTCCTCGCGGATCGCGGCGACCGCGGCCGGCAGTCCGGCGAGGCCGCACCAGGCACGCAGGTCGGCCGAGGCGGCGGGGCCGAACGCGGCCAGATAGCGCCGCACCAGCGCCTGGCCCACCGGATCGGCGGCGTTGGGGGACGGAGAGTCGATCTCGCGACCCAGCCAGGACGAGAGCGGGACGTTGCGCACTCCCGCCCTGGTGCGCCAGAGCCCGCGCGGCGGCAGCTGCACCATCGGCACGAGGGCGGCGACCAGCATCTCCCCCAGAGCCCGTGGCCCCGGCGCCGGCCAGCGCTCGGCGAGCGCCCGCGCGAGCTCGGTCATCGAGCGCGGTTCGCCGTCGGCCATGATCGCCCGGCCCGCTGCGGCCAGCTCGTCGAGGTCAACCCCTTCGAGCTCGCGCCGGTAGGTTCCGAGGACCCGTTGGCGCAGCATGGTCTCGTGGCGGGCCCGCCAGGCCAGGGCGTCGTCGGCGGTGACGAGGTGGACGGTGCGGCGCATGAGATGGGTCCGCACCACGCCCCGCCGGACAAGCTGGTCCGAGAGTGCCGCCGGGTCGAACGCGCGTAGCCGCGACCAGAGCCCGACGAACGGTTCCTGCGGCTCCTGCGCCTGCAGACCGCCGAGGTGCGCGACGGCGTCGAGGACGGGAATGTCGGCGCGATCGAGCAGCAACTGCCGGGCGAGCGTCGCACGGCCCAGGGCCCGGGTGTCGAGAACGGTCATCGGGTCACCCCGGCGCGCTCGTCTGCCGATCGTCGGTGCAGTGCCGGGCGGGTGATGGCAGGCGGGGTGCTGGACACGTCGGCCGCGTCGACGAGGTTGATCCCTGAGTCCGGCACCCGGTGGATGATTCGGACGCAGTCATCGTGATCGGGATCGTCTGCCTGGCCGAACATCACGGTGCCCGGACAGTAGGGGTTGACCTGAATCCCGGTCCGCCCCAGCGCGCGCATCTTCACTGCCAGGTCCTTCTTCAGCATTCCGTAGAGGGGCGCCCACTGCGCAGGGCCCAGCGGCTGCAGGACGGCCGCGCCGTCGGCGAGCTTCTCCCAGAACGCGGTGACGTGACCACCACCACGTCCCCACCGAACACGGACTCGTGGAAGGTGAGTGCCGCGCGGGAGTCACCTCGGAAGTTCAGGTGAGTCACAGCGTTGACGGACATGATGGGCTCCTGGCTCTCGATGCGTTGTGTCTGGGCGACCCGGCTTGCCTGGCCCGGCCCGATGACCACAGTCGCAGGAGAAGCGGTCAGGTTCTGTCCGCTTCTCGGGGCAGTATGGGAGTCATGCAGAAGACCTCAGCGCGCCTGCTGTCGCTGCTCTCGCTGCTCCAGGCTCGGCGGCATTGGCCGGGAGGCCTGCTGGCCGAGCGGCTGGACATCAGCCCCCGCACCGTGCGCCGCGACGTCGACCGCCTGCGCGAGCTCGGCTATCCCGTCGTGGCCACCAAGGGCCCGGACGGCGGGTACCGGCTCGACGCCGGCGCGGAACTGCCCCCGCTCCTGTTCGACGACGAGCAGGCCGTCGCCCTCGCCGTCGCGCTCCAGGTCGCCGCCACCAGCGGCGCCGGCATCGAGGAAGCCGCGGGCCGTGCGCTGCACAGCGTCCGGCAGGTCATGCCCGCACGGCTGCGCCGCCGCATCGACACCCTCCAGGTCACCGTCGTCGAGCGGCCCTCGGTCCGGCCGCACCCACAGGTCGACGGCGGCGTGCTCATGGCGCTCAGCGCCGTCGTCCACGCCCGCGAGGTGCTGCGCTTCGACTACGCCCCCGCGTCCGCGCCGGTAGCCGCGGACCACGACGGCAACGCCGGTTCCCCTCCGCGCCGGGTGCAGCCCCACCACCTGGTCACCTGGGGCGGGCGCTGGTACCTCGTAGCCTGGGACCTCGACCGCGAGGACTGGCGCACCTTCCGCGCGGACCGGATCACCCCGCGCACCCCCTCGGGGCCCCGCTTCACCCCGCGTGAGCTGCCCGGCGGTGACGTGGCCGCCTTCGTGGCCGACAGGTTCCGGGGCGCCGACGGCTCGGCCGACTGGCCCTGCCGGGGCGAGGTGCTCCTCGACCTGCCGGCCGCAGCCGTGTCCCGCCACACCCCCGACGGACTGGTCGAGGAACTCGGGCCGAACCGCTGCCGGCTCGTCCTGGGCTCGTGGTCGTGGCCCGGCCTGGCCGCCACCATCGGCAGGTTCGACGCCGACATCGAGGTCGTCGGACCGGCCGAACTCAATGACGCCTTCGGGCACCTGGCCCGCCGCTACGCCAACGCCGCAACCGGCACACCCGCCACGCTGCCCCCGATTCAATGACCCGAGCGCTCGTCGGCCACGGTTCGGGGCGGATGGGCTCCTCGGGGAGATACGCCAGCCGCTGGTAGGACTTGAACCGTACGACCCGACCAGGCAGCGCACGCACCTCGCTCGGTCCGGAGCCGGCCAGCGGTACGGCAGGCCGACCCGTGCCGTCCATCAGGGTTTCGCGCCGCGCGGCACGACCATGTCGGTCATTCGGGCGGCACCCGGTTCGAGAGACGACCAAGGCCCCGGCACGCGCAGGACCGCGATCGCGGACGTCGGGAACTTCGTACGGGTCTGCTCCAGCGCGTAGCCGTCCGCCTCACCGGCAAGCAGCAGAATCAGCTCCTGCACGCCCGGGTTGTGCCCGATCAGCATCAGCGTCCGCACGTGCGCGGGAACCTCCCGTACGACGCCGAGCAACTCCCCGGCTGTCGCGCGGTAGATGCGCGCGTCGTGGATCACGGGTGTGGTGGCGCCGAACTCGGCCGCGACGAGGTCCCACGTCTGGCGGGTGCGGTGGGCGGAGGAACACACGACGAGGTCGGGAACGCAGCCGGCCTCGCGCAGCCAGCGGCCGGCTTCGGGTGCGTCACGGCGGCCGCGCGGGGCGAGCGGCCGCTCGGAGTCGGGCACCTCCGGCCAGGCGGACTTGGCGTGCCGCAGGACGACCAGGCGCCGGGAGTCATCCGACGTCATGGCGTCGCCTGGTGCTGGTGGCCGACCTCGCGCGCGAGGTCCAGCCCGAGGACGCGGTCGAGGAAGGCGAACGTCTCGAACTTGGCGCCGGCCGGCACGTCGGCGCGCGTCGCCATGCCGACCAGCATGCCCAGGACAGCGGGGACGCCGAGATCATCGG
Source organism: Streptomyces sp. NBC_01294 (assembly GCF_035917235.1). Lineage (NCBI taxonomy): Bacteria > Bacillati > Actinomycetota > Actinomycetes > Kitasatosporales > Streptomycetaceae > Streptomyces > Streptomyces sp. NBC_01294. The sequence goes on from NZ_CP108423.1 coordinate 2,062,674, forward strand.
CGAGCGCTGCATGAGCCTGTCGCAGCACGTCGGCAGGGATCGGCCTGGACGGCTCCTGCGCCCAGTCGGCCACCTGCTGCCGCCAACGCCCCAGCGTCCGCCGGGCCTCGTCGAGCGCGGCGCTGGTGACCGTGACCGGCGTGCTGTGTGCGTGGCCGAGCAACAGCAGCCGCACCGCCAGCGGATCGGTCCCCGCTGGGGCGAACGCGTTCAGGAGGCCCGGGGCGAGGAGGTGGTCACGGCCCGGGACGCCTCCGTCCGGGGGTGCTGGGCTGACCTGTCCCACGTCGATCCAGACCGCGCCGGCGGCGTCCTGTCCGGGGGTGCCGTGAGCGAGCACGTGCACCTCGGCAGCGGCGCAAAGCGTCTCGGTCAGATCATGTCCACCGACGGTGGCGGGTGGGTGGATGCCGAGATCGGACATGGCGCGATCGAGCGCCTGGGATTGCCCATCCGGCAGTTCCGGTGTGATGAGGACCGTCTGGGACTCCAGGCCATGCAGCTCCGCGGTGCGCGCCAGCACGTCGCCGACCAGGGGCGTCCGTACGTGCACCGCCCCGATCTCGGTGTCGATGACCGGCAGGTGGACGCAGATGCGCAGCAGATGGCGGTGTGCGGAAGGAATCTCCACGGAGCGGCCGGTGCGGGTGTCGGCGATACGCAGCATGATGTGGAGGCTAGTCGTGGAAACCTCCGGCACCGGGGAGGACCTGACCAGGACGCCGACGTTGTGGAACACCGCGCGTCGCACGATCGCGGGGCCGGCGCCCTTTCAGCCCCCAGGAAGCCGGTCGGCGGGCAGGAGCCCAGGGGGCACCAGGACCGAGGTGGACGGTCAGGCGTGGTTGACCGGGAGGACGTCCGGGGAAAGGGCGCCCGCGTGGGCCGCGGCCGAGGTCATGAGCTTGCGGTGGTGGCGGCGGCAGAGGACCTCGTAGCCGATCTCCTCCGCCGGGCGGTTCACGTCGCCGACGAAGACCTGGGCGCCCTCGACCACCATCGCCCCGCCCACCGTACGGGCGTTGTGCGTGGCCCGGGCGCCGCACCAGCACAGTGCCTCGACCTGGAGCTGCTCCAAGCGGTCCGCCAGCTCGATCAGACGCTGCGAGCCCGGGAAGAGCTTCGTGCGGAAGTCCGTGGTGATCCCGAAGGCGAACACGTCCAGCCCGAGGTCGTCCACGATCCGGGCCAGCTGGTCGATCTGCTCCGGGGCGAGGAACTGCGCCTCGTCCACGATCACGTAGTCCGCCCTGCCGCCCTTCGACAGCTGCGCGACCAGGTACGCGTACAGGTCCATGCCCTCCGGCGCCTCGACCGCCTCCGTCACCAGGCCCAGGCGCGAGGACAGCTTGCCCTCGCCCGCCCGGTCGTCACGGGTGAAGATCACGCCCTGGAGTCCCCGCGCATCGCGGTTGTGCGCGATCTGGAGCGCCAGGGTGCTCTTTCCGCAGTCCATCGTTCCGGAGAAGAACACCAGCTCGGGCATGGGGAGTACGGGACCTTTCGGGTCGTGCGGTAGGTGGGGGTAGGTGGGTGGTCGAGGGCGGCGGCGGGTGGCCGGCGCGGTCAGGTGCGGATTTCGAGCAGCGGGACCAGCTGCTCCGCCGCCGTCATCGAGCCGTGCATGCCGACGAGCGCGGACTCGTTCGGCTCGTTGCGCGAGGCGGTGATCGCGACATCGGCCTGGGCGGCCGCGACCACGTCGCCGATCCGCCCGAGCACCCGCTCGTCGCACTCCCCCGGCACACCGAACCAGCCCAGTTCCAGGGCTTCTTCGCGGCTCGCGACCCAGAACCGGTCGCCGAGCACCTCGCGCCACACGGTCAGCACGTCGTTCTGCGCGCCCGGCACCGCGTACACGTGCCGGGCCCGGCCCTCGCCGCCCAGCAGGGCCACGCCGGCGCCCAGCTCCCAGTCCTCGTCGAAGTCGATCCGGGAGTCCTCGTCGAAGGGGACGTCGACCATGCCGTGGTCCGCGGTCACGTACAGCGCGGTGCGCGGCGGCAGCTGCTCGGCGATCCGCTGGACGAGCCGGTCGACCAGCATCAGCTGGCCTCGCCAGGCGTCGGAGTCCACGCCGTGGCGGTGGCCGGCGCCGTCGAGCTCGCTGAAGTACGTGTACACGAGCGAGCGGTCGCCCGCCGCGAGCTGGATGGCCGCGAGGTCCATCCGCTCCTCGCCGGTCATCCGCCCGTGGAAGGTGCCACCGCTCAGCGCGACCTTGGTGAGCGGGGTGGTCTGGAAAGCGGGCGAGGACACCTGGGCGGTCGCCACACCGGCCTTGTCGGCCTGCTGGAAGACCGTCGGGTACGGCTGCCAGGGCTTCGGCGGGGTCCACGGGTGCCAGCGGAGCTGGTTCATCAGCTCGCCGCTGGCCGGGTTGCGCACGGCGTAGCCGGGCAGGCCGTGGCGGGCGGGCGGCAGGCCGGTGCCGACGGAGGCCAGCGAGGTGGCGGTGGTCGCGGGGAAGCCCGCGGTGATCGGGCGGCCGGTGCCGCCGCGCGAGCTGCCGAGGAGGGAGGTGAGGTACGGGGCCTCGTCCGGGTGGTCCTTGATCTGTTCCCAGCCCATGCCGTCGACCAGGAACACGCAGTTCCGGTCGGCCGGGGTCAGCTCGGCGATGGCGGCGGTGAAGCCGGGGACGCCCTGGCCGGCCACGAGCGTGGGCAGCAGGTCGGCGAGCGAACCGGTGCCGTACTCCGGGACGGGGGCGCCGGCCAGGTCCAGCAGCTCCGGCTCGGCCCAGTTCTGCGCCGCGGAGTAGGCCATCAGCGGGTGGGGGCCGACGTGGCGGCCGTGGCTTCGCTGAGCGCCTGTGCGAAGACCAGGGTCTGGCGCACGGCCTCCGGGCCGTCGCCGGCCTCGCTGACCCGCAGGCTGAGGTCGTCGGCGGTGGAGTTGCCGGTGTAGCCGTGGTCGGAGTCACAGTTCGGGTCGCCGCAGGCGGCCGGCTCCAGGTCGATCCTCGAGACCGCGCCCCAGCCGATGGTCAGGACGACCTCGCGGGGCAGGGTGCCGGGGGTGTAGGACTCCGGGTTGGCGACGACGCGGCTCAGCACCACGGAGGAGATGCTGGACAGCTTGACCGACTCGGTGGAGGTGGTCGCGTACGGGGACGGGGACCCGGCGTCGGCGGCCTGCTCGTCGGTGTGGCTGACGATGAAACGGTTGCCGGTCAGGACCAGCACGGTGACGTGGCGGCGCACCTCGTTGGAGTCGAAGGTCGTCTCCTGGTGGACCAGGTACGACGAAATCGGCTCGCCGCCCACCGCGGCCTCCACCGCCTCGGCCACGAGGGCCGGGTAGTAGCCGCTGCGCTCGATCGCCGTGCGCAGCCCCTGGGTCGTCGTACCGGATTTCGCCATGAGGTCCATCCTAAGGCCCCTCCGGTGCCCTCAGACCGCGCCGGACCCGGTCAGTAACTGGGGAGGGTCCGCGGGCCGAGATCGTCGCGGGCGGGCGGGTGGGCGACGCGGACGGTGGCGCTGAGCACGGACAGGCCTTCGGCCGCGACCACCACGGGCTCCAGGGTGACCCCGACCACCTCGGGGTGGTCGTCGACGAGGCGCGAGAGCCGCAGGAGCAGCTCCTCCAGGGCCGGGGTGTCCACGGGGTCGCTGCCGCGCCAGCCGAAGAGGAGGGGGGCCGCCCGGATGGACCGGATCAGTCCGGCGGCGTCGCGGTCGGTGGCGGGCACGAGCCGGTGGGCGGTGTCCCCGAGCAGCTCTGAGGCGACGCCGGCCAGCCCGAAGGAGAGGACGGCTCCCGCCGCGGGGTCGATCACGGAGCGGACCACGGTGTCGACGCCGCGCGGCACCATGGCCTGCACCACCGGCTGGAGCTCCGCCGGCTTGCCCAGCAGCTCGGTGATCTCCTCGTACGAGCGCCTGAGCTCGGCTTCGCTCGTGAGGTCGAGGCGTACGCCGCCCAGGTCTGCGCGGTGGCGCAGGTGCGGGGCGGTGGTCTTCAGGGCGACCGGGTAGCCCAGGATCCCGGCGGCCCGGACCGCCGCGTCGGCACTCGGCGCGGGCAGGGTGGACAGGACGCGGATCCCGTACCGCGCGAGCAGCTCGCGGGCGTCCCAGTCGGTCAGGGTCAGCACGGCCCCGCCGTCGACGTCCGCCAGCAGCCCGGCCAGCTGGGCGGCGGTCCCGGCCTCGTCTATGTCCTCGTACTCGGGGACCTGCCCGACCTCGGCGAGTCCCCGCCGCCACTGCCCGTACCGGACGGCTTCGGCGAGGGCCCGTACGGCCCGCTCGGCGGCGGGGTAACTGGGGATCCGGCCCGATCCGGCCCGCCCGGGGTTCGAGGGGACGGGCGCGGCCGCGGGCGCGGGGCGTGCGTACGGGCTCCGGGGCAAAGCCCCCGCGGGGTGGGGCTCCGTGTGCGGTACGGCGGGAAGGGGCGGGGCGGGGGACGTGCTCCGCGCGGCGGAAAGGGCTTCGACGAGTTCGCCGAGCTCCACGTGCACCACGGCCACGGGCTTGCCCGGAATCTCGGCGACGGCCTCCCGCAGCGCGCCGGCGAGGTCGTCGGCCAGCGCGTGTTCGCTGACCCACGGAATGGCCGTGACCACCACCGCGTCGCAGTCGTCGGAGGCGAGCGCGGCGGCGAGGGCGGCGCGGAAGTCCTCGGGCGAGGCGGCCGTCGTCAGGTCCAGCGGCGGCAGCGGCCGCAGGCCCTGGGTCAGGCAGGCGTCGTAGGTGAGGACGCCGAGGGACTCGGAGTTGCCGAGGATCGCGATCCGGGGCCCGGCGGGCAGCGGCTGCGCGGCCAGCAGGAGGCCGACGTCCACCAATTCGGTGACCGTGTCGACGCGGATGACGCCGGCTTGCCGCAGCAGGGCGGAGACGGTGGCCTCCGGCAGCCTGGTGTCGGGGACGACGAGCCCGGCCGGGGTGTGGCGGCCGCCCTTGGCGACGACCACCGGCTTCACGGCTGCGGTGCGCCGGGCGAGGCGGCTGAACTTCCGCGGGTTGCCCAGGGTTTCGAGGTACATCAGGGCGACGTCGGTCGTCTCGTCGTCGTACCAGTACTGGAGGATGTCGTTGCCCGAGACGTCGGCCCGGTTCCCCGCGGAGATGAAGGAGGACAGTCCTTCGCCGCGCCGGAGCAGTGCGGAGAGCAGGGCGATCCCGATCGCCCCGGACTGCGTGAACAGGCCGATCCGGCCGCGCGTCGGCATCGGCGCGGGGGTCAGCGAGGCGTTGAGCTCCACCTCCGGCGCGGTGTTGATCACCCCGTAGGCGTTGGGTCCGATCAGCCGCATGCCGTACGAGCGCACCTGCCGCACCAGTTCGCGCTGGCGGGCGAGGCCGGCCGGGCCGCTGTCCCCGTATCCGGCGGACAGGACGACGAGGCCCTGCACCCCGTGCTCGCCGCAGGCGGCCACGGCCTCGGGGACGCGGTCGGCCGGAACCGCGATCACCGCAAGGTCGACCGGGGCGCCGATGGCCTCGACGGTGCGGTAGGCGCGCACGCCGTCGAGCAGGTCGCGCGTGACGGCCTCGTTGACGGCGTAGAGGTGGCCGTGGAAGCCGCTGTCCCGCAGGTTGCGCAGCGCGGCCGCGCCCACGCCCGCACCGGAGCGACTGACTCCGACGACGGCCACCGAGCCGGGGGCCAGCAGCCGCTGCACCGAGCGGGCCTCGGCCCGCTGTTCGCGGGCGCGCTGCACGGCGAGGGACTCGGCGGTGGGTTCGAGGTCGAGGGTGAGGTGGACGGAGCCGTCCTCGAAGCTGCGCTTCTGCTGGTAGCCGACGTCCGTGAACACCTTGATCATCTTGGTGTTGGCGGGCAGCACCTCGGCGGCGAACCGGCGGATGCCGCGCTCCCGGGCCACCGCGCCGATGTGTTCGAGGAGTGCGGAGGCGACGCCGCGGCCCTGGTGGGCGTCCTGGACGAGGAAGGCGACCTCGGCCTCGTCGGCGGGCGCGGAGGCGGGGCGGCCGTCGGGGCCGATGCGGTCGAAGCGGACGGTGCCGATGAACTCCCCGCCGATGGTCGCCGCGAGGCCGACCCGGTCCACGAAGTCGTGGTGCGTGAAGCGGCGCACGTCGCGGTCGGAGAGCCGGGGATAGGGGGCGAAGAAGCGGTAGTACTTCGACTCGTCCGAGACCTGCTCGTAGAAGCTGACGAGCCGGCCCGCGTCCTCGGTGGTGATGGGCCTGATCCGGGCGGTGCCGCCGTCGCGGAGGACGACATCGGCTTCCCAGTGGGCCGGGTAGGAGGGGTCCGACTCGATGGTCATGGGCCTACCTTACGGCCGGATCGGCCCGGACAGCGCTCGCGCGGCGCATTAGGCAAGACCTGACAAATCAGTGCAAGCTGGGGAAGGCCGAGCGGCCGAAAATCCGGGCCGGAGGCCGGTCGGAGCATTCCGGGCGTCGTGAGAGACTGGTCTAGACAACCGTAAGAACCTGAAGGGCATCACCATGGCAGAGCGCCGCGTCAACGTCGGTTGGGCCGAGGGCCTGCACGCTCGTCCCGCCTCGATCTTCGTCCGTGCGACGACCGCTTCCGGCGTCCCGGTGACCATCGCGAAGTCCGGCGGCGACCCCGTCAACGCCGCCTCCATGCTGGCGGTTCTGGGCCTGGGCGCCCAGGGCGGCGAGGAGATCGTCCTCGCCTCCGAGGCCGAGGGTGCGGAGGCCGCGCTGGACCGCCTCGCGAAGCTGGTCGCCGAGGGTCTCGAGGAGCTCCCCGAGACCGTCTGACCCTTCGGGTTCGACCCACGCAGGATGAGCGGCGAAGCCGCGGCCCCCGACGCCCCGGGGGCCGCGGCTTCGCCGTTCCGGCGCCGGGCCCGGCCGGCGCGCTCTGCCACGCGGCGCGACGGGCGCCGGGGAAACCACCCGCCCATCCTGAGGGCCGGCCCCGGGCCGTCGGCTCCGCCGCGTGGCCCGCCGGGGCAGACCTCACCGCCCGCCCGAAGAGCCGGGCCCCGGCCGCCGCGCCCCGCCACGCGAAGCGACGGCCGCCCGGGGCGGGCCTCCTCACCCGCCCCGGACGGTTCCCGCGCCCGCAAGGAGCCGGCCCACCCGACCGCCCAGGGGGCCGGGAACCCGGCCGCTGCGGGAAGGCTGCTCCGGACCCCTCCGGACCCCTCCGGATCCCGTCCGGCCTGACGGTGCGTAAGCCGGCGCAGCCCCCGCCCCCGCCGGGCGGCGGGCCGAGAGCGCCCGGCCCCGCAGATACGGGCCCGCCGATGCAGGCGATCCGATGCAGGCGGGCCCGCCTGCGGAATCGAACCCTCGCGGGACCGGACCTCGGGAAATCCTGCTCGGCAGAGAAATCGCCCCTGCCCCGCTCCGCAGGAATTCTGCACGGCGAATTCACCCGGTTTGAAATCCACCCGGCCGCCGCGCAGCGAATTCCCGCGCATCCCGCCTTTGTATACGGCGTCTGTTAATGCCGGCCGCTCGACATGTTTACGGCAGGTTGCGAAGTGCTCACCGCCGGGCGGAGCCGCGGCCGGTGCGCCCCCGCCGTCCGGTCGGCGTGCACCGCGGTCAGCGTCCGCGCCCGCTCGGCGTCCCCGCGCGCCACCGCGTCCACGATCGCGCCGTGCTCGGCCCAGCACTCCACGGGCCGGGCCGGCGCCTCCACCACGTACATCCACGCGATCTTGTGCCGCATCTGCGTCAGCATCGCGATCAGCCCGGGGCTGGCGGACGCCTGCGCGAGCGTCTCGTGGAACCAGCCGCCCAGGGACCGCAGATCCTCCCCCTGGCCCCGCCTGGCCCGCTCCTGCCCCAGCCTGACCAGCCCGCGCAGCACCTTGAGGTGTGCCTCGGTGCGACGCCGGGCCGCCCGGGCGGCCGCCAGCGGCTCCAGGAGCATCCGTACCTCCAGGAGGTCCGCGGCCTCCTGCTCGGTCGGCTCGGCCACGCAGGCCCCCGCATGGCGGCGCGTGGTCACGAACCCCTCGGACTCCAGGGTCCGCAGCGCCTCGCGGACCGGGACGCGCGAGACTCCGTACCGGCGGGCCAGCACCTCCTCGGTCAGCCGACTGCCCGGTTCGAACACCCCGGAGACGATGTCGTCGCGGATTGCTGTGCATACCGCGTGCGCAGGAATACGCAAGACCGAACCTCCGCCTATTTCCGACTGCCAGTCTCCTTGCACGCACATGCGTGCGCTGCGACTCTATTGCAACACACGATAATTTCCGAGAGCGGCCGGAAATACGAAACATTTGCACGGGGACGCAACACGGGACGCAACACGGGACGCAACACGGGACGCAACACGGGACGCAACACGAAGACCCCGGCTCGGGGAGCCGGGGTCTTCGGTGAAGCGGTGCGGGACGGGGTCAGAGGCTGACGCCGTGCGAGCGCAGGTAGGCGATCGGGTCGATGTCCGAGCCGTACTGCGAGCCCGTGCGGGCCTCGAAGTGCAGGTGCGGGCCGCTGGAGTTGCCCGTGGAGCCCGACAGGCCGATCTGCTGGCCCGGGGTGACCTGCTGGCCGACGGAGACGCTCAGCGAGGACATGTGCCCGTACTGGGTGTACGTACCGTCGTTGTGCTTGATGACGACGTTGTTGCCGTACGCGCCACCCCAGCCGGCCTCGACGACGGTGCCGACGCCCACGGCGTGGACCGACGTGCCGGAGGCGGCGTGGAAGTCGATGCCCGTGTGGCTGCCGGAGGACCACATGCCGCCGCCCGCCTTGTACTGGGTGCTGACGTACGAGGCGTCGAGCGGCGAGACGAAGGTGTTGAGGCGCTTGCGCTCCTCCTCGCGGGCCGCACGCTCGGCGGCGTCGCGCTCGGCCTTCGCCTTGGCCTCGGCGAGGCGCTTGGACTCGGCGGCCTTCTGCTTGGCCTCGGCCTCGGCCTGCGCCTTGGCGGCGGCCTGGTCGGCCACGCGCTCCTGGGACTCGGCCTGCTCGGCGAGGTCGCCCGCGAGGTCCTCGGCGACGACCACGGCACCCAGCCCGTTCTCCGGGGCGGAGCTGCTGTGGTTGTCCGCGGCGAAGGCCGGGGCGGCGAGGGAGCCGACGACACCCGTGGTGGCGATCGCGGCTATACCGGCGTAACCGGCGGTCTTGCGGCTCAGACGGCTGGAACCACGGTGCTTACCGGAGCCAGCGGGACGACTGCCAAACGCCATGAAGGGTTTGATCCTTTCCTTCCTTCTCGCCTACCGGGTTAGCTGACGGGTTCGGAGCAGGAAGGTCTCCTACGGGCCTCCTCTTGCGAGGGGGTCCGATTCACCCCAGGGACTCATGTGGGTCCCCGGCTCCCCAGGCTCGCGCCTGACGGGGACTCGGCGATCGCTGCCCGGTGCCGCGGGTGCGGCGGGCACAACTGACGGACAGCACGGCCGACGCTAGGCGGATCATCAGTCAATCGCCAAACAGACACGCCTTTTTGTTGCGTACGCCACACCACATAAAAGCAACCTCACCACTAAACGGACAAAAGGGGCTCCGGCGGACAAGCCGCCAGAGCCCCTTACACATACCCGTCAAATGGTCGTCAGTTGACGGTCATCCGGCCGTCAGTTGGCGACGACGGTCACGTCACCGATCCCGAGCGCCCGCACCGGCTCCTCGATCAGCGCCGCGTCGCCCACCAGGACCGTCACCAGCCGGTCCGCGGGGAAGGCCTTCACGACCGCCGAAGTGGCCTCCACCGTGCCGGTTTCGGCGAGCTGCGCGTACAACTGCGCCTGGTAGTCGTCCGGCAGTTCCTGCTCGACCTGGTCGGCGAGCGTGCCGGCGACCGAGGCCGCCGTCTCGAACTTCAGCGGGGCCACGCCCACCAAGTTCTGCACGGCCACGTCGCGTTCGGCATCGGTCAGACCGCCCTCCGCGAGGGTGCGCAGCACCTTCCAGAGGTCGTCCAGCGCCGGCCCCGTGTTGGGGGTGTCCACCGAGCCGCTGATGGCGAGCATCGAGGCGCCCTTGCCGTCCGCGGTGGAGCGCATCACCTGGCCGAAGGCGCGCACGCCGTAGGTGTACCCCTTCTCCTCGCGCAGCACCTTGTCCAGGCGCGAGGTGAGGGTGCCGCCCAGGCAGTACGTGCCCAGCACCTGGGCCGCCCAGACCCGGTCGTGGCGGTCCGCCCCGATCCGGCCGATCAGCAGCTGCGTCTGGACCGCTCCGGGCCGGTCCACGATGACCACGCGGCCCGTGTCGTCGGCGGTCACCGGCGGCACGGGGAGCGCCTCGGCGGTGTTGCCCGTCCAGGTGCCCAGGGTGTCCGCCAGCACGGCGTCCAGGTCGATGCCGGTCAGGTCCCCGACGACCACCGCGGTGGCCGTGGCGGGGCGTACGTGGGCCTCGTAGAAGGCGCGTACGGCGGCGGAGTCGATCCGGACGACCGTCTCCTCGGTGCCCTGGCGCGGCCGGGACATGCGCAGGGAGGCCGGGAAGAGCTCCTTGGAGAGCTGCTTGGCGGCGCGGCGCTGCGGGTTGGCCAGCTCGTGCGGGATCTCGTCGAGCCGGTTGCGCACCAGCCGGTCGACCTCGGAGTCGGCGAACGCCGGGGCGCGCAGCGCCTCGGCGAGCAGGCCCAGCGCCTTGGGCAGCCGGGAGGCCGGGACCTCCAGGGAGACCCGGATGCCCGGGTGGTCGGCGTGCGCGTCGAGGGTGGCGCCGCAGCGCTCCAGCTCGGCCGCGAACTCCTCGGCGGAGTGCTTGTCGGTGCCCTCGGAGAGCGCGCGCGCCATGATGGTCGCCACACCGTCCAGGCCCTCGGGCTCCGCGTCGAGCGGGGCGGCGAGGTTGACCTCGACCGCGATCACCTGCTGGCCCGGCCGGTGGCAGCGCAGCAGGGTCAGCCCGTTGGACAGCTCCCCACGGTCGGGGGCCGGGAAGGCCCACGGCTGCGGCTCGCCGGCCTGCGGACGCGGGTGGAAGGTCATCGTGACGGCTGCGGTGTCGCTCACTGCTCCGCCCCCTCGTTCTCGTCGTCCTGGTTGGGCTCATCGCCCTCGTCTGCGGCAATGGGCTCGTAGACGAGCACCGCGCGGTTGTCCGGGCGCAGTCGGGCCGCGGCCACGGCCTGCACCTCCTCGGCGGTGACGTCGAGGACGCGCCGGACGGCGGTCAGCGCCAGCTGCGGGTCGCCGAACAGCACCGCGAAGCGGCACAGTTCGTCGGCGCGCCCGGCCACCGTGCTCAGCCGGTCCAGCCATTCGCGCTCCAGCTGCGCCTGGGCGCGCTCCATCTCCTCGGCCGTCGGGCCCTCGGCGGCGAACCGCGCGAGCTCCTCGTCCACGGCCGCCTCGATGGCGGGGATCTCGACCCCGCTGGAGGTCTTGACGTCCAGCCAGCCCAGCGAGGGCGCCCCGGCCAGCCGCAGCATGCCGAAGCCGGCCGCGACGGCCGTCTGGTCGCGGCGGACGAGGCGGTTGTGCAGCAGCGAGGACTCGCCGCCGCCCAGGATGGTCAGCGCCACGTCGGCGGCGTCGCACTCGCGGGTGCCGTCGTGCGGCAGCCGGTAGGCGGCCATCAGCGCACGCGCCGGGACGTCCTCGACGATCTCCTCGCGCAGCTGCTCGCCGATGACGTCGGGCAGCGAGCCGTCGCGGGGCGGCTGCTTGCCGTCGTGCGCGGGGATGGTGCCGAAGTACTGCTCGACCCAGGCGAGGGTCTGCTCGGGGTCGATGTCCCCGACGACCGACAGCACCGCGTTGTTGGGCGCGTAGTACGTGCGGAAGAAGGTGCGCGCGTCCTCCAGGGAGGCGGCGTCCAGATCGGCCATGGAACCGATCGGGGTGTGGTGGTACGGGTGGCCCTCGGGATACGCCAGGGCGGTCAGCTTCTCGAACGCCGTGCCGTACGGGACGTTGTCGTACCGCTGGCGGCGCTCGTTCTTGACGACGTCGCGCTGGTTCTCCATGGACTCGTCGTCCAGGGCTGCCAGCAGGGACCCCATCCGGTCCGCCTCCAGCCAGAGCGCGAGCTCCAGCTGGTGGGTCGGCATCGTCTCGAAGTAGTTGGTGCGCTCGAAACTGGTGGTGCCGTTGAGGGAGCCGCCGGCGCCCTGGACCAGTTCGAAGTGCCCGTTGCCCGGTACGCTCGCCGATCCCTGGAACATCAGGTGCTCGAAGAGGTGAGCCAGGCCGGTACGCCCCTTGACTTCGTGGCGCGAGCCGACGTCGTACCAGAGGCAGACCGCGGCGACCGGGGTCAGGTGGTCCTCGGAGAGCACCACGCGCAGGCCGTTGGCCAGCCGGTGCTCGGTCGCTGTCAGGCCGCCGGAGCCGGCCTGGGCTGTGGCCGTGTGACCCATGGGCATGTGGTCCCTTCGATCGCGATGCAGAGATTTCTGTCAGACCTGCCACTGTATGCAAGCGCGTCGGCTGCCGGATAAGTTCCCGGGTCACGCCCCTGGACTCCGTCCGGGGGGACCCCCGGGGTCGGAGTCGGCGTTGTCGGTGCCTCGGGCCACAATGGTCCGCGGCATACCCCGCCGGACACCCACTCGACCCAGCCAGACCCAGCCAGACTCAGCCAGACACCCAGCACATCCCATTCTTGGTTAAGGAGCCGCGCAGCGATGGCCCGCCGCAGCACGAAGACCCCGCCGCCGGAGGATTTCGAGGAGAAGATCCTCGACATCGACGTCGTCGACGAAATGCAGGGCTCCTTCCTCGAGTACGCGTACTCGGTGATCTACTCCCGCGCCCTGCCCGACGCCCGGGACGGCATGAAGCCGGTGCACCGCCGCATCGTCTACCAGATGAACGAGATGGGGCTGCGCCCCGACCGCGGCTACGTGAAGTGCGCCCGTGTCGTCGGCGAGGTCATGGGCAAGCTCCACCCGCACGGCGACGCGTCGATCTACGACGCCCTCGTGCGCATGGCCCAGCCCTTCTCGATGCGGCTGCCGCTGGTCGACGGCCACGGCAACTTCGGCTCGCTCGGCAACGACGACCCGCCGGCCGCGATGCGTTACACCGAGTGCAAGATGGCCGACGCCACCTCGCTGATGACGGAGTCGATCGACGAGGACACCGTCGACTTCACCGCCAACTACGACGGCCAGGAGCGGGAGCCGGTCGCGCTGCCCGCCGCGTACCCGAACCTGCTGGTCAACGGCGCGTCCGGGATCGCGGTCGGCATGGCCACCAACATGCCCCCGCACAACCTCGGCGAGGTCATCGCGGCCGCCCGCCATCTGATCCGCCACCCGCAGGCGGACCTGGAGGCGCTGATGCGCTTCGTCCCGGGTCCCGACCTGCCCACGGGCGGCCGGATCGTCGGGCTCTCGGGCATCAAGGACGCCTACGAGAACGGCCGCGGCACCTTCAAGATCCGCGCGACGGTGGCGGTGGAGGACGTGACGCCGCGCCGCAAGGGCCTGGTCGTCACCGAACTGCCCTTCACGGTCGGTCCCGAGAAGGTCATCGCGAAGATCAAGGACCTGGTCGGGTCGAAGAAGCTCCAGGGCATCGCCGACGTCAAGGACCTCACCGACCGCTCGCACGGCCTGCGCCTGGTCATCGAGATCAAGAACGGCTTCCACCCCGAGGCCGTGCTGGAGCAGCTCTACAAGCTGACGCCGATGGAGGAGTCCTTCGGCATCAACAACGTGGCGCTGGTGGACGGACAGCCGCTGACGCTGGGCCTCAAGGAACTGCTGGAGGTCTACCTCGACCACCGCTTCGAGGTCGTCCGGCGGCGCAGCGAGTTCCGCCGCACCAAGCGCCGCGACCGGCTGCACCTCGTCGAGGGCCTGCTGGTGGCCCTCATCGACATCGACGAGGTCATCCGGCTCATCCGGGACAGCGACAACTCCGCACAGGCCAAGGCCCGGCTGATCGAGCGGTTCTCGCTGAGCGAGATCCAGACCCAGTACATCCTGGACACCCCGCTGCGCCGCCTCACCAGGTTCGACCGGATCGAGCTGGAGTCCGAGCGCGACCGGCTGACCGGCGAGATCGACGAGCTGACCGGGATCCTGGAGTCCGACACCGAGCTGCGCAAGCTGGTCTCCACGGAACTGGCGGCGGTCGCGAAGAAGTTCGGCACCGAGCGCCGTACGGTCCTGCTGGAGTCGGCGGGCACCGCGGTGGCGGCGGTCCCGCTGGAGGTCGCGGACGACCCCTGCCGGGTGCTGCTGTCCTCGACGGGCCTGCTGGCCCGCACGGCGAACGGCGACCCGCTGCCGGAGGAGGAGGGCCGCGCCCGCGCCAAGCACGACCTGATCGTCTCGCAGGTCGCGGCGACCGCCCGGGCGGACGTCGGCGCGGTCACCTCGTACGGGCGGCTGCTGCGGCTGTCGGTGATCGACCTGCCGCAGCTGCCGGACACCCACGCCGCGCCGAACCTGGCGGGCGGCGCCCCGGTCTCGGAGTTCCTCTCCGGTCTGGAGGCGGACGAGAAGGTGATCTGCCTGATCTCGCTGGACGAGTCCTCGCAGGGCCTGGCGCTGGGCACCGAGCAGGGCGTGGTCAAGCGCGTCGTGCCGGACTACCCGGCCAACAAGGACGAGCTCGAGGTCATCACCCTCAAGGAGGGTGACCGGATCGTCGGCGCGGTCGAGCTGCGCACGGGCGAGGAGGACCTGGTCTTCATCACCGACGACGCCCAGCTGCTGCGCTACCCGGCGGCCCAGGTACGCCCGCAGGGCCGCCCGGCGGGCGGTATGGCGGGCATCAAGCTCGCCGACAACGCGAAGGTGATCCACTTCTCGGCGGTGGATCCCGGCCGGGAGGCCCTGGTCTTCACGGTGGCGGGCTCGCACGGGACGCTGGACGACTCGGTGACGTCCGGGAAGCTGACCCCCTTCGACCAGTACCCGCGCAAGGGACGGGCCACCGGCGGCGTGCGCTGCCAGCGGTTCCTGAAGGGCGAGGACGTGCTGGTGCTGGCCTGGGCGGGCGGTTCCCCCGTCCGCGCGGCGGCGGCGAACGGCACCCCGGCCGAACTGCCGGCGGTGGACCCGCGCCGGGACGGCTCGGGGGCGGCGCTGCCCGCGACCGTCGCGGCGCTGGCGGGCGCCGCGCTGTAGGACGTACGCGGCCGTTCGGGTGGTACGTCAGGGGGACGTACCACCCGAATGGCGACTAGTGTTTTCCCTCTTGGCACGGTGGGGGGAGAACGCAGCTGATGAGCCGTCGAGCGGGCAGCGGACTGATCGGGAACTGGGCAGAGGCGCAGCGCCGGCAGCAACAGACCCAGCAGGTCCAGCAGCGGGAGGCCGAGCGCCGTCAGCGCGACCACGAACGGGACGCGAACCGGAGCCACCGGCAGTACCGCGAGGCCGAGGCCCTACGGCGTACCGCGCAGCTCGACGCCGAGGTCGACGCCCTCAAGGGCCTGTTGGCCGCGGGCTGCCGGGCACCGGCGTTCCGCATATCCGCCCTGGCCCGGCCCGACCGGCTGCAGCCCTTCGACCCCGGGGCTCTCGCGCACCCGGTGCCGATGCCCCGCATCGAGGACTTCCAGCAGCAGAGCCGGGGCTGGACGCTCGGCTCGAACCACCGGGCGCAGGCGGAGCGGGAGGCGCACGCCCGGTACACCCAGGCCTGGCAGGCCGCGAACGCGGCGGAGGCGCAGCGCCGGCAGCAACTGGACGCGTACCGCCAGCAGTACGACCGGTGGGCAGCGGAGCAGCTCGCCGGGATGCAGGCACACAACGGCGGACTCACCGAGCTGGCCGACGCACTGCGCGCGGGCGACGCCGACGCGGCGGTGGAGTACTTCTCGGCCGCCCTGTACGCCTCGACGGCCTGGCCCGAGGCACTGCCGAGGCAGTTGGCGGCCGCGTACGATCCCGCCGCGCGCCAGCTGGTGCTGGACTGGGAACTGCCCGGGTACGCGGTGGTACCGGAGGCCCGGGCGGTGCAGTACCTGCCGAGCACCGACCAGGACAAGGTGAAGCCCCGCCCGGTCACGGAACGACGTGCGCTGTACCGGGACCTGCTGGCTCAGTGCCTGTTGCTGGTGGTGCGCGAGCTGTACGCGGCCGACGAGTTCGGCGTACTGGACTCGGTCGTGGTCAACGGCTTCGTGGACTGCCACGATCCGGTGACGGGTCAGGAGGCACGGTTCGTGCTCGCCACGGTGCCTGCGGCGCGCAGCGCATTCGCCGGACTGCGGCTGGAGCAGGTCAGCGCGGTGGACTGTCTGGTCTCGGGGTTGGGCGGGCAGCTGTCGGCGCGGCCCGACCTGCTGACGGCGGTACGCCCCGGGCGCCGGCCCGACGAGGTCGGCGGAGGTGTCGTCAGCCACGGCGGGCACGCGGGCGACGCGGACGAGGACGAGCCGGATCTCTTCGTGATGGACCCGATCGCCTTCGAGAACCTGGTCGCCGAGCTGTTCCGGGCGATGGGCATGGAGGCGGTGACGACGCAGCGGTCGGGCGACGGCGGGGTGGACGTGGAGGCGGTGGACCCGGCGCCGATCCGGGGCGGGCGGATCGTGGTGCAGGTCAAGCGCTACCGGAACACGGTGCCGCCGACGGCCGTGCGTGATCTGTACGGCACGGTCCAGGACAAGGGGGCGAACAAGGGGGTGCTGGTCACCACCGCGTCCTTCGGGCCGGGGTCGTACACCTTTGCCAACGGCAAGCCGCTGGAGTTGGTTCCCGGAACGGACCTGGTCGATCTGCTCCGCCAGTACGGGCTTCGCGGCCGGCTCGGCGGCGCCGCCGCGGCCCCGGCGCGGCAGGCACCCGAGCCCGTTCCCGCGGCGGACCACAACGTGCTCGGCATGTCCTGGTCGGGTTCGGTCGCCCTGGACGTCTGCGCCCTCGTCTGCACGGGCAACCGGGTGCTGAGCGAGGACCACTTCGTCTTCTTCAACAACACGCGGACCCCGGACGGTTCGGTACGGTCCCGCGAGCACGCGGCGCCCGACAAGGCGGCGTTGGAGGTCTCCTTCGACGCCCTGCCCACGTCCGCCGACCGCCTGGTCCTCGTGGCCGCGATCGATCCGGAGGTGGATCCCCACGCCGACCTCGCCGGGTTCACCGACGCCCACATCCGGCTGTTGTCCGCCGGCGGCGAGGAACTCGGCCGGCTGGACGTCTCCGACGGGCGCCCCGCCGAGACCGCCCTGGTCCTCGGCTCGTTCCGGCGCCGCTCCAACGGGGACTGGGACTTCGTGATCGGCGGCAAGGGCTACCGCGGCGGCCTGGAGGCCCTGCTGAGCGAGTACGGCGTCGAGGTCGCTTAGGCGGGGTCGGCTTCGGGCGTCTCGCCCTCGGCTTCTGCGGGCCGGGCCACGTAGCGCAGGACGCCCCACATGCTCTCGGGGCGGGCCTCGTGGGGGGCCGGTTCGCGGCAGGCCTCCAGTTCGCGCACCAGACCCGGGCCGTCGGTGCCGGCGCCGATCAGGACCAGCTGCGTCAGGCGGGGTTCGCCCTTGCCCCAGGGGCGCGGGGCGAAGCGGAGGAAGCGGCCGACCGCGTGGACCTCGTACTTCTCCTCGTGGCCGGTGACCCCGAACCACACGAAGCCCTTGATCCGGTAGAGCCCTGCCGGGCGGCGGTCGAGGAAGTCGATGAACCGGCGCGGGGACAGGGCCTGTTCGGAGGCGAACTCCGTGCTCTCGTACGCGGCGTGCGCGTGGGTGCAGTGGTCGTGGCCGTCGGCCTCAGCGAGGAGGTCCTCGAAGGAGAGCTGCCCCCGCGTCTCGGTCCAGGGCCTGCGGTCGAAGAGCAGTTCCGGGTCGATCCGCCCGTGGTCGGCGCCCACGACCGGGGTGCCGGGGGCGCAGAGCCCGGCGAGTTCGCACTCGATCCGGGCCCGCTCGGCCGCGTCCACCCGGTCGGTCTTGTTGAGCACGACCAGGTCCGCGACGGCGAGGTGGCGGTCGGTCTCCGGGTGCCTGGCGCGGGTCGCGTCAAATTCGGCCGCGTCCACGACCTCCACCATCCCGCCGTACCGGATGGCGGGGTTCTCGCTGGCCATGAGCATGCGGATCATCTCCTGGGGCTCGGCCAGCCCGCTCGCCTCGATGACGATCACATCGATCCTGTGGGCGGGAGCGGAGAGCTTTTCCAGGTACGCGTCCAGCTCGCTGCCGTCGACGGCGCAGCACAGGCAGCCGCCGCCGAGGGAGACCATCGAGTCCCCGACCTGGCCGGCCACCGACATCGCGTCGATCTCGATCGACCCGAAGTCGTTGACGACGACCCCGATCCGGGTGCCTCCGCGGCCGGCGAGGAGGTGGTTCAGCACGGTGGTCTTCCCGGATCCGAGGAATCCGGCGAGGACGACGACGGGGATGGGCTGCCTGCTGTTCACCGGTCGATCGTAGTCAGGCTCCGTCGGTCCGACCGTCAGTCCAAGAGCGGCACGGGCTGGGGCGGGGTCGGGCCGGTGTACCGGGCGGCCGGACGGATGATCTTCGAATCGGCGGCCTGTTCGAGGATGTTCGCGCTCCAGCCGACCACCCGGGCCGCGCAGAAGGTCGGGGTGAACATCTCGCGCGGCAGCCCGCACAGCTCCATGACCACCCCCGCGTAGAACTCCACGTTGGTGTGCAGCTCCCGGCCCGGCTTGAGTTCGGCGAGGATCTCCTCGACCTGGCGCTCGACCTCGACGGCGAAGTCCACGAGGGGGCCGCCGAACTGGAGGGCGATCTCGCGCAGCATGCGTGAGCGGGGGTCCTCGGTGCGGTAGACGGGGTGGCCGAAGCCCATGATCCGGTCGCCCGCCAGGACCCTTTCGCGGATCCAGGGCCCGATCCGGTCCACGGTGCCGATGGCGTCGAGGGTGTCCAGGGCCCGGCTGGGGGCGCCGCCGTGCAGCGGCCCGGAGAGCGCGCCGATCGCCCCGGTCAGACAGGCCGCGACGTCGGCGCCGGTCGAGGCGATCACGCGGGCGGTGAAGGTCGAGGCGTTGAAGCCGTGGTCGACGGTGGATATCAGGTACCGCTCGACCGCGCGGGCCGCGGCCGGGTCGGGCTCCCGGCCGGTCAGCATGTGGAGGTAGTTGGCCGCGTACGGGAGGTCGTCGCGCGGCTCCACCGGCTCCAGGCCCTGCCCCAGCCGGTGCAGGGCGGTCAGCAGGGTCGGTACGGCGGCGCAGGCGGCCAGCGCGTCGGCGGCCCGGCGGCCGGGGTCGAGGTCGTAGACCGGGCGGAAGCCGGCGGAGGCGCCGAGCAGCGAGAGCGCGGTGCGCAGCCCGGCGAGTGGGCCCGAGAGCCGGGTGGCCCGGGCCAGACCGGGCAGGGCGTCGCGCACCGGCGCGGGCAGCCGGCGCAGCGGGGCGGTCTCGGCGGCGAAGGCGGCCCGCTCGGCGGAGTCCGCCGGGAGCGTGCCGCGGAACATCAGGTGCCACACGTCCTCGAAGCTGCGGCCGGCGGCGAGTTCGACCGCCGAGTACTGGCGGTAGTGGTAGAAGCCCTCGCGGCCCCGGACGTCGCCCAGCTCGGTTTCTGTGACCACGACACCCGCGAGACCGCGGGGTACTTCGAAGGTGGTGTTCATGGATCGACCATCCATGATGGATTCAATCCTTGTCAATATTGATTAAATCAATACAACACTTCATCTGTAGGGTGTCCGTCATGAGCGACCAGACGGACGGCGGGCGCAGGCTCAGCACACAGGAGGCGGCGCGGGCCCTCGGGGTGAAACCGGCGACGGTGTACGCGTACGTCAGCCGGGGCCAGCTCACCAGCCGCCGCGATCCGGCCGGGCGGGGCAGCAGCTTCGACGCGGCCGAGGTCGAGGCCCTGGCCCGGCGGAGCCGGCGCGAGGCGGCGGCGCCCACCGGGGAACTCTCCGTCCGCACGGCGCTCACCCTCATCGAGCCCGACCGGTACTACTTCCGCGGCGTGGACGCCGTGGACCTGGCCTCGCGGTACCGCTACGAGGAGGTCGCCGAGTGGCTCTGGACGGGGACCGTCCCCCGGGGCGCCCGGTTCACCGCTCCCCCGGAGGCCCTGGCGGCGGCCCGCCGGGCCGTGGCCGCGCTGCCGGACCACGGCGGCCCCATCGACCGGCTGCGGGTCGCGGTCGCGGCCGCCGCGGTGGCGGACCCGCTGCGCTTCGACCTGTCCGAGGAGGCCGTACTCGGCTCCGCGCGCTGCCTGATTCCCACGCTGGTCGGCGCACTGCCCGCGGCGGGCCCCGCCCGGTGGGCCGGGGACGGCCGGATCGCCCGGCAGCTGTGGTCGCGCCTGACGACCCGCGAGCCGGACCCGGACGCGCTGGCCGTGCTGGACCTGGCGCTGGCGCTGCTGGTCGACCACGACCTGGCCGCCTCGACCCTGGCCGTACGGGTGGCCGCATCCGCGCGCGCCCACCCGTACGCGGCGGTGTCGGCCGGGCTCGGCGCACTCGAAGGGCCGCTGCACGGCGCGGCCGGGCGGCTCGCGCACCGGATGCTGGTGGAGGTGCTGGAGCAGGGCGGGGCCGCGCCGGTGGTGGCGGAGTACCTGCGGGCGGGACGCCGGGTCCCGGGCCTCGGCCACCGGCTCTACCAGGGTGAGGACCCGCGCGCGCGGGCGCTGTTCGCCCGGCTGGAAGGGCTGGAGCAGGCCGGGCCGGCGCTGGGTGCGGCACGCGAGGTGGCCTCGGTGATGGCCCGGCAGGGCGGGCTGCACCCCAATGTGGACCTGGCGCTGGCGGTGCTCACCGTGTCGTGCGGGATGCCGGCGGAGGCCGGGGAGACGGTCTTCGCCGTGGCCCGTACGGCGGGCTGGATCGCGCACGCCCTGGAGGAGTACCAGGAGCGGCCCCTGCGGATGCGCCCGAGCGGGCAGTACCACGGTCCCCGCCCGCCCCAGCCGATGCCCTGACGGGCTGCGGCCCGGCCCGCGGCCCGGCAGCACGGCCGGTTCACCGAGGACGCGGACGACCGGCCGGTTCACCGAGGACCCGGACGACCGGCCGGTCCGCCACGGTGAACCCGGAGGAGGGCGGCGGGGCGTCACGGTACGGCAGCGGCGCCGCGTACAGCTCCTCGGCGCCCGCCCGCCGAGTCCTGCTCGACGTGCAGGATCTCGACGACACCCACTTCACCAGCAGTGAGCCGTGGACACGGCCCTGCCATGACCGGAGTGGGGTACCCGACAAGTCGGGCGCAAATGTTCCGCTTGTGCCGAAGCCGACCTACCGTTACTGCCCATGCGGTTCCCCCTCATGAGCGCTCGGCGCCTCGGGCTGCCCAGACGGGCCGTCTCCCAGATCCTGCTGACCCAGCTGGCCATCGCCGCCGGGGTCCTCGTCCTGGCCACCGGACTGTTCCTGGCGCCGCTGAGCGCACAGCTCGACGACCAGGCCATGCGGCGCGCCCTGGCCATCGCGCAGAGCGCCGCGGCCGACCCCTCGCTGGCCGCCGGTCTCCTGGCGTCCGGGGCGTCCGAGGCGTCCGCGGACAGCCCGGTGCAGGCCTCGGCCGAGCGGATCCGCCGCGCCACCGGCGCCGAGTACGTCGTCGTCCTCGACCTGGACGGCATCCGCCGCTCGCACCCGAGCGCCGACCGGATCGGGCTGCCCGTCTCCACCGACCCGAGCGACGCCCTGGCGGGCCGCGAGGTCATGGAGATCGACGAGGGCACCCTGGGCCGCTCCGCACGGGGCAAGGTCCCGCTCGTCGCGGCCGACGGCGAGATCGTCGGCGCCGTCTCGGTCGGCATTGCCTACGACAGCGTCCGCGACCGGCTGCTCGGCGCCATCCCGGGACTGCTCGCCTACGCCGGCGGCGCCCTGGCGGTGGGCGCCCTCGCCGCCTACCTGCTCTCCCGCAGGATCCAGCGCCAGACCCGCGACCTGGCCTTCTCCGACATCGCCGGCCTGCTCGCCGAGCGCGAGGCGATGCTGCACTCCATCCGCGAAGGCGTGATCGCCCTCGCCCCGGACGGCCGGGTCCGGCTGGTCAACGACGAGGCCGCCCGCCTCCTGGGCCTCGCCCCGGACCCCGCCGGCACCTTCGCAGGACGCCCGCTCGACGACGTACTCGGCGCCGGCCGCACCGCCGACGTGCTGTCGGGCCGCGTCACCGGCCGCGACCTGCTCACCGTCCAGGACTCCCGCGTCCTGGTCGCCAACCGCATGCCCACCGAGGACGGCGGCGCCGTCGCCACCCTGCGCGACCGCACCGAACTGGAGCACCTGGGCCGCGAGCTGGACTCCACCCGGGGCCTGATCGACGCCCTGCGCGCCCAGGACCACGAGCACGCCAACCGCCTCCACACCCTCCTCGGCCTGCTGGAGCTGGGCCTGCACGAGGAGGCGGTGGAGTTCGTGACCGAGGTCGTCGGGGTGCACCGCACGACCGCCGAGCAGGTCACCGAGAAGGTCCACGACCCGCTGCTGGCCGCCCTTCTGGTGGGCAAGGCGACCGTCGCCGCCGAGCGCGGCGTCCCCTTGCGGCTGGCCGGGACCAGCCTCCTCCCCGACCGCCTGGTGGATCCCGGCGGCCTGGTCACGATCCTCGGCAATCTCGTCGACAACGCCCTGGACGCCGCCGCCGGTTCGACGGCGCCCCTGGTCGAGGTGGAGCTGCGCGCCGAAGGCCGTACCGCCGTGCTGCGGGTGCGCGACAGCGGCCCCGGGGTGCCTGCCGCGCGCCGCGAGGAAATCTTCACTGAGGGCTGGTCGACCAAACAGCCCCGGGCCCACCGCGAGCGCGGGCTGGGCCTCGCCCTCGTACGCCGCCTCGCGGAGCGGCAGGGCGGCAGCGCCCGGGCCGGTGAAGCAGCGGACGGAGGGGCGGAATTCTCCGTCGTACTTCCGGAGGCCCTGCGATGAACGAGACCCCGATCCACGTATTGGTCGTCGACGACGACATGCGTGTTGCCCGGATCAACGCGGCGTACGTCGCGAAGGTTCCCGGTTTCCTGGTGATGGCGCAGGCCCATTCGGCGTCAGAGGCCCTGGAGTTCCTCGGCACGCATCCGGTGGACCTGGTCCTCCTGGACCACTACCTCCCCGACGAGAACGGCCTGGACCTGGTCCGCCGCCTGCGCCAACTCGGCCACCGCACCGATGTGATCATGGTCACGGCAGCCCGCGACCTCGCCACCGTCCAGGCCGCCATGCGCCTGGGCGCCCTCCAGTACCTGGTCAAGCCCTTCACCTTCGCCGGGCTGCGCACCCGGCTGGAGGCGTACGGGGCCCTGCGCCGCACCCTGGACACGGGCGGCGAGGCCGAACAGGCCGAGGTGGACCGGATCTTCGGCGCCCTCGCCGCGGCAGGACCCGCGAACGAACTCCCCAAAGGCCACTCCCCCACCACCGCGGAGCTGGTCCGTCAGGTCCTGCTCTCCGCCGAAGGCCCCTTGTCCACCCAGCAGATCGCCGACCGCGCGGGCATCAGCCGCCAGACCGCCCAGCGCTACCTGAAGCTCCTCGAACGCACCGCCCGCGTCACCCTGGCCCTGCGCTACGGCGAGACCGGCCGCCCGGAGCACCGCTACACCTGGCTCCCGTCGGAGGGCCCGGCCTGACGGCGCTCAGACCGCTCCGGCGCCGGTCAGGGAGCGGACCTCCGTCTCCGCGTGCTTCGCCTCGTCCGGCTCCTCGCTCGAGGTGACCGTGCCCAGCCAGCCCGCCAGGAAGCCCAGCGGGATCGAGACGATGCCCGGGTTCTGGAGCGGGAAGTACTGGAAGTCGACTCCGGGGAAGAGGGATTCCGCGCTGCCCGACACCACCGGCGACACCAGCACCAGCAACACCGCCGGAACCAGGCCTCCGTACACCGACCAGACGGCTCCCCGCGTGGTGAAGTCGCGCCAGAAGAGCGAGTACAGCAGCACCGGCAGATTGGCGGAGGCCGCCACGGCGAAGGCCAGCCCCACCAGGAACGCCACATTGAGGTTCTGGGCGAGCAGCCCGAGGGCGATCGCCACCGCCCCGATGCCGACGGCCGCGACCCGGGCCACCGCGACCTCGCTGCGCTGCCTGGCGTGCCGGCGCTTGAGGGAGGCGTACAGATCGTGCGCGACCGAGGCCGACGAGGCCAGGGTGATGCCGGCCACCACGGCCAGGATGGTCGCGAAGGCGATGGCGGCGACAAAGGCGAACAGCACCGCGCCCCCGGTGGATCCGGCGCCCCCGCCGAGGAAGGCCGCGAGCAGGGGAACGGCCGTGTTCCCGGAGGCGTTGGAGGCCCTCACCTGGTCCGGGCCCACCAGCGCGGCCGCGCCGAACCCGAGCACGATGGTCATCAGGTAGAAGCCGCCGATCAGGGCGATCGCCCACACCACCGAGCGGCGGGCCGCCCGCGCGGTGGGCACGGTGTAGAACCGCGACAGGATGTGCGGCAGCCCTGCGGTCCCGAGGACCAGCGCGAGACCGAGGCTCATGAAGTCGAAGCGGGCGGTCCAGTCCCCGCCGTACTTGAGGCCGGGGGCCAGGAACGCCCGCCCGTGCCCACTGCGGTCGGCGGCCGTGGTGAGCAGCTGGTCGAAGTTCCCGTGGAAGCGCAGCAGCACGAGCACCGTCAGGGTGATCGCCCCGCCCATCAGCAGCACGGCCTTCACGATCTGGATCCAGGTGGTGGCCCGCATCCCGCCGAAGGACACGTAGACCACCATCAGCGCGCCCACCCCCACCACGGCGAGGGTCCGGGCGGTGGCGCTCGAACTCCCGAGCAGCAGACCGACCAGACTGGCCGCGCCGACCATCTGCGCGATGAGGTAGAGCACGGAGACGACGACCGAGGAGGTGCCGGCGGCGATCCGCACCGGGCGCTCGCTCATCCGGGCGGCGACGACGTCGGCGAGGGTGAAGCGCCCGCAGTTGCGGACCAGTTCGGCGACCAGGAAGAGGACCACCAGCCAGGCGACGAGGAATCCCACCGAGTAGAGCAGGCCGTCGTAGCCGAAGAGGGCGATCAGGCCGGAGATGCCGAGGAAGGAGGCGGCGGACATGTAGTCGCCGGCGATGGCGAAACCGTTCTCCATGGGGGAGAACAACCGCCCGCCGGCGTAGAACTCCTCGGCCGATCCGTGCCGGTTGCGGCTGACCCAGGTGGTGATGCCCAGGGTGACCGCGATGAAGACGCTGAACAGGATCAGCGCGAGGGTCTGGTGCTCGGTGCTCACCGGCCGGCCCCCCTCGCCCTGGCCCGCTCCTGGCCGCGTTCCTGCTCGAAGACGGTCCAGCGCAGGTCGAGCGCGGCGCGGTCCCGGCGCAGCCGCGCGTGCCGGGCGTAGGCCCAGGTCAGCAGGAAGGTGCTGAGGAACTGGCCGAGCCCCGCCAGCATGGCCACGTTGACCGCGCCCACCACGGGCCGGGCCATCACGCCGGGTGCGGCGGTGGCGGCGACCACGTAGGCGACGTACCAGAGGAAGAAACCGGCGGTCGCGGGGACGACGAACCTGCGGTAGCGGCGGCGCACCTCCTGAAAGGCGGCGCTGCGCTGCACTTCGAGGTAGATGTCGGATGCGCCGGGTGCGGGGCGGCCGCCGGGGGCCGGGCGTGGCGGGGACGTTTCCTCTCCCTCGCCCCAGCCGACGGCCAGCGCGTCGTACCAGGGGTCGTCCAGCCGGATCGTTCCGGCATCACGACCTTCGTGCTTGTCCACCGAACTCTCCTTGTCCGCCGCCGCATTGGCCGCGTGCCCACAAGGATGTGCGGAATGGGCGCTTTCCGGACTGGTGTACCGGTGCTCTTCACTCCAACAGGTGATGGGGCGAAGAGCACCGGTGTGCCGTGAGCCCTTCGGTGTCAGGTGCCGCCGGCGCCGGCGGCAGCACCCGGATCAGGCGTCGATGCGCGAGCGGTCCAGGGTCGCCGCGGAGCTCGTGATGAACTCCTTGCGCGGGGCCACCTCATTGCCCATGAGCAGGTCGAAGACCTGCTCGGCCGAGTCCAGGTCGCCGATGTTGATCCGGCGCAGGGTACGGAACCGGGGGTCCATGGTGGTCTCCGCCAGCTGGTCCGCGTCCATCTCGCCGAGGCCCTTGTAGCGCTGGATCGAGTCCTTGTACCGGATGTTCTTGCGCTGGTACTCCAAAAGGGCCTGGCGCAGCTCGTTGTCCGAGTACGTGTAGACGTACTTGTCCTGGCCCTTCTTCGGCTGGACCAGCTCGATCCGGTGCAGCGGCGGCACGGCCGCGAAGACCCGGCCGGCCTCGACCATCGGCCGCATGTACCGCTGGAAGAGCGTGAGCAGCAGGCAGCGGATGTGCGCGCCGTCCACGTCGGCGTCGACGAGCAGCACGATCTTGCCGTACCGGGCGGCGTCGATGTCGAAGGTCCGGCCCGAGCCGGCTCCTATGACCTGGATGATCGCCCCGCACTCGGCGTTCTTGAGCATGTCCGAGATCGAGGACTTCTGGACGTTGAGGATCTTGCCGCGGATGGGCAGGAGCGCCTGGAACTCCGAATTCCGGGCGAGCTTCGCGGTGCCGAGGGCCGAGTCGCCCTCGACGATGAAGAGCTCGCTGCGCTCCACGTCGTCGCTGCGGCAGTCGGCCAGCTTCGCGGGGAGCGAGGAGGTCTCCAGCGCGGTCTTGCGGCGCTGCGCCTCCTTGTGCTGAC
Organism: Streptomyces sp. NBC_01294; assembly: GCF_035917235.1. Lineage (NCBI taxonomy): Bacteria > Bacillati > Actinomycetota > Actinomycetes > Kitasatosporales > Streptomycetaceae > Streptomyces > Streptomyces sp. NBC_01294. The sequence continues at coordinate 2,089,083 of NZ_CP108423.1, forward strand.
GGGCCGCGATCCTGGTCCGGGCGGCCGCGACGATCTTCTCCATCACGGCGCGGGCCTGCTGCTTGTCGTCGCGCTTGCTGGAGGTCAGGAAGGCCTTGAGCTCCTTGGCGACCACGGCCGCGACGATCCGGGTGGCCGCCGAGGTGCCGAGGACCTCCTTGGTCTGGCCCTCGAACTGCGGCTCGGCGAGGCGGACGGTGACGACGGCCGTCATGCCCTCCATCGCGTCGTCCTTGACCACGTCGTCCTCGGCGACGCGCAGCAGCTTGGCCGAGCGCAGCACCTCGTTCACGGTCTTGGCGATCGAGCGCTCGAAGCCGGAGACGTGGGTGCCGCCCTTGGGGGTGGCGATGATGTTCACGAAGGACTTGACGTTGGTCTCGTACCCCGTGCCCCAGCGCAGGGCGATGTCCACGCCGAGCTCGCGGGTGACCTCGGTGGGGGTCATGTGGCCGCGGTCGTCGAGGACCGGGACGGTCTCCTTGAAGGTGCCCGTGCCGGTCAGGCGCAGCACGTCGCAGACGGCCTTGTCCTGGGCGAGGTACTCACAGAATTCGCTGATGCCGCCGTCGAAGCGGAAGGTCTCCTCGGTCTTGCCGGCCCCGTCGATGCCCCGCTCGTCGCGGACGACCAGGGTCAGGCCGGGAACGAGGAAGGCGGTCTGGCGGGCGCGCTGGTAGAGCGTCTCCAGATTGAGGCGGGCGTCCTTGAGGAAGATCTGGCGGTCGGCCCAGTAGCGGACCCGGGTGCCGGTCTTGCCCTTGGTGACGCGCTTGATCTTGCGCAGGCCGTTCGCCGGGTCGAAGGGGCTTTCGGCGCCCTGCTCGGTGAACATGCCGGGGACGCCGCGGCGGAAGCTGATGGCGTGCGTCGCGCTGTTGCGGTCGACCTCGACGTCCAGGCGGGCGGACAGGGCGTTGACCACGGAGGCGCCGACGCCGTGCAGGCCGCCGGAGGCCGCGTACGAGCCGCCGCCGAACTTGCCGCCGGCGTGCAGCTTGGTCATGACGACCTCGATGCCGGACAGGCCGGTCTTGGGCTCGACGTCCACGGGGATGCCGCGGCCGTTGTCCCGGACCTCGACGGAGGCGTCCTCGTGGAGGATCACCTCGATGTGGTCGCAGTAGCCGCCCAGGGCCTCGTCGACGGAATTGTCGATGATCTCCCACAGGCAGTGCATCAGGCCTCGACTGTCGGTCGAGCCGATATACATGCCGGGGCGCTTGCGGACGGCCTCCAGCCCTTCGAGGACGAGCAGGTGCCGCGCGGTGTAGTTGGAACCGTCCCGGTCTGCTCCGGACAGCAGCGCGCTGGAAGGCACGGACGTGTCGGCGGTCACGCAGTTCGCTCCTCGCTGAATTTCTTTTCTGGCCCTGTCGGGCGCAGGGGTGGCTCGGTTGCCGGTCGAAGGGTACCGAGGCCAGGTAGAGCCGATGCAACGCCACCCTCGCGCGTTCCTCAGCCTAGTCCAGATCCGCACGGCTGTTCGATCCCCCGGTCGGGTGAAGGAAACATCACGTTCCCTTCCGCGCATGAACCATTTAGGGTTCGGGCACGTCCTCATGAACAACCTGGCACTGACGCCAGCGAGGATGGAACTGCAACAAGCGCACGACTGACAACGCGAAACCGTAAAGCAACGCAATACGGCTCCTTCGCCGCCAACCGGCAACAGCCGGCCAGCTTCGGAAGGAAGTTTCGAGGAAAAGCCGCGAGCGGGAACGTTTTCGGCCTGGTTGGATGTTGACCCTGGTACGACAGCTCGTCGAGCTAGAGAAGAGGCGACGTGACTACTGTTCTGACACCCGCGACCCCGCTGACGGCCGCTGACCGATGCGACCGTTGCGGCGCCCAGGCATATCTGCGCGTCGTCCTGCTGAGCGGCGGTGAACTGCTCTTCTGCGCCCACCACGGTCGCAAGTTCGAGCCGGAACTCAAGAAGATCGCCGCGGAAATACAGGATGAGACCGAGCGGCTTACGCCCGCTCCGGCTGCGAATGCCGCCGAACCCGAGGACCGCTGACACAGGCCTGCACCTCGCATCCGACGAGCCAGGACCGGCCAGGCCGGTCGACGGGCGGCACCCCTGAGACCCAGGGGTGCCGCCCGTCCTCACGTCCTGCGCCCGCCCGTCCTCGGGGACGGACGGCCGTACGGACCTCTCGGAGGGCGCCCGGACGGCGTCCGCGAGCGTCCGCCGCCGAGGCCGGACACTCGCTAGCCCATGCGATACCCCTGCACGGGCCCTGCGCCAGGCCCGGAGCCCCTCCGGGCCTGTCCTGCGCCGTCCTGGACCCCGCCGGGCTGCGCGCCGCTCTCCGGGGCCGTCACGAAGCCGGCCAGCGGGGCGATGCGCGTGTACACCCCCGGACTGTCGGCGCGCCCACAGCCCCGCCCCCACGAGACCAGCCCGATGAGCCGGCCCTGCGCGACCAGCGGCCCGCCGCTGTCACCCTGGCAGGCGTCCTTGCCGCCTCCGCTGTCCCCGGCGCACACCATGGATTCGGCGCGGTACTGCCCGTCCGCGTCCCCGGGGTAGGCGCTCCCGCAGACCTCGTCCGCGAAGACGGTCACCGGCGCGGCACGCAGCGCATACGCGTAGTCACCAAAACCGCTCGTGTCGCCCCAGCCGTACACGGCTGCCTCGGTCCCCGCGGCGTAGGCGGAATGCCCCGCCTCGGCCATGGGGAGCACGTAGTGCGCCGGAACGGACTCGGTCAGTTCCAGTACGGCCAGGTCCCCCGCGTTGCTCGCCGGGTCGTAGTCCGGGTTCACCCGGGCCCCGCTCACCGCGATCTCCCGGCCGTCGGTCGCCCGGAGCTCCGTACGGCCGGCGATCACCCGGAAGTCGGGCACGGATTCGACCGGGCCGCCCAATACCTGGTGGCCCAGGCAGTGCGCCGCGGTCAACACCTTGGTCGGGGCCACGATGACGCCCCCGCAGAACTGTCCGCCCCGCGTACCCCCGAATCGGTCACGGCTGGCCAGGGCTACCACCCAGGGGCTGTCGGCCACCCTCACCGGCTTGCCACCGATCACCACGCTGTCCGCGGCCGCCTGCGGCATCTGGGCGAGCGGCGCCGCGGCCGCTCCCGCCGCCAGGGTCAGCGCGCCCGCCAGAGCACGGGCAAAGGGACGACGCATGAGGCCTCCTGACTCCGAGTGTGCATGACTCCACCCAGAGTGGGATGCCCGGTGGCCGCGCGCACCCGCGCGGCCACCGCTGCCGCCCTCGCCGTCGTGACCTTTGCGTCGCCGTCGAGACCCTGCCCGGTCAGTCCAGGTAGTCGCGCAGCACCTGGGACCGGGACGGGTGGCGCAGCTTCGACATCGTCTTCGACTCGATCTGGCGGATCCGCTCGCGCGTGACCCCGTAGACCTTGCCGATCTCGTCGAGCGTCTTGGGCTGGCCGTCCGTGAGGCCGAAGCGCATCGAGACCACGCCGGCCTCGCGCTCGCTCAGGGTGTCGAGCACCGAGTGCAGCTGCTCCTGCAGGAGCGTGAAGCTGACGGCGTCGGCCGGAACGACGGCCTCGGAGTCCTCGATCAGGTCACCGAACTCGCTGTCGCCGTCCTCGCCGAGCGGCGTGTGCAGGGAGATCGGCTCGCGGCCGTACTTCTGGACCTCGATGACCTTCTCGGGGGTCATGTCGAGTTCCTTGGCCAGCTCCTCCGGGGTGGGCTCGCGGCCCAGGTCCTGGAGCATCTGGCGCTGCACGCGGGCGAGCTTGTTGATGACCTCGACCATGTGCACCGGGATGCGGATGGTGCGGGCCTGGTCGGCCATGGCGCGCGTGATCGCCTGCCGGATCCACCACGTGGCGTAGGTCGAGAACTTGTAGCCCTTGGTGTAGTCGAACTTCTCGACCGCGCGGATGAGACCCAGGTTGCCCTCCTGGATCAGGTCCAGGAAGAGCATGCCGCGGCCGGTGTAGCGCTTGGCGAGGGAGACCACGAGGCGGAGGTTGGCTTCCAGCAGGTGGTTCTTCGCCCGGCGGCCGTCCTCGGCGATGATCTCCAGCTCGCGCTTGAGCTTGGGCGCCAGCTTGTCGGAGTTCGCCAGCTTGTCCTCGGCGAACAGGCCCGCCTCGATGCGCTTGGCGAGCTCCACCTCCTGCTCGGCGTTGAGGAGGGGGACCTTGCCGATCTGCTTGAGGTAGTCCTTGACCGGGTCGGCGGTGGCGCCGGCGACCACGACCTGCTGGGCGGGGGCGTCGTCCTCGTCGTCGGAGATGACGAAGCCCTTGTTCTCGCCGCCCTCCTCCTCTTCGTCGGCCTCGGCCTTGGCGGCGTCGGGACCCTCGTCCCGGGTCTCCTCGTCGCCGGCGTCGGAGTCCTTCTTGGAGGCGGTCTTCTTCGCCGCCGTCTTCTTGGCGGCGGTCTTCTTGGCGGGTGCGGCCTTCTTCGCCGCCGTCTTCTTCGCCGCCGTCTTCTTGGCGGCGGGCTCCGTTCCGGGCTCCTGCGCGAGGGCGTCCGCGGTCTCCGGGTCCGTCGTCTCGCCTGCCGGGACCACGGTGGCCGAGGTGGCTGCGGGCTGCGCTGCCGTCGTCTTGGCCGCGACGGTCTTGGTGGCCGTCCGCTTGGCCGGGCTCTTCGCTGCGACGCTCTTGCGGGTGGTGCGCTTGGGCGACTCCGCGGCACTGACCATCAGCGTCACACCCTCTTCCTCGAGGATCTGGTTGAGGCTGCGCAGAACATTCTTCCACTGGGTCGCAGGAATCTGGTCAGCCTCGAAGGCCCGACGCACGTCATCGCCGGCGATCTGCCCCTCGGCCTTGCCCCGCTCGATGAGCGCCATCACAGACTCGGAATCGGCGATCTCCGACGGGAGCGTACGGGATGTGCTGGCCGACACGAACAACCTCTCGGAACGATGGAAACGGCTTCCGACCCCGGCCTGGTGGTGCTGGACCGGAGCCGACGACCACCGACCGGGGTTGGGCCGGCGGCGCGGGCAGGGGCCGGGGAGCTGCACAGCACCCCCAAGGGCTGCTGTCTTCCCTCCGTCGGCCATCACCTCTTAGGTCATCGCGAAACCTCGCGGAGCGTTACGCCCAATCTTCGTGGCCCGAGTCACACCCCGTATGCACGAATGCCGGTCATAGGGTCGTACCGGCCGTTCCGGCGAGGCCGAAACCCCTGCAGAACGGCGCCCCACACGGGTGTCGCCGGACCCGACCGGGCCCGGCGACACCTCGTACACCCCCGCGCCCCCGCGACGCGTCCGCCCGTCAGTGCTCGCGCGGGGCGGGAACCACGCGCTCGACCTCCGGATGAACCGTCAGGAGCTGGCGCATGGCATTCTCGGCGCCGATCGCGTCGCCTGCGGCAAGGGCCTCGACCATCCGGGCGTGGTGGGCGACGCAGGTCTCGCTCGGACGGTCGCAGGCGGTGATCGGGCTGCCGGAGACCTGGAGCGCGGCGGAGACGATGCCGGAGAGGTGCTCCAGCATGCGGTTGCCGGCGACCTGGATGAGCAGCGCGTGGAACTCGTTGTCGGCGCGCGCGAAGGTGATCGAGTCGCCCTGGCCGAGGGCGTGGCCCATGATCTCGACCATGTCGGCGAGGCGCTGCTGGATGTCCGGACGGCCGTGGCCGGCGGCGAGGCGGGCGGCGAGCGGTTCGATGGTCCAGCGGAGCTCACCCAGCTCGCGGCGCTGGTCGTCGCGCTGCGGGCCGAAGGCGCGCCACTCGATGATGTCGGGGTCGAGCAGGTTCCAGTCGGCGACCGGACGGACCCGGGTGCCGACGTTGGGGCGGGCGCTGACGAGGCCCTTGGCCTCCAGGACCCGCAGCGATTCGCGGACGACCGTGCGGGAGACCTCGAAGCGCTGGCCGATCTCCTCGGGGACCAGCGGGCGGTCCGCGCCGAGGTCGCCGGAGACGATCATCTGGCCGAGTTGCTGGACGAGTTGGCCGTGCAGGCCGCGGCCGCGACTGCCTGCGGCGCGGCGGCCCACGCGGCTCAACTCGACGTCGGCGCCGTCCCAGTGGGGCGCTCCGACGCGGTCGGACCCGGGGGCCTCCGCGTAGGGGTAGCGGTCGAGTTCGCCCGGGCCGGCGAGGCCGGAGTCGGCGTGGCGGGCGGCGGTCATCATGGTGTGCGCAAGGGTACTCACGAATCCTTTGTCGGCCTTGCCTCCATGACCCTTGAGGTCTTTGGTGAAAAGCACACGAAAGGGTGATCGGTGCCACCTACGCAATTGACGACTTATCGTAAAGAACCGGGCCTTTTGCGGGGAGTTGCGGTCCGCTTGACGCGACACGGACGGCAACGGTCCCGTCCGTGACTTCTCCCGCACCGGAACGATCACCAACGGACCCGGCTGCGCAGTCCGGTGAACCCATAGGCGCACAACAGGACCATCAGCGACAACACCAGTGCGGTCCCGACGGGTTGGGTCATCACCCGTAGGGCCCCCACGAGCAGGCGGTCCGCCTCCGGCGGCCACTGCACCCAGGTCAGGCCCCGCAGCCGGGGCCCGAGTCCGGTCACCGGGTACGCGGACGAGCCCTCCAGCGCCCGGCGCACCAGCGGTACGACCACCACCGGTACGGCGAGCACCGCGGCCAGACCCGCGGTGGCGGACCGGAAGACACCGGAGGCCAGTACGCCGGCCCAGGCGCAGCCGATCAGCAGCCCGGCCCAACTCGCGGCCGGGGAGAGCCACTCCTTCGGCGTGCGCAGCGGTCCGCTGTCGAAGACCAGTGCCAGGGCCGCGGCGTCGGCCGCCGCGACCAGGGCGCCGAGCAGCAGGGCCAGCGCGGCGCTCATGCCGAGCTTGGCGATGAGCAGCCCCAGTCGGCGGGGCACGGTGCCGCGGTCGGCGGCGAGTGCGGGGTAGCGGTACTCCTCGCCGAAGGCCAGCGCGCCGAGCAGTCCCGCCCCCAGGGCGGCGGGCGGCAGCGGCAGCAGCTCGGGCCAGGCGGCGAGCAGCCGGTTCTGCGGGGTCTGTCCGAGCCGGGCCAGCACCAGGGCGGTGAGGACGGACACGGCGACGACGAGGGCGGCGGTGAGGACGGGGGTCGCGGTGCCGAAGACCCGGAGCGACTCGTAGCGCAGCGGCCGCAGCGGCCCGCCCACACGGCGCACGGCCGAGGCCGGCCGCCGGGAGCGGGCATCGCGGGGCCGGCCGCCGGAGGGCCCGTCGGAGGCCCCGGTGGAGGCCTCCGCGGCCTCCGCGGGGTTTCGGGCGGCGGTGCGGGCGTGCGGTACCGGCGCCGTCGGCGTGCCGGCGTCGCCGGTCTCGTCGGCGAGCTGGTGGACCAGCACGCCGTGCCGGAACGCCGCCTCGCCGACCTCGGCGCAGTTGCTTCCGTACACCGACAGGCGACTGCCGCTCTCCTCGACGATCTCCACCGAGCGCTGGGCCGCCCGGGCCTCCCGGCCCAGTACGTCGGCCAGCCGGGCCGCGTGCGGGGTGCGCACGGCGACCCGCGGGCGCAGCCGGGTCCGGGCGAACTCGGCGGCGTCCTGGTCGGCGACGAGCCGGCCCGCCTCGATGCTGACGACCCGGTCGGCGCTGCGGGCGGCCTCCTTGGCGTCGTCGGTGGTGAAGAGCACCGCTCCGCCGAGGGAGGCGTGACCGCGCAGCAGCCCGTGCAGCCAGCCGCGTTCGCGGGGGGACAGCCCGGCACCGGGCTCGTCCAGGAGCAGGGTGCACGGATCGGCGAGCAGCGCCGAGGCCAGCGCGACCCGGCGCTCCATGCCGAGCGACAGGGAGCCGAGCCGCTGGTCCCGAAGGCCCCCGATGCCGACGACCTCGAGCATGATGTCGGCCCGGGAGGCCGGCACCCCGGCGGCGGCGCACAGCATCCGCAGCTGGTTGCGGACGGTCCGCGCCGGGTTGCCGGGCACGTCGCCGAGCAGCACGCCGACCTCACGGCCGGGGTGGGGGATCCGGTGCAGCGGGCGGCCGCGGAAGTAGGTGACGCCGCGGCCCGGTTCGAGTTCGAGCATGAGCCGCAGCGCGGTGGTCTTGCCCGATCCCGGCTCGCCGAGCAGGGCGGTCACGTGTCCCGGGCGGGCCTCGAAGGTGAGGTCGTCCACGCGGGGCGGGGTGTTGGGGCGGTGGTTGCTAGTGAGTCCGATGGCCTGGAGCATCGCTTCTCTCGCGGGGGGGGTGAGACCGCTCTGCGGCAGGGTGAATACCGCAAGCAAGATAACGCGATATGTCCGATTTAAGGCGCAACCGGTCCGATGGGATGCCGATACTGCCGCCGCACCCGGCACGGATGGCGGGCTCGGGCCCGGCGCCCGGCCCACTGCCCCGGCCCGCGCCGCCGCGCTCGCGGCAGTCCCGGTGTCAGACTTCCGGGCGCAGCATCGGCGGGTTGAGCAGGGTGGCACCGCCCGCGCGGAACAACTGGGCCGGGCGTCCGCCCTGACGGGTCGTCGTCCCTCCGGCCGGCACCAGGAATCCAGGGGTACCGGTGACCTTGCGGTGGAAGTTGCGCGGGTCGAGGGCAACGCCCCAGACGGCCTCGTAGACCCGGCGCAGCTCGCCGACGGTGAACTCGGGCGGGCAGAAGGCGGTGGCCAGCGAGGAGTACTCGATCTTCGATCGGGCCCGCTCCACACCGTCGGCGAGGATCGTGGCGTGGTCGAAGGCGAGCCCCGTGGAGGCCTCGCCGGTGGCGGCCAGCACCTCGTCGACCGGGGCCCAGCGCGCGCTGTTGGCATCGCCCCCGGCCCGGGGCGCCGGCAGGTCCGGAGCCAGCACCAGGTGCGCCACGCTGACGACACGCATCCGCGGATCACGCTTCGGATCACCGTAGGTGGCCAGCTGTTCGAGGTGCGCCCCGTTGCCCGCGCCGGGCAGTGCGGGGTCGTGCGCGCAGAGGCCGGTCTCCTCGGAGAGCTCCCTGGCGGCGGCAGCCGCCAGGTCTTCGTCCCCGCGGACGAATCCGCCGGGCAGCGCCCAGCGCCCCTGGAACGGCTGCTCACCCCGCCGGACGACCAGCGCGCAGAGCGCGTGGCGCCGCACGGTGAGCACGACCAGGTCGACGGTGACGGCAAAGGGCGGATAGGCCGACGGGTCGTAGGGCGACATGCCGCGATCATAGTCGTCTGCCTGACGATAAACAGCGCTTTGGTGACCTTGAAGGCACTGTTCCGGCGGCTGGGTCCCTCTTGCCGGTCGGGCTGCCCCGCCTGATCGGCAGGGCGGCCCTCAGCCTCCCAGCTGGAGCACATCGGCTGCCTCCTCCACCATGCCGAGGCCGAGCCTGCTGATCCGTACGGCGAAGGGCTCCCCCGACACCCGCAGGCCCGAGAGCCGGAGCGCGCCGAGGGGGGCGCCGGGGAGGGGTGCGAGGGCGACCGTGCCCAAGGGCGCGTCGGGCCGGATTCCGGCGAGGGCGGTCAGCGCGTGGATCCCGGCCGCCGCGGCCACCGCGGCGGGGCGGCAGGCCGCCGGGTGCGGGACGGGGGCGCTGCCCGCGGTGCGCTGTTCGGCCGCGAACATCTCCGGCAGCCGGTACCCGAAGGTCTCCGCCGCGTCCAGCAGGCCTCTGAGCAGGCCCGCGGCCTCCTTGTCGAAGCCCGCCTGGGCCAGGCCGGCCACGGCCACGGCGCTCTCGTACGCCCGCACCGCGCCGGAGCGGTGGCCGAACGGGTTGTGCCCCGGCTCCTTGACGGCCATGCTCCGCAGCCCCCATCCGGAATCCATGGCGGGGGCTCCGAGCAGCCGTGCCAGCTGCTCGGCGCGGGTCCGGTCGAGGAGTCCGGGCGCGAGCCGACCACCGCCGAGCAGTCCGGTGTCGAGCAGGTGGGCCGCGGCTCCCGTCAGCCGCGGCAGCGGCCGTCCGTCGGGATGCAGGGCCGAAGCGGGCCGGCCGCCGTCGGGGCCGTCGATCCAGAAGCCGGCCCGGAACCGCTCGCGCAACGCGTCCGCCCGCTCCCGCCACTCCTCGGCGCCGGGCCTCCCGCATCCGGCGAGGAGGTCGGCGCCGAGCACGGCGGCCCGGTGTGCGTGGGCCTGGGTCTCGCAGCGCCGCGGTCCCGGGTCGGGATCGGCCAGGAAACCGTCCTCGCCCAGAGCGCCGCGCAGCCAGTCGAGGCACCGCTCGGCGGCCGGGAGCAGTCGGGCCACCTCCTCTTCCGGCATGCCCCAGAGCCGGGCTTCGGCGAGCACCACGGGGAAGGCCAGGGTGGCCTCCGTTCCGGTGCACGCCGGCGGGAGTTGCGGGCCCGCTCCGCGCATCGGCCCGGGGATCTTCCCGGCGTCGGGACCGTGTCCGTCGGTCTGTGTCCGGGCGAGGACGCGCAGGGTGGCCGCGGCGAGACCGGTGCCGAGCGGCAGCGCCATCCTGGCGGCCCAGAGCGACTCCGCCGGGGCCAGGCCCAGCCGCCACGGCACCCCCGCGGCCGCGAAGGCGTCGCCCGGCTCCTCGGGGTCCCTCAGGAGCAGCGCGCCCAGGTCCTCGACGCTGGTCCGGAACCACGCCTCGACCCTCGGGTCGTCCCCTTCGGCCCGGGCATCGGCCAGCGGGTTCGCCACTTGTCCGGCGGGCGCCCGCGACACCCGGTCCTGTGTGGTCCGGAGCTCGATGGTGCGGGACTCACCGGGGCCCAGCTCGAGCTGCCAGCGCAGCAGCCCCGCCGAGGCCAGCGCGTCGTCCGGCGGCGGCTCGGCGGCGGTGACCGCCTGCGCCTCGCCGGTGCTCCAGCGCAGCCCGGCGGCGTGTACCCCGGCGGGCAGCTCCGGCCCGGACCGGCCGGCGGCGACTGCGGCGAGCTCCGCCAGATCGGTGCCGAGCAGGACCTCCACGGGGAGCCGTACCGGCCGGGTCGTGAAACTGCGCAGGGTGATCCGCTCGGTGCCGTCCGCGTGCCGGACCCGTTCCACACCGATGTCCGGGTCGGGGCCGGGCTCGGCACCGGTGCGCACGGTCGCGGTGAATGCGGCCCGGTCGGCGCCGAGGCTGCGTCCCTGGACGGCGACCGGGTCCCGGCCGCCGACGCGCAGCACGCAGCGGGAGAGCAGTCGCCGCCCGGAGCGGTAGATCCCGTCGATCCCCCGTCCGGTCAGCTGGCCGTGCTCCGGCGAGATGACCAGACAGGGTGCGGCGACGCAGATGACGGCGCCGTGCACGGGCGGCAGTTCGGGCCGGCGGGCGGCGGGCACGCCGGGCGGGTGGGGAGGTGCGGGGTGAGACATGTGTCGCCTTGTCTGCGCTCCGGTCGGTTCACCTGGGCGGCGTGGCCGGGCCCGCACCACCCCCCAGCTGAACGCCCCCACCCCTGCCGGGGTCACGGCCCCCGCCGCCGACCGGGCGCACCCGGGGCGGAGCGTGCGCCGCGATGCCAGGCCCAGGGCGGTCCGGAGAAGCCGTACCGGACCACCGTGCAAGGGCCGGCGCGCGTTCACTGTTCGCTCCCCGCGGTGCGGCGGGACCCGCGGCGGGGCGCCGTCCGACCGCGTCGGCCGGGAGGACGCGTGGTGGCCGAGGAGCGCCCCCGCCGGGGCTCCCGGCGGCGCCGCTCCTCCCGCAGGCACTCCCGCAGCCCCTCGGGGTCGATGCCCTCGTTGCACGCGTGGTGGAGCAGCTGGGCGAAGCGGTATTCGGCGTCGGCGCGCAGGGCCAGGCCGAACGCGATCCGGGCCGTCGGCTCGTCCCCGGTGGACCAGGAAACCCAGCCGGCGAGGGTGAGCGGGGCCGCGGCGTGCTCGCCGTAGGCCCCGACGCAGCGCCGGGCGAGGGCCCGCCACAGCCGCAGGGCGGGGGCCGCCTCCTCGTCCTCCATCCACTCGGCCGCGACGTCCCGGATCTCGCGGTCCTGCAGGCCGAGGATCAGCGAGGCGGCCTCGTCGTGGCCGAGCAGTGCGTCGTCCCAGTCGTCGGCGTCGGAACCGCCCTCGACGGGCGGCGCCAGCGTCAGGCGCCGCATCAGTGCCTGCGCCAGGCCGATGGTCTCGGCGCCGACCTCCTCCCGCGTCGCCCCGTCGAGGATCCTGGGCATCAGGGCGGCGGCCGCCCGGTCCAGGGCCCGTTCCGCCTCCTCGGCCACGGCCCCGCGCAGTGGTGCCAGCCTGCCCTCGATCTCCCGGAGCGAGCCCCGGACCTGGAGCCCTGCGAAGGTCGCCGCCGCGGCCATCACCGAGGTGCCGACAGCGGCCAGCCGACTGCCCTCCGCCGGGCAGCACCGCTCGTCGGGGCAGACGTAGGACCAGAACCGTCCCGCAGAGAGGCACAGCGCCTCCAGCACCGGCACGTCCAGGGCGCCGCAGGCCAGCCGGATCCGCTGGGCGAGCGGCCGCAGCCGGGTCATCACCCGCTGGCCGCTCTCCTCTCCGAGCGGTTCCTGGCAGAGGTAGACGACGATGCCGTCCGGCTTGTCGCCGCGCCGTTCGCTGCCCCGGATCAGGCAGTCGGCGACCTGTCGGGCGGTGTCCTCCCATTCCGCGGGCGTGCCGGGAATGCCGACGCGGAGCCGGCCGCCGAAGCGGCCGCCCTCGCCGTGCACGGCGACCATGACGAGGGAGTCGGTCGGGTGGAATCCGAGCATGTAGGGCAGCGCGTCGGCCAGTTCGGCCGGGCTGCGCAGGGTGATCTGGGGTCCGGTGCCGGCTCCGGCCGGGCTGATGGAGGGCCGGTCGGACGGGTTGCGTGATGCGTGGTTGTTCGTCATGCCACGAAGGTCCCGTGCATGATCCGATCCGGAAAGCCCTGTGGATAACTGTTGATGCTTGAATTTCCACAGGGCCGGAGCCGCATTGGCGCGATGTCCGAGGCATCGGGTTGCATGGGGGCATGAACGCAGACCTGAGGTCCTCGGCCGACTCCGTACTAGCCCGGCTCGTGGGCGACCCCACGGGCACCGCCCGGCTGCGCGAGGACCAGTGGCGGGCGATCGAGGCCCTCGTCGCACACAAGCGACGGGCCCTCGTGGTGCAGCGCACGGGCTGGGGCAAGTCCGCGGTGTACTTCGTCGCCACCTCGCTGCTGCGGGCGAGCGGCGCAGGCCCCACCGTGATCGTCTCCCCGCTCCTCGCGCTGATGCGCAACCAGGTCGAAGCCGCGGCCCGGGCCGGAATCCGCGCCCGCACCATCAACTCCGCCAACCCCGAGGAGTGGGAGGGGATCCAGGCCGAGGTCGCGGCGGGCGAGGTGGACGTCCTGCTGGTGAGCCCCGAGCGGCTGAACAACCCCGACTTCCGCGACCAGGTCCTCCCCAAGCTCTCCGCCGCCACCGGCCTGCTCGTGGTGGACGAGGCCCACTGCATCTCCGACTGGGGACACGACTTCCGCCCCGACTACCGCCGGCTGCGCACCATGCTGGCCGACCTGCCGCCGGGCGTGCCCGTCCTCGCCACGACCGCCACGGCCAACGCCCGCGTGACCGCCGACGTCGCCGAACAGCTGGGCACCGGAGCCGGCACGGACGCGCTGGTGCTGCGTGGCCCCCTGGACCGCGAGAGCCTGAGCCTGGCGGTGCTGACCCTGCCCGACGCGGCGCACCGGCTGGCCTGGCTCGCCGACCACCTCGGGGAGCTGCCGGGCTCCGGGATCATCTACACGCTGACCGTGGCGGCGGCCGAGGAGGTCACCGCCTATCTGCGCCACCGCGGCCACACGGTGACCTCGTACACCGGCAAGACGGAGAACGCCGACCGGCAGCAGGCCGAGGACGACCTCCAGGCGAACCGGGTCAAGGCGCTGGTGGCCACCTCAGCCCTCGGGATGGGCTTCGACAAGCCCGACCTGGGATTCGTGGTGCACCTGGGCTCGCCCTCCTCCCCCATCGCCTACTACCAGCAGGTCGGCCGCGCCGGCCGTGGAGTGGAGCACGCGGAGGTCCTGCTCCTCCCCGGCCGGGAGGACGAGGCGATCTGGCAGTACTTCGCCTCGGTGGCCTTCCCGCCCGAGGAGCAGGTGCGCCGAACCCTCGATGTCCTGGCCCAGGCGGGCCGGCCGATGTCGCTGCCCGCCCTGGAACCGCTGGTCGATCTGCGCCGCACCCGGCTGGAGACCATGCTCAAGGTCCTCGACGTCGACGGCGCCGTGCACCGCGTCAAGGGCGGCTGGACCTCGACGGGCGAGCCGTGGGCCTACGACGCCGAGCGCTACGCCTGGGTGGCTCGCCAGCGGGCTACGGAACAGCAGGCCATGCGTGACTACGCGTCGGCCACCGAATGCCGCATGGAGTTCCTGCGCCGCCAGCTCGACGACGAGGAGGCCGCGCCCTGCGGCCGCTGCGACAACTGCGCCGGAGCCCGGTTCACCGCGGAGGTCTCCACCACCGCACTGGACACTGCGCGCGGCGAACTCGGCCGCCCGGGCGTGGAACTGGAGCCGCGCAAGATGTGGCCGACCGGGCTCGTGGCGGTCGGCGTCGACCTCAAGGGGCGCATCCCCGCCGGAGATCAGGCTTCGACGGGCCGGGCGCTGGGTCGCCTGTCCGACATCGGCTGGGGCAACCGGCTGCGCCCGATGCTCGCCCCGCAGGCTCCGGACCAGCCGGTTCCGGACGACGTCGTGCAGGCCGTGGTCGCGGTGCTCGCCGACTGGGCCCGAGGCCCCGGCGGCTGGGCCTCGGGGGCGCCGGACGCCCCGGCCCGGCCGGTGGGCGTGGTCGCGCTGCCCTCGCGCAGCCGCCCCCAGCTGGTCGGTTCGCTGGCCGCGCGGATCGCGGAGGTCGGGCGGATGCCCCTGCTCGGCACGGTCGCGTACACCGACCAGGCCCCGGAGTTCGGTTCGGCGGCCTCGAACAGCGCCCAGCGCGTCCGCGGGCTCCACCAGTCCCTGACCGTGCCCCCGGCGCTGGCCGAGACACTGGCGGAGGCTGCGGGCCCGGTGCTCCTCGTGGACGACCGCGCGGAGAGCGGGTGGACCCTCGCCGTGGCCGCCCGACTGCTGCGGCGCGCGGGTGCGAAGGGGGTGTTCCCACTGGTGTTGGCGCTCCAGGGCTAGCCGAATGCGTCATCCTCGGCGTGGCGGGGCAAGGATATGAACGGCATACCGGCGAATTCCGGTCTGCGGCGCCAATTGCTCGTTGCCGCACACTCCGAAGCCACGCGAGAATTGGAGTGCTCCCGCTCGGCTCCCCGGCACTCCTGGGCCGTGCTGCGGCGCGCCCTGACTCCAGCCGTGCCCGTCCGCGGGTGTGTACCCGAAGGGAGGACCGTGACCTTCGGATTCGCGCCGCCCTCGACCACGTCCCTGGCAACGGCCACCGGCGGCGCCAGCCGCCACGGCAGGCTGCTGGAACCTGCGGAATGGACGGCGGCGGGCATCCCCCTGCTCCGCAATCCGCGCGAGGTCGTCAGCGGCCTGCACTCCCGGCACAGCCCCGTGCCCTCGACCGCGGTCATCGCCGTGCTCGGACCGGAGGAGCAACTCGTGGCGAGCGCCTCCTTCGTACAGCGGTCGACCTCGGCCGACGGCTGGGAGTACCGCAACGCCCTGCTCTCCCGGCTGCGCCGGGTCCTCCCGCACGACCTGCGGCGACGGACCCCGGTGCGGACGGCGGTGCTGCTCTACTGCCGTGAAGGCGACGAGCGGTGGACCGAGGAGGACGGTGCCTGGATGTGGGGGCTGCGGGACGCCTGCACCCTGCACGGGCTGCGCTGCGGCGCGTACATCACGCTGACCCGTGACGGCTGGCAGGTGCTGGGCGAGGGCCGTGGCGGCAGACGTCCCAGCTCGCACTCGCGGCCGCAGCGCCTCGGCGACACCGCGGCCGAGTTCTCCCCGCTCGCCCTGCACACCGGCGGCGGCGCGGGCGATGCCCTGCGCCGGACCGCCGCGCGCTGACCTTCGTACGCGGGGCACAGCACGGGGTGCTCGCGGGCAGGCCTCACGGCCGTACACCCGGGACCGGGCGTACGGCGGATCAGGCCTCGGACATCGGCTCGGGCTCCGGCTCAGACCGCAGAGCGGGCTCGGCTCGGACCCGGCCACGACTGCAGCACGGGTTTCGGCCCGGGCTTCAGCGGGGCCGGCACCAGGCCCGCCCCGCCCCTCGCCCGTGCCGGGGTACAGGGCGTCAGACGCCCGCACCCAGCACGGAGTTGACCTGCTGCGGGTCACCGCACACGATCAGCAGCGCACCCGCCCGGGTGAGTGCGACCGGCAGGGCGCCCGCGACGGTCTCGGTCGCTCCGCCGTTGGCCGCGAAGACCACGACGGGACGGCCGGTGGCGCGCTGGACCTGCGCCGCGTCCGCGTAGAAGACGTCGTCCGCGGCGTCGTGCAGGGCCCAGTAAGCGGCCTCGCCGAAGGACAGCTCGTGCGCGGCCCACGGGTGCGGGTCGCCACTGGTGAGCACCAGGATGTCGCCGGGCGCGCGCCCGGTGTCGAGCAGCAGGTCTACGGCCTCTTCGGCCGCGTCCAGCGCGCCCTCGGCGGAGGCCGGGATCAGCTGGATCTGCGGCACCGCCGCGGAGACGGACGGTGCGGTGGGAGCAGCGGCAGGGGCTGCGGGAACGGGTCCGGGGGTGACCTGCGGCGCACGCTGCGCGGGCGATGCGGGCCGGGCGGGACCGGGGCGACCGGGCCGCGGTACGGCGGCGGGACGCGGACCAGGTACAGGGCGGGGGGTCTGCGCGGTGCGGCTCGCGGCCGGCGTGACGCGGGGACCCTGGGCACTCTCGTGAATCTGAGGCTCCTCGATGGCGTGGGTGAGAGGCGTGAGTTGCTGTCTATCAAACACCGGTACGAAACGTACCGGCCGGTGGCACATGGGTGCGATCAGAAATCGAAGCCGAGTTGGCCTCCGTTTTCCAGCTCCATCGATTCCTCGCTGCGGCGCACCTTCTTGAGGTGACGCCACCGCGGCAGCGCGTCGAGGTACGACCACGAGAGCCGGTGGTAGGGGGTGGGCCCCCGTTCCTCCAGCGCCGCCCGGTGCACGGGCGAGGGATATCCGGCGTTGGCGGCGAAAGCGAAGTCTTCGATTCCGCCGCCCTGTTCACCGAGTTCGGCCATCATGCGGTCGCGTCGGACCTTGGCGATGACCGAGGCCGCGGCGACGGCGATGCAGGACTGGTCGCCCTTGATCACCGTACGGACCCGCCAGGGCGAGCCGAGATAGTCGTGCTTGCCGTCGAGGATCACCGCGTCGGGCCGCACCGGCAGGGCGCCCAGGGCGCGCTCCGCCGCGAGCCGCAGGGCGGCGGTCATCCCCAGTTCGTCGATCTCCTCGGGCGAGGAGTGCCCGAGCGCGTACGCGGTGACCCAGCTCTCCAGGGCGTCGAGCATGGCATCGCGCCGCTTGGCGGTGAGCAGTTTGGAGTCGGTGAGCCCGGCGGGCGGCCGGCGCAGGCCGGTGATCGCCGCACACACGGTGACGGGTCCGGCCCAGGCCCCTCGTCCGACTTCGTCGACCCCGGCGATGACCTTGGCGCCGGTGGTTGCACGGAGGGAGCGTTCGACGGTGTGAGTGGGTGCTTCGTACGGCATGGCGCCAGCAAGGTTACGCCGCCCTGAGCCAACTGCACACCCCCGCCCGGGTCCGACGCCCCTCCGAACCGGCACGGCCGCCGCCCCGCGCACCCCGCACCACCCCCGCCGCGTCTCACACCCTGAGCAGCGGCACCCTCACCTCGTCGATCGGCTCCGCGATCTCCGCATCCCTCTATTCGCTACCGCACATCTTGGCGCGGTACATCAGCGTCGCCGGAATGACATCCACGACAAACGGACTACTCGCTTCCGACCAAACGCCGCCCCGCTCGATTCCCCGCAGCGCAAGCCCCCCCGATCAGGCGCCGGGCCGCCCCGCGCGGCCCGGACCAGACGACTTCACGGAACCGGCCAGGATGTGCGTGATCGCATTCGTGAAGCAGCCATCGCAGGGCCTGCCCGGCACTCGAGTGCACGGCGTCGGGCGTGCGCACGCACGGCAGGTGAAGGTGCTCGCGGATCGATCCGCCGTCGGGAATCTCACCGATCTACTGTGGACCGGCCCGATGCGCAGCGGCCACCAGGTCCGCCTTCGACGGTCGGCACCGGCAGAGCACGGCCTTGCCGGTGTACGCGCCGGCCGCGACGCCCTCCATCGTGAGCGCGTTCCAGCCGACCGTACTCGGCTGCTCCAACGCGGCATCGAGAATCGCCCGTTCGAGTCGGAACCCCCGATGCGCCTCGTCGGCGCCGCCGGCCAGTGCGCCGACCGCGACGAGGCCGCGCGGCAGATGACGAGGGCCCGGGCGGGGGGAACCATCCCCCGCCCGGGCCCTCATACGCGCTCCGGTTCCGCTCGCGGTCCCCGGTGCGACGGCTTCTAGTCCTCGGTGCGGGTGGAGAAGGCACCCAGGCGCGAGCAGACCTCGTACGAGGCCGTCACCGGGCGCTCACGCAGGATCTGCCGTGCCCGGTACTCACCCAGGCTCATCGCGTACCAGGGAACGTCTCCGTCCCTGGCCATCTCGTCGTTGATCCCGCGCAGGGCGCAGGACCGCTGGGGCTCGGGCAGCCGGTCCAGGGCGGGCACCGCGTCCGCCGACAGGGACTGGAAGTAGGCCAGGTCGATCTTCTTGTCCGCCGTGTAGCGGGTCACGTTCCGCTCGGCGACCATCCCGTCGGGGGACAGCAGGCCGAAGGCGAGAACGACGGCCGCCGAGCTGCCCGCGACGGCGCGCGGCAGCCAGCGCGCACCGAACACCCCGGCCGCCATGATCAGTACGATGACCAGCCCGAGCCACAGCTCCATCGCGGCCACCGACACGCGCAGCCTGGTCAGCCCGTACGCGTCCACGTACAGGTCCATCCGACGGAGCGCGGAGGCGACGACGACCAGCGTCAGCGCGCACAGCACCCCGAGGACGATGCGGACGAAGCGGCGGTCGCCCGCTCCGGCGCGCGGGGCCCAGCGCAGGGCGAGCGCGATGACGACGAGGGTGAGCAGGGTGGCCCAGAGCAGCTGCCAGAAGCCCTGGCGGGCGTACTCGGCGTACGTCTGGCCGGTGCTCTGCAGGACCTTGTCGTAGCCGCCGAACAGGACGGCCAGCTGGACGGCGTTGAAACCGGCGAAGAGCAGGTTGAGCACGACGAGCGGAAGGGCCCATTCGACCCGGGAACGCGGCTTGCCCGGGGCCACCTTGATCCGGTCCCAGCGCAGCGGGGCCGCGGCGGTGCGGGCGGCGGCGAGCGCGAGGACCGCGCCGAGGAGGAAGAGCAGGAACCGGATGGGCCCGTCCCCGATCGAGACGTCGGGCATCAGTCCGCCGAGGAGATCGGCGAAGGCGGCGTCGGCGGAGGCGAACAGCGCGCCGAAGAGCACCAGCAGGACCACGGCCACGGCGGTCGCCTTGGCCACGGGGAGCCAGCGGTCCTTGCTGACCCCGCCGCGCGAGCGCAGACCCTTCCAGGCCCAGCCGACCCCGGACACGGCGGAGTCGAAGAAGCCGAGCGGGCTGAGCAGGATGCCGGGCCAGGTGCGGCTGCCGTGCAGGGCCAGCGCGCCCAGCAGGACGGCGGACAGGATCGCCAGGGTGGACGGCCACGCGGAGTCGCGCAGGGCCGGTACGACGAGGAGGGCGAGGCAGCCGATCGCCCAGACCACGGTCCAAGGGCGGGCCGTACGACGGGCCGTGCGGGCGGCGACGTACGCGGCGACGACGGCGGGCACCACCGCGAGCAGCAGGCCGGGGCCCATGCCGTCGCCGAGGAACAGTGCGGAGGCGAAGCCGGCGACGAGGGCGGCGGCGAGGGTCGCCGTCCGGACGGGTGCGGCCTCGGCGGGGCGCACCAGCGCGGGCCACACGGGGGCCGCGGAGGCCTTCGCGCGGCTGGCCGCCCATGCGTGCTGTTGCTGCTGCTGCGCCTGCCAGGCCTGCCAGGCGGCGGCGTCGAGGGGCGCCCCTGCCTGGGGGGCCGCCGCTCCGGTGGGGTTTCCCCCGGCCGGGGCCGGGCGCGCGGGTGAATCCCCGGCCGTGGCCTCGGTGCTGGCCGCGGCCTTGGGCTGGGCTTCGTCCGCCCCGCCGGTGTTGTCTGACATCGGTTTTCCCTCCCCTGCAGGCCGCCCCGGTGTTCCGGTAGGGGCGGCGAGGGAACAGAGTAGGCCGGTGACGGGCAGTTTTGAACAGGCTCAAAAGATCCCTGTGTCAGGACCGTGACAATCGGAACGCGAAATTTCACCCGTCGCTGGACGCCCTGGGCACCCTGGACGGCGCCCACTTTCACGGACGACGTCGCCGCGCGCTACGGGTGTGCGCCGGGCGCATGGAAGCGGCCGCCCGGTGGCGCGTGGCGCGGTCCGAGGCGGAGCAGTTCGGAACAGGTCGGAACAGGTCGGAGCGCTGGTACCGCCTGGGGGCGGCCTCGGAGCACCAGGGGACGGCCGGTCCCGTACCGTGGCCCCCAGCTGTCACGTGGTCGGGCAGTTACCCGGTCACACAGTTGCCCGGTCACGCGGTCACCCGGTAACGCCGCTCTAGCCCGCCGCCTCCGGCAGCCAGGCTGGCAGGGCCTCGGTGCGCGCCAGCCAGGCGGCCGGAAGTACCGCGTCCCCGCGCGCCCCCAGCACCCCGCCGACGATCGCGCAGGTCGTGTCGACGTCCCCGCCCACCTGCGCGGTGGTCCAGAACGCCCGCTCGTAGTCGTCCAGCGCCCGCGCCGCCGACCAGAGGGCGAACGGCACGGTGTCATGGGCGCTCGTGCGCCGCCCGCAGCCCAGCACCGCGGCGACCGTGGTCGCGTCCCCGTAGTCCAGCATGTCCCGCGCCCGCCGCAGTCCGGCGCCCACCGCGCTGCGCGGCACCAGCGCGATCACCCCGTCCAGCAGGTCGGAGGCCTTAGGCGGGGCTTCCGAGCCGGCCGCCAGCGCGGCCGCAGCGGCGACGGCCATGGCCCCGCACACGGCCTCGCGGTGCTGATGGGTGGTGTAGGCGGAGATCTCCGCCTGGTGCGTGGCCTGCTCGGGGTCGTCGGCGTACCAGGCACCCAGCGGCGCGATGCGCATGGCGGCGCCGTTGCCCCACGAACCCTGCCCGTTGAACAGTTCGGCGGCCAGCGTGCGCCAGTCCTGCCCCTCCCGCACCAGACGCAGCATCCGGTTCACCGCGGGCCCGTAGCCCCGGTCGAAGTCGTGGTGGTGGGCGAAGGAAAGCGCGAGCGCGTCCTGGTCGATCCGTCCGTGGTCGGCCAGCACGGCCACCACCGAGCAGGCCATCTCCGTGTCGTCGGTCCACTGCCACGTCTCGGCGCCGGTCGGCAGCTCACGCCGCTTCAGCAGCGGGTAGTTCACGGGGACGAAGTACTGGGAGCCCAGGGCG
Organism: Streptomyces sp. NBC_01294; assembly: GCF_035917235.1. Taxonomy (NCBI): domain Bacteria; kingdom Bacillati; phylum Actinomycetota; class Actinomycetes; order Kitasatosporales; family Streptomycetaceae; genus Streptomyces; species Streptomyces sp. NBC_01294. The sequence continues at coordinate 2,110,304 of NZ_CP108423.1, forward strand.
TCACCCAGCGCCAGCCCGCGGAGGCTGGCCATGGCGCGTGCGTAGCGCCGTTCGGGAGTGGAATCAGGGGTCATCGCGGGTCACTCTAGCCGTCCAGGTCATAAGGCTCGGGTGTGGTCCACCGCTCAAACGGGCGGTCCATCCGGTACCGGCCGTCCGGCCCCATCAGAAGCACCCGGAATTCGCCGTTGCCGGGATTGGACAAGGCCTCGAATTCGGACACCGACCAGTGGAACCAGCGCATGCAGAACAGCCGCATCGTCAGCCCGTGCGTCACCAGCAGCACGTTCTCCGGATGGTCCGGCGCCTCGAAGCTGCGGTACAGGCTCTCCAGGAAGGAACCGACCCGGTCGTACACGTCGGCCCCCGACTCGCCCTGCGCGAACCGGTAGAAGAAGTGCCCGTACGCGTCCCGGTACGCCTTCTGCAGCCGTACGTCGTCCCGGTCCTGCCAGTTCCCCCAGTCCTGCTCGCGCAGCCTGGGCTCCTCGCGCATCCGCACGCGCGTCGGGTCCAGCCGAAGCTCCCGGAAGGTCTGCAGGGTGCGGCGGTACGGGGAGACGTACGCGCTGATGGTCTCGTCGCCGAAGAGCTCGCGCAGCCGTACGCCGGCCGCCGCGGCCTGCTCGCGGCCGTTGCGGGTCAGCCGCAGGGCGTGGTCGGGCTCCCGCTCGTACACCGTGTCGTCGGCGTTCCCCTCCGATTCCCCGTGTCGGACAAGGACGATGCGCCGTGGTCGAACCATCCCCCGACCCTATTCGGCCACCGGCGGGCCGGAGGACCGGGCACGCCGGTTCGCCTGGCGCTCGTCGTACGGTCATACCGTCCAGGACGGTTCGAGGTCGACGACGTCACCCGTGAGGGCCTCGACATCGGCCTGGATCTGGGCGCGCAGGGAGAGCCGCTCGACCCGCTCCTGCCGGTACTTGCCGTGCTCGGCGGCGGCGTGCCACATCGACAGCACCAGGAACTCCCGGCCCGGAGCCTCCCCGAAGAGGCCGCGGATCATGCCGGGCGAGCCCGCCATGGCCGGATTCCACACCTTCTCCTGCATGAGGGCGAAGTGGTCGACCCGGCCCTCCCGGACCCGGGTGTGCGCGACCCGTACGACGTCGGCATCGGTGAAGCGCGGCTCGAAGCCGGTCTTCACGTCGAAGCGGTGGTCGAAGAGGGTGACCCGCAGATCCGTGTAGGTGCCGTTCTGGGAGGCGGCCAGCCGGTCGTGCGAGCGGGCCATGAAGGAGTCGTAGAAGGACCGGCTCTCCCAGAATGCGAAGACGTGCGCGACCCCCTGCCGGCCCCGGCTCCAGCCGCCGCCCTGCCCCCGGAATCCCGGCTCGCCCGGCAGCCCCGCCCATTTTCGCTGCCCGCGCTCGAACCCGCGTCGGTCCGTCACCGTGCAGCGAATCCACTTGACCAGCACTGCGCCATCGTACGGGCCCGGCGCGGCCCGGGTCAGTCCCCAGCGGGGTACATCCGCACCAGTTCCGCCGCATCCCGCTCGGGCAGCCGAAGGCCGAACTCCCGGTCGAGCACGGCGAGCAGCTCGTCCGGGCCGACCACCCGCCGCTCGGCCCGCCCGTCCGGATGCAGCACGGTGAGCTCCTGCCCGACGAGCGCCCGGCGGACGTCGTCGCCCGGGAGGTGGACGACGACCCGCCCGATGAAGGAGGACCCGGGGTGGGTGGAGCTGTAGTGGTTGAGCAGGACGTAGTCGACGGGGTGGTAGCGCTGCGGGGAGAAGGCGTACAGGTCCCGCCAGACGCCCCCGCGCAGCAGGCACAGCACGAGGATGCCGTCCTCCTCCTCGCGGACGCGGTACGTCCACTGCCCCTGCTGCACCTCGGTGCCGGGCCGCCCCAGCGGAACCGGCTCGCGAGGGCCCTGGTAGCCGAACCCGGCGTCGCACAGCCACGGTTCACCGTCGACCGTGACGACGAGGACGGCGTGCGTGACGGCCAACAGGGAGTCCCCGCGGGTGCGGTTGCGGGCCCCGCGCCCGGAGACCTCGAAGCCGATCCGCTCCAGGGCAGCGGCCAGCAGTGAGTTCTGCTCGTAGCAGTAGCCGCCTCGACGGCCGTGCACGAGCTTGTCCTCGATCGACTTGACGTCCAACGCGACGGGGCGGCCGAGCAGAACGTCCAGGCTCTCGAAGGTGATGGCGGCGGTGTGGGCCCGGTGCACTGCGTACAACGTGCGGAGGTCCGGCCGGAGTTCCCCGGCCGCCCCCGATCCTCCCGGCAGACGGATCCGTGCCAGATACGCGTCCAGGTCCAGCTCGTCACCGCTCCACATGGCTCCCCATCTCCCCATCTCCCCGTTTCCCTCGTCCCCCGCGCCAGTCGCGCCAGTCGCGCCAGTCGCGCCGCCAGCGCCAACCGCGCCGTACACGTCGTCTGCCACCGCACGGCCGTGAAATCCCGGGGCGCCGGTGCGTCCACGCCCCGCACAATGATCGCCATGACGGCCTTGCAGACCAACCCGCTCTTCGCCCGCCTCGCCGACGCCGAACGCATCCTGGTCGCCGGCGCGGGCGGCGGCTTCGACATCTACGCTGGCCTCCCCCTCGCCCTCTCCCTCCTGCACCAGGGCAAGGAGGTCCACCTGGCGAACCTCTCCTTCAGCTCCCTCGCCGGGCTGCCCGTCGAGGAGTGGGCGGCCCCCGACCTCGCTGCCGTCACCCCGCGCACCGCACCCCACCAGGCCTATTTCCCCGAGCGGACACTGGCCCGGTGGCTGGAGATCCACGGCTACCCGGCCACCGTCTACGCCTTCCCCCAGATCGGCGTGCAGCCGCTGCGCGCCGCCTACCGCGCGCTGATCGACCTCCACCGCATCGACGCGGTCGTCCTGGTCGACGGCGGCACGGACATCCTGATGCGGGGCGACGAGGCCGGCCTCGGCACGCCCGAGGAGGACCTGACCAGCGTCGCGGCGCTGGCCGCGCTGGACGACGTACCGCAACGCCTCGTCGTGTCGGTCGGCTTCGGCGTGGACGCGTACCACGGGGTCAGTCACGGCCTGGTGCTGGAGAACATCGCGGCGCTGGAGCGCGAGGGCGCGTACCTCGGCGCGTTCTCCATACCGCGCGCCACCCGCGAGGGCGCGCTCTTCCTGGACGCGGTGGCCCATGCCCAGGAGCACACCCCGGACCGCCCCAGCATCGTGAACGGCTCCATCGCCGCAGCCGTACGGGGCTCCTTCGGCGACGTCCAGTTCACCGACCGCACCCGCGGCAGCGAGCTCTTCGTGAACCCGCTGATGTCGCTGTGCTTCGCCTTCGACCTGCCGGGGCTCGCCGCGCGCTGCCTCTACCTGGACCGCATCGAGGACACCCACCTGATGCGCCAGGTCCATTCCCGGATCGCGGAATTCCGTGACGAGCTGGTCACCCGGCCGCCCCTGCGCATCCCCCACTGACAACCCGGCCCCGCGCCTTTCCGATTGCCCGGCCGCTCACCACCGTGTGAAGATCACCGCATGAACATGCGAAAGGACAACCGGGTCTTCACCCGGTGAGCCGCTCCCTCTACGACCACGCCGTCGCCCACAGCCGGCAGCACCGGGGGGACTCCCCGGTCGGGCCGCCGCCCCGCCCCGACGACGGGCCTCCCCCACCGGGCCGACGCTTCAGCAGCTCCCCTCACTGCGTGCCCCGCATCGTGGCGGCCGTCGCCCGGGCCGCGGCCGCCGCGGAGCCCGAAGCCGCCGTCCTCAGCGCGCTGGACCTGATGGTCCGGCGTCTGAACTGGTACGACCACGGATCCGCCCTCGCGGAATCGCTGCGGCACCTGCCCGCCCCACGCGACCGGCTCCACCGCCTCGGCCGCCGGTACGCCATGCGCGGGGAGCACCCCAACGCCGTCCGCCTCGGCCTCGCCCTCCTCGGCGGCTTCGGCTCCGAGCGGGACGAAGACCTCTTCCGCCTCTTCGGCACCGACCCGATCTTCTGCCGCGCGACGGCCGAAGCCCTGTCGCGCCGCCATCCGGCGGCCGAGCGCGCCCTGTTCGCACTGGCCCGCCGCTCGACGGGGTGGAGCCGCGTCACCATGGTCGAAGCGCTGACCGGCAGCCCCGACCCGGAGATCGACCCGGAAATCAAGGACTGGCTGATCCGCGATGCCTGCACCGGTGACGTCCTGGACAGCTACTTCGTTCTGGCTGCCGCCCGGACCGGTGACCTCGCCGGGGTGCTCAGCCGGCCGACGCTCGACGAGCAGACCCTGGGAGGCGCGGGCCGGATGCTCGTCGCGCTCTCCGATGTGGACGGGCCGGGGGCGTCCCTCTCCTCGTACGAAGGGGCTCCTCGCGCGCTGGCGCACTACCTGCGCCACCGGACGGCGGGCGCGACGACCGTCCAGGCCCTGCTCCAGCTCATCTCGATCAACCGCTGCTTCGAGGGCGCGCGAGCTGCGTGGCTCGACGAGCACGGCCTGACCGAGGTAGCCGCCCGGTACGCCGGGGTGATCGGGACGCCCGAGTCCCGGCGCGTGGTGACCGAAGCGCTGGCCTCACCCGATCCCTCCGCCTTCCACGCGGCGATCTGGAGTGCCCGCGCCCTGGGCTTGCCCCTGCGCGAAACCCTGCTGCACCGGGTCGAGACGGAACCTCTCAATTCCACCTACTGGTACCTGCTGATCGACGACTGCCCCGCGGACGCCATCGGACAGGTGGTCGCGGCCGCGGAACGACTGCTCCCGCTCGCCGAGCTGCGCTCGGGGCCGACCCTGGCGACCGGCGTGGGAGGGGAGTACGCCGTCGACCAGTGCCTCGATCTGATCGTCTGCCGGCTGCCCGCACATCCCGGCCACGGCATCCCGCTCCTGGAGGCCGCCCTGCAGAACCGGACCGCGCGCAACCGCCGCATGGCGGCCGGGGCCCTCGCCGCATGGCCGCCGGGCTCCGTCCCGCCCTCGGCCCGGGCCGTACTGCGGCGCGCCGCGGCCGTCGAGCCCGTGGACGACGTACGGGACAGGATGCTCGGCGTGCTCGCCCGCCCCGGTCCCTGACCCGGTGCACGCCGGAGGCGGGGGATCTCCTGAGGCATCTCCCCGTACGCGTACGACGGACGGCGTCGGAACAGGTCCGGAAGGTTCCGGCACGACGAAGGGGACCGGCCTTGGGCCGGTCCCCTTCGTGAGCTGCTGGTCAGCTACCTGCGCGGACTACGCGTCGGATGTCGCGTCCCACGCCGTTCCGCCCGTCGTTCAGCTGCAGCCGCTGGTGGAGCCGCAGCCCTCGCAGATGTAGCAGGAGCCGGCGCGCTGCATCTTCGTACCGCAGGAGAAGCAGAGCGGGGCGTCGGCGGAGACGCCGAGCTGCATCTCGACCAGTTCGGCGTTGCTGTGCGCCGTCTTGGGGGCCGGGAGCTGGACCGGAACGGCCGCGACCGGCTTCGGGGCCGACGGCACCGCGGCGAGCGGGGCCGACTGCGCCAGCGTCTCGGTGTCCAGCTCCTCCTCGACGGGCTCGTACGAGCCGGTGTCCAGGTGGCGCTGGCGCTCCTCGGCGGTGTGGATGCCGAGGGCCGAGCGGGTCTCGAAGGGCAGGAAGTCCAGCGCCAGGCGGCGGAAGATATAGTCGACGATCGACTGCGCCATCCGCACGTCCGGGTCGTCCGTCATGCCGGCCGGCTCGAAGCGCATGTTCGTGAACTTCGAGACGTAGGTCTCCAGCGGCACGCCGTACTGCAGGCCGACCGAGACGGCGATCGAGAAGGCGTCCATCATGCCCGCGAGGGTCGAACCCTGCTTGGACATCTTCAGGAAGACCTCGCCCAGGCCGTCGTCCGGGTAGGAGTTCGCGGTCATGTAGCCCTCGGCGCCACCGACCGTGAAGGAGGTGGTGATGCCCGGGCGGCCCTTGGGGAGGCGCTTGCGGACGGGACGGTACTCGATGACCTTCTCGACGGTGGCGCGGATGGTCTCCTCCGCCTTGGCGGTGACCTCCTCCTTCTCCTCTTCCTTCTTCTTGGCGGAGAGGGGCTGGCCGACCTTGCAGTTGTCGCGGTAGATCGCGAGCGCCTTGACGCCCAGCTTCCACGCCTCGAAGTAGATCTCCTCGATCTCCTCGACGGTCGCCGTCTCCGGCATGTTGACCGTCTTGGAGATCGCGCCGGAGATCCAGGGCTGGATCGCGGCCATCATGCGGACGTGGCCCATCGCGGAGATGGAACGCTCGCCCATCGCGCAGTCGAAGACCGAGTAGTGCTCGGCCTTCAGACCCGGGGCGTCGACGACCACGCCGTGCTCGGCGATGTGGGCGACGATCGCCTCGATCTGCTCTTCCTGGTAGCCCATGCGGCGCAGGGCCTGCGGGACGGTGCCGTTGACGATCTGCATCGAGCCGCCGCCGACGAGCTTCTTGAACTTGACCAGGGCCAGGTCCGGCTCGACACCGGTGGTGTCGCAGGACATCGCGAGACCGATGGTGCCGGTCGGCGCGAGGACGGAGGCCTGGGAGTTGCGGAAGCCGTTCTTCTCGCCGAGGCGGATCACGTCCTGCCAGGCCTCGGTGGCCGCGGCCCAGATGACGTTGTCCAGGTCCTCGGTGCGCGGCGCGACGGCGTTGGCGTCGGCGTGCTGCTTCATGACGCGCTTGTGGGCGTCGGCGTTGCGGGCGTAGCCGTCGTACGGGCCGACGATCGCGGCCAGCTCGGCGGAGCGCTTGTACGCCGTACCGGTCATCAGCGAGGTGATCGACGCGGCGAGGGTGCGGCCGCCGTCCGAGTCGTACGCGTGGCCGGTAGCCATCAGCAGGGCGCCGAGGTTGGCGTAGCCGATGCCCAGCTGGCGGAAGGCGCGGGTATTGTCGCCGATCTTCTGCGTCGGGAAGTCCGCGAAGCAGATGGAGATGTCCATCGCGGTGATGACGAGCTCGACGACCTTGGCGAAGCGCTCGGCGTCGAAGGACTGGTTGCCCTTGCCGTCGTCGTTGAGGAACTTCATGAGGTTGAGCGAGGCGAGGTTGCAGGACGTGTTGTCCAGGTGCATGTACTCGCTGCAGGGGTTGGACGCGGTGATGCGGCCGGACTCGGGGCAGGTGTGCCAGTTGTTGATCACACCGTCGTACTGGATGCCCGGGTCGGCACAGGCCCACGCGGCCTCGGCGAGCTTGCGGAAGAGCGCCTTGGCGTCGACCTTCTCGATGACCTCGCCGGTCATGCGGGCACGCAGGCCGAACTCAGTGCCGTTCTCGACGGCCGTCATGAACTCGTCGTTCACGCGGACGGAGTTGTTGGCGTTCTGGTACTGGACGGACGTGATGTCGTCGCCGCCCAGGTCCATGTCGAAGCCCGCGTCGCGCAGGGCGCGGATCTTCTCCTCCTCCTTCACCTTGGTCTCGATGAAGGCCTCGACGTCCGGGTGGTCCACGTCCAGGACGACCATCTTGGCCGCGCGGCGGGTGGCGCCGCCCGACTTGATCGTTCCTGCGGACGCGTCGGCGCCGCGCATGAAGGAGACCGGACCGGAAGCGTTGCCGCCGGAGGAGAGGAGCTCCTTGGAGGAGCGGATGCGGGAGAGGTTCAGGCCGGCGCCGGAGCCGCCCTTGAAGATCATGCCCTCTTCCTTGTACCAGTCGAGGATCGACTCCATGGAGTCGTCGACGGCCAGGATGAAGCAGGCGGAGACCTGCTGCGGCTGGGGCGTGCCGACGTTGAACCACACCGGCGAGTTGAAGCTGAAGATCTGATGCAGGAGGGCGTACGTGAGCTCGTGCTCGAAGATCTCCGCGTCGGCGGGCGACGAGAAGTAGTCGAAGTCCTCGCCGGCCTTCGTGTACGTCTTCACGATCCGGTCGATCAGCTGCTTCAGACCGGTCTCGCGCTGCGGGGTTCCGACCGCGCCACGGAAGTACTTGCTGGTGACGATGTTGACCGCGTTCACCGACCAGAAGTCGGGGAATTCGACGCCACGCTGCTCGAAGTTGACCGAGCCGTCGCGCCAGTTGGTCATGACGACGTCACGGCGCTCCCAGCTCACCTCGTCGTAGGGGTGCACGCCGGGGGTGGTGTGGATGCGCTCGATACGCAGGCCGCCCTTGGCAGCCTTGGTCCCCTTGGCGCGGGAACCACGTGCCGAGCTGCTCGCCGTCTCTGTCATGCCAGGCCTCCCATATGCGGGCAAAAACGCCCTAAAGTGCCAGCGCTATTCCGCGGCACGGTGCTGTGTCTTGTATCTACGTCTCTTCGCCTGACAGACCGGCCGCGCCACGGTGCGTGAGCGCCGCGGAACGGACCGTCCGGTCAGTCGGCGGCGGAGGCGGGCACGGGGACCGGAACGGTCCCACCGTGCTCGCACTCTTCAGGGTGAGGTCGCGACCCGCGGAGTTCCGCGATGGCGGCCTCGAAGTCTTCGAGTGTGTCGAACGCCTTGTAAACGGACGCGAACCGGAGGTACGCGACCAGGTCGAGTTCCTGCAACGGGCCGAGTATGGCCAGACCCACGTCGTGGGTGGTCAGCTCGGCACTGCCGGTGGCGCGCACCGCCTCTTCGACCCGCTGGCCGAGCTTGGCGAGGGCGTCCTCGGTGACCGGCCGCCCCTGGCACGCCTTGCGCACGCCGGAGATGACCTTGGTACGGCTGAAGGGTTCGGTCACCCCGCTGCGCTTGATCACCATCAGCGAGGCCGTCTCCACCGTCGTGAAACGACGGGAGCAGTCGGGGCACTGACGGCGCCGACGGATCGACGTGCCGTCGTCCGTGGTGCGGCTGTCGACGACGCGGCTGTCGGGGTGCCTGCAGAAGGGGCAGTGCATGGTTCCCTCACCCTCCCTCTTGGCACGACTGAATCACCCCACGGAGCCCCTGAACGACAGAGACGGGCTCTGCCGGGGGCTCGTGGAGCAGCCACCAGCATATGCGATCCCAGGACCCTCAGCAGACCCAAGGACCACTACTTGTGGGTGGCAGCGCTCATCCAACCACTAGATCTTGGGTTGCGGTGGATTTACCCAGCTCTGCGTGTCGCGGCGTCCGATACCCGGATACGGGGGCTCCCGGTGCCACACTGGGCACAGGCCCGGACGGTGGCGACCCGACCGGGAAGGGTACCGTAAGCAGCGGACGCCGAGCCGAACCCGCGTTCGGCGAACCGATCGTCCATACACCCCTCGATATGCCCACGCGAGACGATCTGCGATTTTTCACTCGAACGTGTGTTTGGCGCAACCTTTCGAAAGCTACTACCGTTGTCCAGCTAGGGAGAACATTTCGAGAGGGGCCGACGTGACCACCACCGCAGACAGTGCCGCCATCACTGCCCAGAACCGCTCCCAGAGCCGACTCGAGCCGGTGCATGCCATGAACGACGCAAACCTGAACCCGGATGCGGAGCCCGTACGCCCCGCACGCTCGCTGCCAGGTCGACCTCCAGGCATCCGCGCCGACAGCTCCGGGCTCACGGACCGGCAGCGGAGGGTCATCGAGGTCATTCGCGACTCCGTACAGCGCCGGGGCTACCCGCCGTCGATGCGGGAGATCGGTCAGGCGGTCGGCCTGTCCAGCACCTCGTCGGTCGCACACCAGCTGATGGCCCTGGAGCGCAAGGGCTTCCTGCGCCGCGACCCGCACCGCCCCCGGGCCTACGAGGTGCGCGGCTCCGACCAGCCGAGCTCCCAGCCCACGGACACCACCGGCAAGCCCGCCGCCTCCTACGTTCCCCTGGTCGGCCGGATCGCGGCCGGCGGCCCGATCCTCGCCGAGGAATCGGTCGAGGACGTGTTCCCGCTCCCCCGCCAGCTCGTCGGCGACGGTGAGCTCTTCGTCCTCAAGGTCGTCGGCGACTCGATGATCGAGGCCGCCATCTGCGACGGCGACTGGGTCACGGTCCGCCGCCAGCCTGTCGCGGAGAACGGCGACATCGTCGCCGCGATGCTGGACGGCGAGGCCACCGTCAAGCGCTTCAAGCGCGAGGACGGCCACGTCTGGCTGCTCCCGCACAACGCCGCCTACCAGCCGATTCCCGGTGACGAGGCGACCATCCTCGGCAAGGTCGTCGCGGTACTGCGTCGCGTCTGACCCCGCCGCCACCATCCAGCCCCCGGGACCCACTGCGCCGGTCCCGGGGGTTGCTTGCGCCCCGGGACCGTGCGGCGGTCTGACTACTTGCCGTCGGCCTTGGCCGTCGCGTCGATCGCGGCCAGGGAGCGGCGGGCCTGGTTGCGGTCCGTGGTGTACCAGAAGTCCGGCAGCGTGGCCCGCAGGAAGCTCCCGTAGCGGGCCGTGGCCAGCCGGGGGTCCAGGACCGCGACGACGCCCCGGTCACCGGTGGCCCGTACGAGACGGCCCGCGCCCTGGGCCATCAGCAGGGCGGCGTGCGTGGCCGCGACGGCCATGAAGCCGTTGCCGCCGTGCTCCTCCACCGACTTCTGGCGGGCGCTCATCAGAGGGTCGTCCGGGCGGGGGAAGGGGATCCGGTCCATGACCACGAGCTGGCAGCTGGGACCGGGCACGTCCACGCCCTGCCAGAGCGACAGCGTCCCGAACAGGCAGGTCTTCGGGTCGGCGGCGAACGCCTTGATCAGCTCGCCGAGCGTCTCCTCGCCTTGGAGCAGGATCGGGTTGTCGAGCCGGGTGCGCAGCTCCTCGGCGGCCGCCTTGGCACCGCGCATGGAGGAGAAGAGTCCGAGCGTGCGGCCTCCGGCCGCCTCGATCAGCTCGGCGAGCTCGTCCATCATGTCGCCGCGGGTTCCCTCGCGGCCTGGCGTGGCCAGGTGCTTGGCGACGTAGAGGATGCCCTGCTTCGGATAGTCGAAGGGCGAGCCGACGTCCAGGCCGCTCCAGACGGGGACATCGTCTCCCTCGACCCCCTCGGGGGACAGGCCGAGGGAGGCCGCGACCCCGTTGAAGTCGCCGCCCAGCTTGAGGGTGGCCGAGGTCAGGACCACCGAGCGGTCCTCGAACAGCTTCTCGCGCAGCAGGCCGGACACCGACAGCGGGGCGACCCGGAGGGTGGCTCCGAAGCGGTCGTGGCGCTCGTACCAGACGACGTCGTACTCGGAGCCGTTGGTGATCCGCTCCGCCACCCCGTGGATGCTCTCCACCGCGGCCAGGGCCTGCTTGCGCACCGCGTCCTCGTCGTGGACGGACTTGTCGCGGGTCGCGCCGATGGCCGAGATCACGTTGCGCGCGGCGTCGCGCAGCGACATCAGCGCGTAGCCGAGGTCTTCGGGGAGGACCTCCAGCCGGCCCGGGAGTGCCAGCTCCATGACCCGCTCGAAGGACTCGGAGGCGGTCTGCAGGGAGTCGGCGGTCTTCTCGTCGACCAGCTTGGCCGCACGCTTCACGGCCCGGTTGACCTGGCCGGGCGTGAGCTCGCCGGTGGCGACGCCGGTCACCCGGGAGACCAGCTCGTGCGCCTCGTCCACGATCAGCACCTCGTGCTGGGGCAGCACCGGGGCGCCCTCGATGGCATCGATGGCGAGCAGCGCGTGGTTGGTGACGACCACGTCCGCGAGCTTGGCCCGCTCGCGGGCGGCCTCCGCGAAGCACTCGGCTCCGTACGCGCACTTCGTCGCGCCCAGGCACTCGCGGGAGGAGACCGAGATCTGCGCCCAGGCCTTGTCCGAGACGCCCGGTGTCAGGTCGTCGCGGTCGCCGGTCTCCGTCTCGTCGGCCCAGTCGCGCAGGCGCAGCAGGTCCTTGCCGAGCTTGCTGGTGGGGGTGGCCGCTTCGAACTGGTCGAAGAGGCCCTCCTCCTCGTCCTGCGGGGCGCCCTCGTGCAGGCGGTGCAGGCACAGATAGTTGGACCGGCCCTTGAGCATGGCGAACTGCGGGCGGCGGCGCAGCTGCGGATGCAGTGCCTCCACCGTCCGGGGCAGGTCGCGCTCGACGAGCTGCCGCTGGAGGGCGAGGGTCGCCGTGGCCACGACCACGCGCTCGCCGTGGGCGAGGGCCGGCACCAGATAGCCGAGGGACTTGCCGGTGCCGGTACCGGCCTGGATGAGCCGGTGGGAGTTGTCGTCGATCGCTTCGGCAACGGCTTCGGCCATGGCCACCTGGCCGGGGCGCTCCGTGCCGCCGACGGCGGAGACGGCGGCGTGCAGCAGGTCGGGGAGGGAGGGCTTCGTCATAGCACTGCCAACCCTACGGGGCCCCACTGACAGTGAGCGCACCGGCGAGGACTCATGGCCGGTACAAGGGGTTGGGCACGGTGCCGTGCTGCACGGCGTGGGGGCGGTCGGGGCGGTCGCGGTAGCCGTCCTCATAGAGGCGGTTCCGGTTCAGGCAGAGCCGTCCGATGCGTTCGCCGAGCAGGTCGAAGAGCTCGTAGCGGTCCTTGAGCTCCGGGAAGCGGGCCTGGTGGCGCAGGATCTCCGCCCGCGCGAGGGACCAGAACTCGGCTTCCGGGACGCCGAGGCGGTCCTCGCACAGGGCCGAGAGGTAGCGGAAGACGCCGACGAACAGCCCGGAGTGGATGAACTGGGGCAGGAAGTCGGCCGGCTCGGTGAGCAGGACCGCGCGGACCTCGTCGGGCAGCGACGCCAGCTCGGGCAGAAGTTCGTCGCTGATGTTGACGTCGTCCACGAAGTCCTTGACCGCGAGCCGGACGGGGACGTCGTGCTCGTCGAAGATCACGATGGCGTTCTCGCCGTGCGGGGAGAAGACCGTGCCGTAGCGGTAGAGGAAGTGGAGCAGCGGGGGCAGGAGGGCGGCGAAGAGCCGCTGCAGCCAGACGGTGGGGGTCAGCCCGGATCGGGCGACGAGCTCGGCGGTGAAGGACCGGCCGCGCGGGTCGGTGTGCAGGAGGGAGGCGAGCGTACGGGCGCGCTCACCGGGGGCGAGGAGGCCGTCGAGGGGCTCGCGCCAGATCGCGCCGAGGAGCTCCTTGTACTGGTACGGGACCTCGGGGAGCTCGTCGTAGACGGGGTGGCGGACGGTGACGGAGGCGACCTCGCCGAGCAGGATGACCCGGCACTCGTCGCGGAGGAAGGGGTCGCCGTCGCGCAGGGAGTGGATCCACGCGGTGACGGCGGGGGCGGCGAGGGCGAGGTCGGAGGGCAGACCGCGCCAGACCATGGTGTTGAAGACGGACAGCGGCAGCTTGACGCTGTGCCGGTCGGGGCGGCTGAGGTTGAGGAAGGTGCGGATGGACTGCTGGGGCAGGCGCACGTCGGGATCGGCGGCGAGCGGCACCAGGGCCCCGGAGGCGAGCGCCGGGGCGAAGAGGGGGAGGACGACCTCGTCCCACTGCCAGGGGTGGACCGGGAAATAGAGGTAGCGCAGCGGGTCGAGGCCGCGGTCGCGCAGGGTCTGGTCGAAGGCGGCGCGGGTGAGGGGGTCGAGCTCGGCGGAGTAGAGGCGGGCGGGGTCCTCCAGTCCGGCGGTCCCGCGGTAGGCGGCGAGTGAGGTGTGGGCGGCGAGCCAGGGCAGCCGCTGGCGGGTGCGGGCCTCGGGGGCCCAGGCGGCGGTGTCGGAGGCGGAGAGTCCGATGCGGCCCTTGTTGAGGACGAGCCAGGGGTGGCCGGTCTGGTGGCCTTCGAGGGCGGCGTAGTCGAGGTCGGCGAGGACGTCGGCGGTGAGGGCCGTGTGGTCGATCCGGGTGTCGGCGGCGAGGGTGGCGCTGAGCTCGCGGACGAGGTGGCCGAGGGTGGGGCCGTCCAGGCCGAGGAGCGTGCGGGCGCGGATCAGGAAGACGTACGGGTCCCCGAAGGCGGTGGGGTTTCCGGGGGCGGGCGGGTTCCCGAAGTCGCTGGGGTTCCCGAAGTCGGGCGGCGGGGTCGGGGAGGACGGCTGCGGGGGCGGGGTGAGGGTGATGGTGTCCGGGGCCACGTGCCAGCTGCCGTACGAGCGGCGGCGGGCCCGGAAGCCGAGGCTGCTGCCGTCGTCGAGGGCCAGGGTCCAGGCGTCGCCGGCGGCGGCCGGGGTGGGGACGGGGGTGATGACCTCCTCGTAGGCGAACTCGCCGAGCATTTTGGCGAGCAGTCGGCGCGCGGCGAAGTCCCAGGTCGTCTGCGTGAGTTCGGGTGGTGTGCAGGGGCGCTGGGGAGACGGCGGCACGGCGGGTTCCACCGAGTCGGGGGCTGGCGGGAAGTTCGGCACGGGACTCCTCGAAGATCGGGAACTTTGCTGCGTGACGCAGCGTTTTCGAAGGGAGAGGTGCGAAGCGGCGACGACGGTCGGGGACGGCGGGGGCGGCACTCAGAGGAGATTGCGCAGCGCCCGCTCCCGGATCATCAGGGCGGCACGCTTCTCGGGAAGATCGATTTCCGCGCAGCAGCGGAAACCAGAGCTCAGGAAGGCCGATACGGAGGGGGTGTTGCGGATGTCCGGTTCCGCGATGACGCGTGTGCAGCGGGGGCGGTTGCCGAGGACCAGGTCGGCGACGGCACGCAGCAGGCTCGTTCCCAGACCGCGCCCGCGGTTCGTGCCGTCTCCGATGAGCAGGTGGATACCCGTGTCGTGGGGGCGCGCCTGGTAGTGCCGGGACAGCGGGTCGAGGTCGGCCCGGTAGATCTCCCAGTAGCTCATCGGTGTGCCGTCGAGGTAGCCGAGGCAGGGGATGCTGCGGCCGTCGCCGTCGAGCTGGACCCGCAGGTGGGCGGCGGTGACCGCGGCGGGCCCGTGGAGTTCCCAGTAGGCGGCCACCTCGGGATCGTTCATCCAGCCCGTGAGGAGCTCAAGGTCCCGGCCCAGCCGTACGGGTTCGAGGCGGAATGCTCCGGCGGGTGTGGTGACGCTGCCCCAGGTGGCCGGGGAATCGAGCAGGTCGGCTTCGGCGAGCAGGGGCAACAGGTCTGCTTTGAGGCGTGGTTCGACGGTGTTCTGCATGGCGTCGAGGGCGTCGGGGGTGTCGAGGGCGTCGGCAGCGGATCCGGCGGAAGGGGCGGGGGTGTCGGTGGAGCGCATCGGGGGCTCTTCTCCGCGTCGGCGCCGACGCGTCAATCGTGAAGGGGGTTGGTGATGGTGACGTAGACGGACTGGGTGTCGACGGGGCCGACCAGTTCGTCGAGGCCGCCCAGGCGGGTGAGCAGGTTCGCCTTGCAGCGCAGGGTGGGCGAGTCGAGCAGCCGGGTGGGAAGCGGGCCGAGGTCCGCGGCCTTGGCGAGGAACCGGCGGAAGGCGGCGAGGAGGATGCGTTCGTCGGCGAGCCGCTGGGACCCGAAGGCGCCGATGAGGCCGAGCACGTTGTTGATGCCGAGGTAGTAGGCGAAGCGTTCGTCGGTGACGGCGTCGGAGACGAAGGTGTCGCTGACGCTGCCGATGCCGGGGAGCCGGTGCTCCAGTTCCGCGCGGCGGGATTCGCGGAAGTAGTAGCCCTGGTTGTCGCGGTAGCGGCCGCCGATCGGCCAGCCGGCCGGGTCGAGGAGGACCAGGGTGTTCTGCTGGTGCGCTTCGAGGGCGATACCGGCGAGCGCGTCGAAGGCGAGGACCGGCAGGACCACGTGGTCGAGGTAGCGCAGGAACCACTCGGCCGCGACGGCGGACGTGGAGTGTCCGGTGGCGGCGGCGAGTCCGGAGACGAGCTCGGCGAGGCGAGAGCTCATGGTGGTCCGGCCGGGCCATGGGCGGGGAGCGGTGAGTGCGGCGATGCAGACGGCGTCGTCGCCCGATCGGAAGGGGTTGTGGCGCAACAGGGCGTCAAGTCCGGGCACGGGGGTGCCGTCCGGGCCGTCCACGGCGACCCAGGCGGGGTCGCGGACGATGTCGAAACGGGGGTGGGCCGCCTGCCACTGCTCGGCGAGGCCGGTGCGGAGCAGCCGGTGCACTTCGACGCCACGGTGGAGTTCCTTGCGGAGGTTCTCGCGGCGGGAGTTGGTGATGCGCACGCCCAGGGAGAGCTTGAGCATCGCGGGGGCGCCCGGTCGGTGGACGGTGCGGACGGAGGAGGTGGGGTACCAGGGCTCGCCGTACGGGCCCAGATCGTGGAGGAGTCCCGCGTCGCGGAGGGCGGTGACGGCAGGGCGCTGGAGCAGGTCGCGGGCCTGCCAGGGGTGCAGGGGAAGGGGGGTGGCTCCGTCGGGCAGTGCAAGCCCGGGGGTGAGCCGGCCGAGGAGCTGTGGGGCGGAGACGGGTCGGCCGCGCTCGGTCCAGGCCGACTCGGTGGCGAGGGCGGCGGGTTGAACGGCGAACCAGTGCAGGGGGAAGGAGCCGTGGAGTTCGGGTGAGTACTGGCGGGTCTCGGCCTCGGAGAGTCCTTCGCGGCTCTTGGGGTCCGGTTGGAGGGGGTGACCGAGGAGGAGCGACTGTTCGGCTGTGAGGAAGCGGTCCCCGCCGATGGGGGCCGGGGCGGCGGGGCGTTCTCGCCGGTCGGCGATGAACTCGGTGGTACGGCGCACCGAGTCGGCGACCCGGCCGACGAGGTCGGCGCTGCCACGGCCACCGCTCGTGCCCTCGCGGGCGATGAGTGCGGCAAGGGTGACGGCGTCGAGGGAGGGCGCGGCCGCGGGTGCGCCTTCCAGCCGGGCCGGGCCGAAGCGGTGCCAGCCGGTGTGGGACCAGTGGCGGACGGCGACGAACAGGGCCGTGCCGGATGCGGGGAGGGGGATGCGAAGGGGAGTTCCCGCGGGGCCGTCGGGGCGGCCCAGTCCCGATTCGCGGACCCAGCACCGGAGCAGGTTCTCCACCGCCGCGGCCTCGGCGGCGACGGCCGGGTCGGGGTGGTCGAGGGGGTCGGCTGGCACGGACGAGCCCAGCCGGGCGGGTCCCGCCGCCCACCCGGAACGGAACCGGGGCGTGCCGTCCTTCTGCCGCGGGACAGTGGCCGTCGCCCCGGTGCCGGCACCGGGGGGCTGCTGGGGCGGGGTGTCGGAGGTGCCGGGGGCACCTGAGGGGCCCGGGGGCGGATGCTCCGCCGTGACCCCGTCGCGGTGGGCCGGCGTACCGAAGCGGGGCCCGCCGGCCGGGTCGGCGCAGGTTCCGTGTGGTCCGGCGGCACCGGCGGCGGGCGCGGGGCCCTGCCCGCGCTCCGCGCCGCGCGGGGCGCCGGGCGGAGATGCCGGTGCGTCTTCGGCGGGAGCGGCCGGAGCCGTGGCGGGGCCGGGGGCCTTCCACACGGAGGGCTCCGGGGGTGTGGAGGCTGCGAAGGGCGCAGGGGGTACGGGCGGTGCCGTGGGGGCTGGGGATGTGGAGGGTGCCAGGGGCACAGGAGGTGCGAGAGATGTGGAGGGTGCGGGCGGTGCTGGAGCTGCGGACGGCGCGGGGGTTGCTGGGGGTGTGGAGGGTGCGGGCGGTGTTGGGGGTGTGGACGGTGCGAGGGGTGCCGCAGGTGCTGGAGGTGTGGGGGGAGTCGGGGGCAGGGGCATGGGGGTGGCGGGGTCGGGGGACGCCGTTGGCGTCGGCCGTGTTTGTCGGGCGTCGGCGGGCTGGGCCGACGGTCTCACGGTGGGGGCGGGGGCCGCCGTTTCGGGTGCGTCGAGGCGGGATGCCGGTGCCAACCGCGCCGCTTGGCTCGGCTGCGCCGGGGTGGGAGCGCCGTGGGAGTCCCGTGCGGGGGCGGCGGTGCCCGGCGGCGGTGCGGGCTGCCCGGCGGCGGGGTCGGGGAGCGGGTGCGGGTGGGGTGGTAGCTGCGGTGCGGCGGGCCGATCGGGGGCCGGCGCCGAAGGCGGCTGGTTCGCGTGGGTCGGGGTGGTGGGGGTGGACTGGTGCGGGTCTGGCATCGCGGGTCCTCGGGGTGCGGGTCAGTGGGTCCGGCGGGCGGCGGCCGGGATGGCGTCGGCCAGGCGGTCCAGGACCGCCGCGGCCTGCTCGTCGGTCAGGGTCAGCGGAGGGAGCAGACGGACCACGGCGCCGTGGCGGCCGCCGAGTTCGACGATCAGGCCGCGGTCCAGGCACTCCTGGCGGACGGCCGCGGCGAGGGCCGGTGCGGCGGCCCCGGTGGCGGGATCGACGAGTTCGACGCCGATCATCAGGCCCCGGCCCCGGACGTCCCCGATACAGGGGTGCTCGGAGGCCAGGCCGCGCAGGGCCGTCAGCATCCGCTCGCCCAGGACGCCGGCACGCTCGGCGAGCCGGTTCTCGCGTACGTAGGCGAGCGTGGCGGTGCCGGCGGCCATGGCGAGCTGGTTGCCGCGGAAGGTTCCGGCATGCGCCCCGGGGGCCCAGACGTCCAGGCCGGACCGGTACACGATCACCGCGAGCGGCAGGCTGCCGCCGATCGCCTTGGAGAGGACCATCACGTCGGGCACCACCCCGGCGTGGTCGACACCCCAGAAGGCACCGGTCCGGCCGACGCCCGTCTGTACCTCGTCGGCGATCAGCGGGATCCCCCTCGCCGCGGCGATCTCGCGCATGCGGCGCAGCCAGGCGTCCGGGGAGGGGTTGACCCCGCCCTCGCCCTGTACGGGCTCGACGATCATCCCCGCGGGGGCGGGCACCCCGCCCTTGGGGTCGTCCAGTAGGTTCTCCGTCCAGCGCGCGGCGAGTTCGGCGCCCTCGGGGCCGCCGACGCCGAACGGGCAGCGGAAGTCCTGCGGGTACGGGAGCCGGGTCACCCGTGCCTCGGGGGCGCCGCCCGAGGCGTTCAAGGCCCCGGCGGTCATCCCGTGGTAGGCCCCGGTGAAGGCGAGCATCCCGGGGCGGCCGGTCGCGGTGCGGACCAGTTTGAGGGCGGCCTCCACGGCGTCCGTGCCGGCCGGCCCGCAGAACTGGATGCGCGCGTCGGCGGCCAGCTCCGGCGGCAGGTTGGTGAACAGCTCGGTGGTGAAGGCGTCCTTGACCGGGGTCGCGAGGTCCAGCACGTGCAGCGGCGCCCCGGAGTCGAGGACACCGCGGATGGCTTCGAGCACCACCGGATGGTTGTGCCCGAGGGCGAGGGTGCCGGCGCCGGAGAGGCAGTCGAGGTAACGCCGCCCGTCGGCGCCCTCGATGGTCAGCCCGCGGGCGCGCACGGGGACGATGGGCAGGGAGCGCGCGTACGTCCGGGCGGCGGACTCCCGCTGTGTCTGCCTGCGCAGGATGCCCTCGGGGGCAACGGGGGCGACGTCGCCGCCGTTTGCGGCCGGACCGCCGGGGCCCGGTAGCCGACTGCCCTGAGGAGGCACCTGCGGCGGCACTTGAGGCGGGTTCTGTGTCGCGGCCGCCGCCGCGGCCGGCTCGGTCAAGGCCACGAGTGTCGGTCCTCCCGCACTGACTGCTTCTCCGGATTGCGCCTCGAACATGAACGCTGCTCCCCCATCCCCCGTACGTACCAACGACGGTGGCGGCGACGGATCACGGGTGGGGGCAAGATCCTTGCCCCGTAAGGGACGAGCGACAGGAACCGGCGCCCCGGCCTGTCTCGTCCTCACCAGCAGCGGCATAGTGGGGGACTGCACTCCACGCCTCGAATCACCAGGGGGACGAACGACATGCGACCGAACCGACCGGTCACCGCGATCCTGTGCGCGGCCACGCTCGCGCTGACCGCGGCTGCCTGCGGCCCCGGCGACGAAGAGGCCGGCGGCGACGCCAAGCCGACCGTGGCGGCGAGCCTGCCGGCCCCGGACGGGATAAAGATCCCGGATCAGCTCAAGGAGAAGCTCAAGGAACGCGGCATCGACCTTGAGAAGTGGAAGGGGGGTGAGTGGAAGAACTGGAAGAAGGAGGACTGGCTCCGCGAGGCGGGCGACTACATCAACCCGATCATCGAGGGCCTGTGGGACCCGGACCGCATGCGCGACGCCGAGCAGCCGCAGCGCCCGGCCGTCGACCCGGACGCGGGCAAGGACCAGGGCGTCACCGACCCGACCCCGGCTCCGGTGACGGCCAAGCAGGCCGGTCCGCCCTACCACCAGAGCGTTCCGGAGTCCGGCAAGGTCTTCTTCGACGGGCCCGAGGGCTCGATGGTCTGCTCCGCGACCGTGGTCAAGGACCCCGCCCACCCCGGCAAGTCCAACATGGTCTGGACGGCGGGCCACTGCGTGCACGCGGGCAAGGCCGGCGGCTGGTACCGCAACATCGCCTTCGTCCCGTCCTACAACAACGCGGGCAAGCCCGCGGCGCAGCTCAAGGGCGCGCCGCGCGAGCAGGTGGCCCCGTACGGCGTGTGGTGGAGCGACTGGGCGCAGACCTCCGACCAGTGGATCGCGACCGGCGGTCCGACCGGCGGCGCGGGTGCCCCGTACGACTTCGCGGTGCTGCACGTGACGCCTGAGAAGGGCAGCGGCAAGTCGCTGGAGGAGACGGTCGGTTCGGCGCTCCCGGTGGAGTTCGCCGCGCCCGCCGTGCCGAAGGTCGCGAGCATCACGGCGACGGGCTACCCGGCCGCGGCTCCGTTCGACGGCCAGAGGGCCTTCCAGTGCACGGACAAGCCGGGCCGGCTGACCCTGAAGGCGAACGACCCGGTGATGTACCGCATCGGCTGCACGATGACCGGCGGTTCCTCCGGCGGCGGCTGGGTGGCGGCGGGCGCCGACGGCAAGCCGGCGCTGGTGTCGAACACCTCGATCGGCCCGGCCAAGGCGGGCTGGCTGGCCGGACCCCGGCTGGGTCCGGAGGCGAAGGGCGTCTTCGACGCCGTCAGCGGCAAGTTCAAGTAGGCGGGTTCATGTAGCCGGGTTCACGTAGAACCGGAGCCCGGAGCACGTAGCCCGGAGCATCGCAGCGCCGGCGGCGCCGCGATGCCCCGGAGCGGGACCGAACGGCTGAGGCCCCCCTGCACCGCAGGGGGGCCTCAGCCGTCATGCCACCAACCGAGCCGTCCGGCCCGCCTACTGCTTCGCGAGCGCGTACGGAGCGAGGTCCGCCGCCAGTTCCGCGTGGACCCGCGCCTTGAGCAGGGTGCCGTCCGGGGTGTGCTCCTCGGAGATCACCTCGCCCTCGGCATGCGCCTTGGCGACCAGCGAGCCGCGCGTGTACGGCACCATGGCCTCCACCTCGACCTCGGGCCGCGGCAGCTCGGAATCGATGAGCGCGAGCAGTTCCTCGATGCCGAGGCCGGTCCGCGCCGAGACGGCGATGGAGTGGCGCTCGATCCGCAGCAGCCGCTGCAGTACGAGCGGATCCGCGGCGTCCGCCTTGTTGATCACGACGATCTCGGGCACGTTCACCGCGCCGACCTCGCGGATCACCTCGCGCACCGCCGCCAGCTGCTCCTCCGGCGCCGGGTGCGAGCCGTCCACGATGTGCAGGATCAGGTCGGAGTCGCCGACCTCCTCCATCGTGGAGCGGAATGCCTCGACGAGGTGGTGGGGCAGGTGCCGGACGAAGCCGACGGTGTCGGCCAGGGTGTAGACCCGGCCGCTCGGCGTCTCGGCCCGGCGCACGGTCGGGTCGAGGGTGGCGAACAGTGCGTTCTCCACCAGCACGCCCGCGCCCGTGAGGCGGTTGAGCAGCGAGGACTTGCCCGCGTTGGTGTAGCCGGCGATGGCGACCGACGGCACCTTGTTGCGACGCCGTTCCTGCCGCTTGATGTCACGGCCGGTCTTCATCTCCGCGATCTCCCGGCGCATCTTCGCCATCTTCTCGCGGATCCGTCGCCGGTCCGTCTCGATCTTGGTCTCACCGGGGCCGCGCGTGGCCATGCCGCCACCGCCGCCGCCACCCATCTGCCGGGACAGCGAGGCACCCCAGCCGCGCAGTCGCGGCAGCATGTACTGCATCTGCGCGAGCGCGACCTGTGCCTTGCCCTCTCGGGACTTGGCGTGCTGGGCGAAGATGTCGAGGATGAGGGCGGTCCGGTCGACCACCTTCACCTTGACGACGTCTTCGAGGGCGATGAGCTGGCCGGGGCTGAGCTCGCCGTCACAGACGACGGTGTCGGCGCCGCTCTCCATGACGATGTCGCGCAGCTCGCGGGCCTTGCCCGAACCGATGAAGGTGGCCGGGTCCGGCTTGTCACGGCGCTGGATCACGCCGTCGAGTACGAGGGCACCCGCCGTCTCGGCGAGGGCGGCGAGCTCCGCGAGGGAGTTCTCCGCGTCGTTCACCGTGCCGGAGGTCCAGACACCGACGAGCACGACACGCTCCAGGCGCAGCTGCCGGTACTCGACCTCGGTGACGTCTTCGAGCTCGGTGGAGAGGCCGGCCACGCGGCGCAGGGCCGCGCGCTCCGAGCGTTCGAGCTGCTCGCCGTCCCGGTCTCCGTCGATCTCGTGGCTCCAGGCGACGTCCTCTTCCATCAGGGCATCGGCCCGAAGGCTCTCGGTGAAGCTCTGCGGGTCACGCACGTCCTGTGCGTCCTGTGCGTCCCGCGCGTCCTGGGAAGGGGAAGAAGAGGAGGTCATTGGATCCTTACGTCGATTCGAATAGCGCTGTCACGCTGACTGTCACGTCCAACGTGTCACACCGCCGGGGGATTCCCCGAACGGCCCCGTCGATGGTGACATGCCCGTTCCTCGCCGGTCACACCCTTTATTGGCCGGACGCGGCCCCGCCCGCGCCTGCCCCGCCCGCCCCTGGCTTGCCGGACGCCGCCTTGCCCGAGGCCGCCGGGGCGGCCGGGGCGGCCGGGGCGCTCCATTCCGGGTGCCCGGGCATCGCCGGGGTCGTCTTCCCGTACAGCCAGGGCTCCAGGAAGGCCCCGAGGTCCCGGCCCGCCTCCTGCGAGGCCAGGCGTACGAAGTCGTCCGTGCCCGCGACCCCGTCCCGGTACTCGGAGACCCACCGCCGCTCGGTCCGGTCGAAGGCCTCGAAGCCGATCTCCTGCCGCAGCGCGTAGAGGATCAGCGCGGCGCCGTCGTAGACCACCGGCCGGAACAGCCCGATCTTCTCGCCGGGCGGCGCGGCCTTCGGGGCGGCCGGCGGGCCGCCCGCCGCCCGCCACTGGTCCGAGCGCTGGTACGCCTCGCGCATGCGCCGCTCCAGCGAGTACTTGCCGAGGCCGTCCGCGTACAGGGCCTCGTACCAGGTGGCGTGTCCCTCGTTGAGCCACAGGTCGGACCAGGTCCGCGGGGAGACGCTGTCGCCGAACCACTGGTGGGCCAGCTCGTGCACCATCACGGACTCGACGTACCACTCGGGGTAGGCCTCGCCCGAGAAGAGGCTGTTCTCGAAGAGCGAGAGGGTCTGCGTCTCCAGCTCGAAGCCGGTCGTGGCCCGCGCGATCAGCACCCCGTAGTTCTCGAAGGGGTAGCGGCCGACCCGCTCCTCCATCCACTCGACGTGGCCCGCGGTCTTCGCCAGCCAGGGCTCCAGCCGCTCCCTGTCCTCGGCGGGCACCACGTCGCGCAGCGGCAGCCCGTGCGGTCCGGTGTGGTGCACGACGGCGGAGCGGCCCACGGAGACCTGGGCCAGCTCGGTGGCCATCGGGTGCCGGGTCTGGTAGGTCCACGTGGTCGAGGGACCGATGCGCAGGGCGGGGGCCACGGACTCGCCGTTGGCGACGGCCGTGAGCCCGGCGGGGGCGGTGATCCGGAAGGTGAAGTACGCCTTGTCGGCCGGGTGGTCGTTGCAGGGGAACACCCGGTGGGCGGCGTCCGCCTGGTTGGCCATGGCCAGGCCGTCCTCGGTGGGCACCCAGCCGCCGTCCCCGCGTCCGCGCGGGTCGCTGGTGTGCCGGACGGTGATGCGCAGCGGCACGTCGTCCGCCACCGCGCGCGCGGGGGTCAGCACGAGGTCCTCCCCCACGCTCTCGAACCGCGCCGGCTCCCCGTTGACCTCGACGGACGCCACCTTCCCGTGGGTGAAGTCCAGGTTGATCCGCTCCAGCCGCTGCAGGGCACGGGCGTCGATGACGGTCACCGCGTCGAGCGGGCTCAGGTTGTCCTTGTACGCGAAGGACAGGTCGTACGAGAGCACGTCGTACCCGGGGTTCCCGAGCTCGGGGAAGAGCCGGTCGCCGATGCCCAGCGGCGTCGGCGGGGGCAGAACGGCGGCGACGAGGGTGAGGGAGGCCGCGGCGAGCAGGGCGGCGCGCAGGCGCGGGGAGGAGAGCTGCATCCACCACCGCTTACCAGCGCCCGCCGCGCCGCTGCGAACGGCGCGCGACGAGGCCACCCGAACGGGGCTTTTCCGGGCCGCCCGGTGACACGCCGGAGGTCCGGAGGCCCCGGGAGACCGCGGGGCCTGGAGGGGGCGGGAGGTCGTCCGCCGCCCACACGATTTCGGCCCGCCTCCCTCACGGGTGGCGGGCCGCACGTAATAACGCCGCCTTCCCGCGGCTCGCTCGCGTCACGGTGGGGATCAACGCCAGTCGGCGTCGCCCGCGAGTGCGGAGGCGATCCTGGGCGCGGGCATCGGCCAGTCGATGTCGCCGGCGGGTGCGGCGACGATCCTGGGAGTGGGCGACGGCCAGTCGATGTCGCCCGCGGGTGCGGCGGCGATCCTGGGAGCGGGCGACGGCCAGTCGATGTCGCCCGCGGGTGCGGCGGCGACGGTCACGGCGACGGCGGACAGCAAGACGGCCACGGAAGCAAGAGACGAACGCATGCGCATGACAGCTCCAGACAGGGCGAGGACAAGGGAGGCAACATGAAAAGGTCCAGATGAAGCAGGGGGTGGATACCCCGCAGCATCATCAGTCCGGGGCGCGCAGCCCCACCTGGCAGTTGAGCTTGCCAAATATTGCCAAGGTGGTCAACCAGAAATCCGCACCCATCGCATGGCCGTGGCAGGCTGTGGCAGGACATCAGGCATGAGGTTTGCCAAACCGCCCAGAGCTGAATTAAAGTGACGCGGACAACCGGGGGCCGCTTCCGCAGCATTGAATGTAGGACTCATATGTCAACAGAGTCGTCCTTCGGGCTCCGCCTCAAGGCGTTGAGACAGCAGCAAGGACTCTCCCAGGCCGCACTGGCAGGCGACGAAATCTCGACGGGATACCTGTCGCGCCTGGAATCGGGCGCCCGGAAACCCACGGAGCGAGTGATCGCTTATCTTGCCAAGCGGTTGGACGTCGACCGTTCGGCCTTTTACATCCAGCCGAGCAGCAGTTCACTCACCCAGGCACTGAGCCTTGCCGCCTCCACGGACAGCAGCGAGGCAATCGAGGACCTCATCGACGTCTTCGCCACCGCCCGGGACGAGGACCCGCTGCTGCGCTGGCAGGCGCTGTGGTTGATCGAACGGTACTGGCACGCGCGCCGCGAGCACGCCGAGGAGCTGGCCTGTCTCGAAGAGCTGACCGCCATCGCCGACGACCTCGAACTGCCCGCACTGCAGTGCAGGTCCAAGAGCCGGCTCGCCCGGTGCCTGCGCGCCAAGGGTGACGTCGCCCGCGCGCTCGAGTTCGCCGTCAGCGCCCACCAGGTCGCCAAGCAGGCCGGCCTGCCCGTGTCCGACGAGGCAAACGCGCTGCTGGCCCTCGTCTCCGTCGAGGCGGAGGCGGGCCGGTTGCCCGACGCACGGGCGCACGCCGAAGAGCTGGTCGAGCTGGTGGCGGAGGGGTCGGAGACCCTGCGTTCCGAGGCGCTCTGGACGGCCGCCACGGTCTGCTCCCGCCAGGGCGACGACGACGCCGCGTGCGCGTTCCTGCATCAGGCCATGGCCATCCTGGACAGCCGTGTCGACCCCGTACTGTGGGCGCGGCTCCGGCTGGCCGCCGCCTCCCTGCATCTGCAGGGCAGTCCTCCTTCCACCGAGTCCGCACGCGCCCACCTGAACGAGGCGGAGGCGGCGTTCGCCCTCGTCGGTACGCCGGTCCAGCAGCAGGAAATCCTGGCGCTGCAGGCCCACCTCGCGTTCGAGGAGGGCCGGTACGCCGACGCCCGGGCGGCCCACTCCCAGCTCGACGTCGACAAGCTGATGCTCAACTACCGTGACCGGATCCGGTTGCAGACCCTGGACAGCAGGCTGCTGATCGTGGAGGGCCACCGGAAGGAAGGGCTCGCCCGGCTCAAGCACTTGGGCGAGGACGCCCGACGCGCCGCGAACCTCGACCTGGCCGCCGAGATCTGGCAGATCCTGGCCGAGACCCTGGAGCACACATCGGCCGGCTGATCCCAGCACGTCGACCGCGTCGGCGCACCGTCGACGCGGCCGACGTGCATCCGGCCTGAAACACCTGGAGGCTCCCTACCGTTACCGGTAGGGAGCCTCCAGGCTTTCGGACCGCCGGCGGGCGGTCCCTCAGATCTCGGCCAGAGCGGCGCGCAGGCCGTTGGCGAGCTCCTCGAACTCCTCGTCGGTGTAGGTCAGGGACGGGACGAGCATGATGAAGTCGGTACCCGGCTGCACGATCAGACCGTGCCGGCGGGCTGCCGCGGTGAGCCCGTCGGAGGGCACGGACAGCTGGATACCGCGGAAGCAGCCGAGGCCGCGGGTTTCGACGACCAGCGGGTGGGAGGAGATCTCCTCCAGGAGGGCGTCCAGCTTCTGGGTGAGCTTCTGGGCCAGGGTGACCGCGTCGAGGCGCTCCATCTCGGCGATGGTGGCGATGATGGCGGCGCAGCTGGTGGGCGAGCCGGCCTGGGTCTCACCGTGGAAGAGGACGGCGTCGGTGCGCTCGAACATCTCGCAGACGTCGTGGGAGACGACGATGGCGGAGGCGGCGCACGTGCCGTTGGTGAGGCCCTTGGACGTGATCATCACGTCGGGCTTGAAGGGCCAGTTCTGGGAGGCGAAGTAGCTGCCGGTGCGGCCGAAGCCGGTGGCGACCTCGTCGGCGACCACGAGGAACCCGTGCTGCGCGCGGAGCTCTTCCATGGCGCCCAGCAGCTCGTCGGAGACCGGGTGGGCACCGGTGCCGAGGACCGGTTCCAGGATCACGGCGGCGATCTTGTCGCCTTCCCTGGCCAGCAGCTCGACCAGTTCGGTGACGTCCTCGTGGCTGACGTGACGGACCTTGCTGCGGTCGACGCGGTAGACGTCCTGCCCCAGCGGCTGGCCGGTCAGGGCGAAGCTGCCGTAGGTCAGGCCGTGCCAGCTGTTCCTGAGGCCGACGACCACGTCGCGGTCCTCGTCGCCGCGCAGCGCCTGGTAGTGGCGGACCAGCTTCATCATCACGTCGTTGGCGGCGCCACCGGAGGTGGAGAAGAGGACGCGGCCGAAGTGGCCGGGACCGCTGACGTCCAGCACCGCCCGGGCGGCCTGCTCGGCGAGACGGTGGCCGCCGCGGAAGAGGGGCAGGTAGGAGGCGGTGTTCAGGCAATCCGTGATGGCCTCGGTCACGGCCTTGTTGCCGTAGCCGAGGTTGGCGTTCCACAGGCCGCTCATCACGTCGAGGGCGGAAGTGCCGTCGGCGAAGTGGACCCGGTTGCCTTCGCAGCCGATCCCGTGGACCTCGGGCCGCCCGTAGCGGCTGGGCTGGACGAGCGATTCCCACAGCGGGTAGCGGTCGGTGTTGACGGTCATGCGAACCTCACAGTTGGTGGTGGTTGATGTCGGAAAAGTCTTTGTCAGCTCGTCTGTTCGGTGTGCTCCGCCGAGCGCAGGGACTTCCTGCCGACGAGCGCGAAGGCCAGCCATCCGATGACCGAGATCACCGCGATGGTCAAGATCGCGTTCCACAGGCCGATCCGTTCGCCCAGGATGCCGCTGATCAGCGCGCCGAGGGGGAAGGGGCCGTAGGTGAGCATGCGATAGGCGGCGGTCGCGCGGCCGATCACGTCGAGCGGGATCACCGACTGCCGGAAGGCGACGACGTGGACGTTGTAGATCGTCAGACCGAAGCCGTAGATGCCGAAGGCCAGAACGGCGAGCAGGAAGCTGGACCAGTCGGACCCGCCGGTCAACGCCAGGAGCAGTGGGGCGCTGGACGCCACGCCCATCGCCGCGACCAGGGTGGACGAGAAGCCGAGGCGGTCACCGAGCGGTTTGGCGGCCACCGCGCCCAGCAGGGAGCCGAGGGCGCCCAGGGCCAGGACGGTGCCGACCCCGCCGGCGTCCATGTCCAGTTCCTTGACCGCGTACACCAGGAACAGGGTCATGATGGCCTGCTCGCAGAAGTTGAACCAGCCCGCCTGGAAGGTGAGGACGCGCAGCACCCGGTGGCGCCAGAGCAGGCCGAAGCTGGTGAACACGTCGCTGAACCTGGGCCGGTTCGCCGCGGTGTCGCCGGTGCGGGCGGGCTCGCGGTGGCGGATGAGGTACAGGACCACGAAGGCGGCCAGGTAGGACGCGACGTTGGCGAGGATGGCGAACCAGGCGCCGAGGGACTTGGTCAGCAGGCCGCCGAGACCGGGCCCGCCGATCTGCGACACCGAGTACGAGGCCTGGAGTTTGCTGTTGGCCTCGACCAGGTCGTCGTGCCGCACGATGGCCGGCAGGTACGCGATGTAGGCGACCTCGAAGACCGCGGTGCAGGCGCCCACCACGAAGGCGATCGCGCACAGCGCCGGAATGGACAGGGCGTCGGCGAAGTACAGCACGGGCACCATGGCCAGAGCGAGGGCCCGCCCGAGATTGGCGCCGAGGAGGATCCGGCGGCGGTCCCACGCGTCGATCAGCAGACCGGCCAGTGGCGTCACGCACAGGGCGGGCAGCAGCTGCATGCCGGACACCAGGCCGACTTCCGAGGCGCCGGCGTCCATCACCCCGAGGACCAGCAGGGGCAGGGCGAGTTGGGTGACCTGGGCTCCGATCTGGGCGACGGTCTCGCCGGACCAGAGCTTCAGGAAGTCGTAGTTGCGCCACAGACCCCGGCGGGGCGCGGGTTCCGTCTTCGGCGCGGTTTCCATTTTCAGCACGTACTTCTTCTCCCCTGCTCGCCTGGGCCGGCTCCGCCGCTGCGGGTGGAGCCGGCCGAAGGCTTGGCTAGTCGTCGCCCTGGTAGATGGGGGCGCCGTTGTCCAAGAGGTGCAAGGCTTCGGCGACCCGCTCGCGCGAGCCGGCCAGTACCGCGTGCCCGTTGCGCCCTCCGATGCCGCGCGGGGCGTCGGTGACGGCGCCCTCGGGCTCGAAGTAGCAGAGCTCGTGCAGCACTTCGGAGAACGGCGGCACGATCGCGTCGTCCAGAGTCACCGGGTGCCGGAAGGGCGTCTCACCGTCACCGTTGAAGAACCTGATGGCGGCGCGTTCCACCGCGGGCGCGTCCGGGGACGACGGGGTGCCGACGACCGCGCCGAGCTCCGCCAGATACAGGTTCCATCCGGTGGCCAGGGCCACCAGCCGCGGAATCTGGTCACCCGCGGGCCGTCCGGCGACCTCCATCAGCAGCGGACCGTCCGGCGTCATCCGGAACTCGGCGTGGGACACGCCGGCTTCCATGCCGAGGCCGTCGAGGACGCGGACGGTCTCGCGCTCCAGCTGCTCGCGGTCCGCGGCGGGCAGCACCGCCGGGGACACGTGGCCGACCTCCGCGAAGTACGGCGGCCTGCTCAGGTGCTTCTCGGTGACCGATATGATCTCGGTCTTTCCCGGGGCCCAGGTGACCGCTTCGACGCTGTACTCGGCGCCGGACACGTAGCGGTCGACCGCCACCCGGCCGGTGCGCGCGGCGTCCATCGCGAAGGCGAAGGCCGCCGGCAGGTCGTCCGGGCCGGGCACGATCTTGACTCCGCCGCTGCCGCCGTAGTCGGTCGGCTTGACGACGGCCGGGTACCTGCCGTCGATCAGTCGCTCGCATGCGGCCAGGTCGTGCGCGACACCGAGCTGCGGGGTCGGAAGCCCGAGTTCCCGCAGGCGGGCGTGCATGACGCCCTTGTCCCGGAAGTGCCCTGCGGGCATACGGGTGGCCGGTACGCCGAGCTGCTCGGCGACTTCGCGGGCGAGGTCGGTGGACAGCTCCTCCCAGCACAGGACGGCGTCCCACTCGAAGTCGGCGGAGCGGGCGGCGGTCAGCATCGCCTCGGCGGAGAAACGGTCGCCGGCCCGCCACCAGTCCACCAGGCTTACGGGGATGCGGTGGGCGAGGTCGATGACCCCGACGAAGTGTCCGGCGTCGCGCAGGGAGCGCAGTCCGAACTCCTTCTTCTCCCCCAGCCCCGCGATCAGTACCCTCACCGCCGCGCCTCCTCGAAGGTGGCCAGGGCCTTGTCGAGCTGGGCGAAGGCGCTGTCCGTCGAGCATCGCAGCAGGCCGGCGCCGTGCAGCTCGGTGATCCACTTCTTGGTGGCCCCCACCTCGGCCACGGTGACGATGACCTGCATGTGGTCGGTGTTGACGAAGCACCGGTTGGTGGGCGTACGGGCGGTGACCGTCATGAGGTTGCTGCCCTCGGGCTCCGCCGGCAGCGGGTTGCCGGGGACCTCGGTGGACGGCAGCTCGATCGCGACCATGCGCTGTGTGACCGCGGGGAGCTGCTCGCCCGTGGCGACCGCGACGAAGACCGAGTGCGGGTCCGTGCCGGTGGCGACGGAGTCGAGGTCGGACAGGCCGCCCAGCCGGGCGTTGATCTCCAGCAGGCACAGGTCACCGTCGACCACCGCGAAGTCGATCTGCCACGGTCCGAACGGGACCATGTTCTGCTCGATGTCGAGGATCAGCCGTTCCAGGGAGGCGGCGGCGCGCTCGGGCAGCGCGAAGGGCATGGCCCGGGCCCGGAAGGAGGGGTCCAGTCCGGTGTCCAGGCTTCCCAGGGAGGCGACCGGCCAGCGCACGTGCGAGCCGCCGGAGCTGATCACCTCGACTCCGCATTCGAAGCCCTGCTGGAAGCGCTGCACGATCACCGGCAGCCCCAGGTCGCCGGCCAGCATCGCGTCCAGGCCGGCCGCCGACTCCACGAAGAAGCGGCCGTCCCCCGCCTGCGACTGGGCCTCCTTCACCACGACGGGGAAGCCCAGCCGGTCCACGGTCGCGCGGACCTGGCCGGCGTCGGTGCACACGGCGCCCTCCGGCACGGGCCAGCCTCGCGCGACCGCCGTCTCGTGCAGGGCCACCTTGTCGCAGGCGACCTCGGCGAACGCGGCCGGGTGCGCCAGGAAGTGACCGTCCCACTTGGCGACGGCCTCGCCGTACGCGAGGGGGAGCTGTTCCTGGCCATGGGCGTACGGGTTGGCGATCGCCACGTCCGCCCGCTCTTCGGCCAGGACCTCCAGGACGTCCGCGGCGGTCCAGTCGAGGCCGAGGCGCTTGACCTCGACGTCGAAGCCGTCGAAGTCCACCGCGGAATACACCACTACATCCGTGATGCCACGTGTTCGCAGCCCCGGAAGGATCCGGGCGAGTTTGTACTCGCCGAAAATGACCGCCTTCGCCATCTGTCTGCCCCTGTCCAAAGAATCGTCGTGCTGTGTCATTGGTTCTGGTCGACCAGCGAGGTGCCGGCGAGCGACACCTTGTCCGCCAGCGCCAGTAGTCGCTCGTCCACGTCGGGGACGGTGTCCCCGGTCGCGATCACGAAGCCCGCGCGGCCGAGGAACTGCCTCGGCGGCAGGCGGAGTTCGGTGCCTGGTTCGCTGACCCGCCGTACCTCGTGCACCCACGGCTCGTCGGTGAGCCCGGCCGGGACGTCGATGTCGTCGAACGTCATGTCCGACGCGGGGTAGAGGAAGCGGATGCCGACCAGGCGGTCCGGCTGCGGTATCGGCTCGGGTTCGCTGCCGGTGGCGACGGCGCCGAGGACGCCGCCGATCGACAGGCCGGGGACCGCGATCTCGGCGAGGTGCGGGATGAGGTCGCCGCCGAGCCGGCCGTTGACCTCGACGACCTTGGGCCCGTCGGTGGTGAGCATCAGCTCGGTGTGGGTGACGGCCCGGTCGATGCCGAGGGCCTTGTTCGCGGCGATCACCACCTCGCGGACCGCGGCCTCGGTCTCGCCGTCGAGGACCTTGCCGACGACGTGCGCCACTTCTTCGAAGTACGGCGGGTAGCCGGTGCGCTTCGCCGAGATCGAGAAGGGCTCGACCCTGCCGTCGAGCACCCAGCTGTCCACGGCGATCTCCGGACCGGCCAGGAACTCCTCGACGAGGACCAGTCCGTCCTCGATGGACGGGTTCTCCGCGTCGCGGACGAGGGCGAACGTCTCGCGCAGTTCGGCCTCGGAACGGACGATCCGGACCGCGATGCTCGCGGCCTGGCCGCGGGGCTTGAGCACCACGGGGTAGCCGATGGCGTCGGCCGCGGCCACCGCCTCGGTGACGGAGCCCGCGAGGTCGTACCGTGCCGACGCGACGCCCGTCGCCCGGAAGCGCTCGCGCTGTCGCGCCTTGTCGCGGCACGCCCGTGCCGCCTCGACCGGCATGGTCGCCACGCCGAGAGCGGCGCCGACCTCCGCGGCCACGCGGACCTGCATTTCGTCCCAGGTGAGCACGCCGGCCACCTCATGGACCGCGGCGAGCTCCTTGGCCGCGGCCAGCACCTGCGCCCGGTCCTTCAGCTCGACCTCGCGGTGGTCGGCCACGTACGGCGACTGCCAGGCCAGCGGGGTCTGGGCGATCAGCAGGACGCGGTGGCGCTCGGCCAGACCGCGCAGTGCGTACTCGCGGAAGTGCTGGTCTCCGGAGCCGATGACCAGGATGTTCTCGCTCATGTCCGTCCCCCGAACGTCAGATCCACGAGACGGCTTCGGTGAGCTCGTCGTCGTAGAAGCCGAAGAAGAAGCCCATGGTGATCCGGTCGGAACCGGTGACCTGCTCGATGGAGTGGTAGTAGGTGGGGTTGAGCAGGTAGACGTCCCCGGCTCGCGGCTTGAACTCGTGGGCCGGAGCGTCGCCCGTCACCGCCTCGTCGTAGCCGAGGCCGCCGACGATCTTGTACTCGTTGTCTTCCCCGGACCAGCGCTTGCGGTGGATGCGCAGTTCGCCGCCGTCCTCGCACTCCTGGATGCACACCACGCAGCTGAGCTGGTGGCGCAGTTCGGCCAGGGCCAGTCCGGTGCCCGCGGCGTCGCGCATGATGTTGTCGTTGTGCAGCGGGGTGCGGATGTTGTCCGCGTAGATCCGTACGTTCTGCTGCGAGTAGCTGCGGCCGTCGGCTTCGGACTCGGTGTCGAACCGCTTCAGGTCCAGCACTTCGGCCAGGCGTTGACGGGTCCGCGCGCCGAGGTCGACGCCGATGGACTCGGTGAACTCGTTGGCTTTGAGCGCCTCGGCGAAGTACGTGTCCGGATCGTCCAGGTGCTTGGCCAGGTAGGGGCCGATGGTGGTCAGGCTGCCGTTGCTGTACTGCGTGGTGGACGCCTGGCCGAAGACCGGCGCCAGCCGCTCCCGGTTCGCGTCGAACACGGACTCGGGCAGCAGATTGCGCAGCACCACCACGGCCACCGTGCCGTCGACCAAGCGCCTGACCAGGTCCGCTCCGTCGATGTTCTTGTCGCGATCGACGTCGATGACGATGCGACCCCATTGCTCAGTCACCCTAAATACCTCCTGCCGATGTGGCTCATCAGGCGGCGCGATCCCCGTCCCGGACACAACATTGCCATGGTTGCCAAATCTTGGCAAGTGATCGGTCCCAGCCATCAAAAGGCCCTCCACCTGCATAAATGAGCCCGCGCACGCGTAGGTAGGGCCCACTGGGGCCGAAATGCGAGGTGGGGCGCATCGATGCGCACGCCCGGCCATGACTTGATGTTGCCAAGCATTGCCAGTGGTTGCTACGGTCGGCGCCACCAGCCGGGAGATGGCGTGCCATCCGGCGACGACCGGCCGCGGCCGCACCCAGAGCGAGTTGCTCAGCCGCCCAACGCAAGCTCGAACCAGTGAATGGGGAAGTTGTGTCTCTGTTGGCCGAAGTTATGACCGTGAACGAGCGCGAAATCCGCTTCGGCGGCGTGCGCTACGGGTTTTCCGTCGGACACGGTCCGACGTCACTGCGCGCCCTGACGCGCAAACTGGAGGGCCTCGACGCCGACCGGTTCGTGATCATCGCCGACACCGGCCTGTCCGGGGAGCAGATCGACGAGATCGCCCGGTGCGCCGGCGAGGTCGCGCCCACCACCGTGCTGCCCGTCACGGCGGACGAGAAGGCCAAGAGCCTCGACGTGGTCAACTCCCTCGCCGAGCAGCTGATCCCGACCGGGGTCACGCGGCGCTCCGTCATCATCGCGCTGGGCGGCGGCCTGGTCGGCAACATGGCGGGCCTGCTCAGCGCTCTGGTCTTCCGGGGCCTGCGCCTCGTGCACATCCCGACCACGCTGCTGGCCATGTCCGACTCGGTGCTCTCGCTGAAGCAGGCGGTCAACTCCAGCGTCGGCAAGAACCACCTGGGCACCTTCCATGCCCCGGTCTTCGTGTGGAACCACCTGGACTTCCTGGACACGCTGCCGGCGGACGAGATCCGCTCGGCGCTCTGCGAAATGATCAAGAACGTGCTGGGCATCGTGCCGGACCGGTACGCGGCCGTGGCCGCCCGGCTGCGCGCCGACGCGCAGTACACCCCGGAGGACATCGCCTGGTTCATCGACCTGTGCGTGGACGCGAAGTCCGCCGTGATGCGCGACGACCTGCACGAGCGCGGCGACGCCCTCGTCCTGGAGTACGGCCACACCATCGGCCACGCGGCCGAGCTGCTCACCGGCGGCGAGCTGCGCCACGGCTACGCCATCGGCCTCGGCATGCTCGCGGCCGCCCGGATCGCACGCGAACTGGGCCTGCTGACCGCGCAGGAAGAGGCCGCGCACCGCGACCTGCTCGTCCTCAACGGCGCGCCCACCGTGCTGCCCGCCGGGGTGACCCTGGAGGGCGTGCTGCGCACCATCTCGCTCGACAACAAGCGCGGCTATGTCAAGGGGACCGCGGGCACCCGCGACCTCATCCTGCTGGAGGGGCTCGGCCAGCCGCACCGCCCGGCCGGTGCCCAGATCACGCAGGTGCCCGAGGCCGTCGTCCGCCTCGGCATCGAGTCCATCACCGCCGAGGTGGCGTGATGGCGACGATCGTCCGCGGCGAGCGGTCCCCGTTCGGCCCGATCATCAACGACATCAGCGGTCTGGCGACGACCCACCGCCAGGTCGGCGGCGAGGGCGTGTGCCGGTGGAAGATGCTGATGAACGGCATGCACCTGGAAGGCGAGTGGAACTGCGTCGAGTACGTGGTCCTCACTCCCGGCGCCGGCGTCGGTGAGCACGTGCACATGCGCACCGAGGAGATCTACTACATCGTCCGCGGCCAGGCCGTCGTCACCATGAACGACGTCGAGCTGCACGCGGGCCCCGGAGACCTGATCACGACACCGATCGGGGCGGCGCACTCCATCGCCAACCGCACCGACGAGGAGATGCACTTCTTCGTCATCGAGGTGTTCCCGGGCGAGGGACCGGCGGCCGAGCCGGCCCAGCTGAACGTGCCGGCCCGGCTGCCCGACGCCGACGGCGTGCGCCGCGCGACCGTCGACCTGCACCCGTACTTCACCGGTGCCTGGCACTCCTTCACCCTGTTGGACATCCCGGGCGGCGATACCGTCACCGAGGAGGCGCAGGCCGACCACGCCCAGGTGCTCCACCTGCTGGATGGCAGCGCCGAGTTCGAGGTGAACGGTGGACGGCACGAGGGCGGGGCCGGGCTTTCGCTCGCGATCCCGCCCCACACCCCCTGGACGGTGCGCTCGGCCGGACCGGTCTCGCTGATCAGCACCCGGGTGGCGGTCTGATGAACCTGGGACTTGACGGCCGGCGCGTGCTCGTCACGGGTGCGGCCGGCGGGATCGGCGCGTCCACGGCGCTGGCCTTCGCGGCCGAGGGCGCCAGGCTCGGCTTGGTGGACCGGGACGCCGAGGGCTTGTCCGCGGTCGCCGACGCGATCCGCGACAAGGGTGGAGAGGTCGTGGTGCGGACCGCCGACCTGTCCACCGCCGACGGCGTGCAGAGCGGGGTCACCGGCATCCTCGACGGCTGGAACGGCACGGCCGACGTGCTGATCAACAACGTCGGACAGTGCCTGGCCCGGTCCTTCGACGAACTCTCCGACGCCGACTACCTGGCAACCTTCGAGATCAACTTCCTCAGCGCGGTGCGGGCGATCCGTCTGGTGCTGCCGGGCATGCGCGCGCAGGGTCACGGCAGCGTGGTGACCAACACCTCCGACCTGGCCCGCCAGCCCGAGCCCGGACTGGTCGACTACCAGGTGTCCAAGGTGGGCCTGGTCAGCCTGACCAAGAGCCTCGCGCTGTCCGAGGGCCCCGGGATCCGGGTCAACGCGGTGGCCCCCGGCCCCGTGTGGACTCCCCTGTGGACCCGGCCCGGCGGCTTCGCCGACACCCTGGGCGACCTGCACGGCCGGGACGCCGAGGCGGCGGTCAAGCACGAGCTCAGCCGGCGCCAGCTGCCTCTGGGCCGGATGGGCGAGCCGGACGAGGTCGCCCAAGTGATCACGTTCCTGGCCTCGGACGCCGCCGCCTTCGTCACCGGAAGTGTCTGGGGCGTCGACGGCGGCACCATCCGCGGCCTGCTCTGACCCCTCCCGAACGCACGAAAGGCGGTGCCATGACTCTGGCCCTGCACGGCGGAGAGCCGGTGCGCACCACTCGCTGGCCCCTGTGGCCACAGCCCGCCCCGGAGGCCGCGCAGCAGCTCGCCGAGGTGCTCCACTCCGGGCGCTGGTCGATCAGCGGACCCTACCGGGGCGCGGACACCAAGGAGCGGACCTTCGCCCGGATGTTCGCGCAGTACAACGAGGTCGCGCACTGCGTGCCGACGGCCAGCGGCACCGCCGGGTTGATGATCTCCCTCGAGGCGTGCGGGGTCGGCGCGGGTGACGAGGTCATCGTTCCGGGGATCTCCTGGGTCGCGACCGCGTCGACCGTGCTGGCCGTGAACGCCGTCCCGGTCTTCGTCGACGTCGACCCGGACACCCTGTGCATGGACCCGGCGGCCGCGGAAGCCGCCATCACACCCGCCACCAAGGCGATCGTCGTCGTCCACCTGTACTCGGCACTGGCCGACATGGACGCGCTGCGCGATCTGGCCCGGCGCCACGACCTCACCCTGATCGAGGACGCCGCACAGGCCCACGGCGCGGTCTACCGGGGCGCCAAGGCCGGGACCATGGGCCGCGCCGGAGCGTTCAGCATGCACCACACCAAGGTGCTGACCTGCGGGGAAGGCGGTGCGGCGGTCACCGCGGACCCTGAGCTGGCACGGCGGATGGCCGAGCTGCGCGCCGACGGCCGGCACCAGCCCGACCTGCCGCCGCCGCTGCACGAGATGGAACTGGTCACCACCGGCACGCTGATGGGCAGCAACCGCGCGCTGTCGGAGTTCCACGCGGCGGTGCTCATCGCCCAGCTCGGCCGGCTGGACCGGCAGAACGAACAGCGTGCGATCCAGGCCTCCGTACTGGAGAAGGCGCTGGCCGACCTCGGTTTCGCCACTCAGCGGACCTCGGACGGCACCGAGCAGCGGACCTACTTCGGATTCGTGATCCGGCTGCCGGAGGAGTTCGACGGCGTCGACAGTGCGGCGGCCGGCGCCGCGTTGAGCGCGGAACTGGGCCTGCCGGTCAAGCCGATCTACCCGGCGATCCCGGCCAGCCCGCTGTACCGGCCGGGCAGCCGCCGCAGGTTCGACCTCGGCGCCGAGCACCGCAGGCGGATCGACCGCGCCCGGCACCGGCTGCCGGTCAGCGAGCGGGCCGCGACGCGTCATCTGACCTTCCACCACGGCGCACTGCTCGGGGAGCGGTCCGATGTGGACGACATCGTGGCCGCGCTCGTCAAGCTGCGGGACCACCGCGCCGAACTCGTCTGAGGAGAGGAACCCATGAACGCCACATCCGCCGCACCGGTGGTCGTCATCGTCGACGGCTACTCCAACTCCGGTGCCTACGTAGCGGAATACGCCAAGCTCGGAGTCGACGCCCTGCACGTGCAGAGCACAGCGGAGTTCCTGCCCAAGATGGTCCCGCCGGACCTGTCCGTGTACCGGGAGACGTTCGTGTGCGCCGACGCGGACGCGGTCGACGCCACGGTGGACCGGCTGCGCGCCTACGCGCCGATCGCTGTGGTCGCCGGTCAGGAGCCCGGGGTTCCGCTGGCGGACCTGCTCAGCGAACGGCTCGGGGTGGCGACCAACGGCACCGCGAAGTCCCCCGCCCGGCGGGACAAGTTCACCATGATCGAGACGGTTCGGGCGGCCGGTCTGCACTGCGCCGGACAGTTCGTCAGCTCCGATCCGGACGAGATCACGGGCTGGGCCCGCGACCTCGGCAGCTACCCGGTGGTGGTCAAGCCGCGTAGCTCCTCCTCTTCGGACAACGTGTTCATATGCCGGTCCGAGGCGGAGGTGGCTCAGGCCGCGCGGGCGGTGCTGGCCGGCATCACCATGTACGACCAGCGCAACACCGACGTCCTCGTCCAGTCCTATCTGGACGGCACGGAGTACATCGTGGACACGGTGAGCGCGAACGGGCACCACACGGTGTGCGGGGTGTGGCGCTACGACAAGAACCTGCTGCCTTCCGGCAGGCCGGTCTACGACCTGGACGTGCTGCAGGACCCGGACGCACCGCACGTGCGTGAACTGATCGCCTACGTGCTGCGGGTGCTGGACGCCCTGGGCATCGAACACGGTCCCGGCCACGCCGAGGTGATCACGACGGAGTCGGGTCCCGCGCTGGTGGAGCTGGGCGCCCGGTTGAACGGGAACATGAACCCCGCCCACCACGACGCGTTCAGCGGGACCAACCCGGCTCGTCTGGGCGCCCTCGCCTACGCGCGGCCCGCCGAGTTCACCGCCCGCTACGGCGGCAAGGTCTACGCCAAGTCCTGTGAGGCGGTCGTGCACAACGCCGTCACCAGCCGTGAGGGTCTCGTGGCCGAGGTCGACGAGGCGGTGGTCGACAAGATCGCCTCGCTGCCCACGGTCCGGGAGGTCGTGGTCCGGCGTCCTGCCGGGACCCGGCTGGTACCCACCGTCGACCTGATGACCAGTCCCCTGCGCGTGTTCCACATCGGTGGCTCGCACGCCGAGATCCTCGCCGACCACCAGGTCACCGGGCAGCTGACGGAGGACGTCTTCCGGCTGGCCGAACCGACCGGCTGACCCGCTATCCCCAGGGAGAACCATGAACGACACACCCAGGTCTCTGCTGTTCTGGGGCGGGTCCGCACCGATGGACCTCGGACGCGACGTGGGCACCCGCCTGCTCCGGCAGGCCGCCGCCCGCGAGGTCACCACGCAGGTCACCACCGAGTTCCCG
This sequence comes from Streptomyces sp. NBC_01294, assembly GCF_035917235.1. Classification (NCBI taxonomy): domain Bacteria; kingdom Bacillati; phylum Actinomycetota; class Actinomycetes; order Kitasatosporales; family Streptomycetaceae; genus Streptomyces; species Streptomyces sp. NBC_01294. The sequence continues at coordinate 2,149,113 of NZ_CP108423.1, forward strand.
GACGTGCCCGAACTGGCCGCACTCGCCGGCACCCTGCACCACACCCAGGTCGAGGACCCGGCGGCGGCCGTCGCCTGGGCCCGGGGGCGACAGTTCGACGTGGTCCTCGGCGTCAGGGAGCCGGTGCAGGTCGCCCTCGCCGAGGTCGCCCGGGCCGTGGGCGCACCCGGCAACCCGCCGGCAGCCGTACGCACCGTCCGCGACAAGGACCGCTGCCGTCAGGCCCTGCGCGAAGCCGGTCTGCCGCAGCCGGAGTTCCGGCTGTGCACGGATCTCGCCGAAGCCCGGGCGTTCCTGGACGGCACGACCGGTCCGTGGATCGTGAAGCCGCGGGACGCCTCCGGCAGCCTCGGCGTCCGCAAGGTCACCGCGCCCGGCGACCTGGCCCCCGCCGTGGCCGCGCTGCCCGCCCGTACGGCATTCCTCGTCGAGCAGTTCGTCGAGGGCCCCGAGTACAGCGTCGAAGGCGTGTTCCTGCGCGGTGAGCCCCGGGTGCTGGCGGTGACCGAGAAGAAGCTGCTGCCGCCGCCTAACTTCGTGGAGGCCGGGCACGTGCTGCCCGCCGACCTGCCCACCGGGCTCCACCGGGAGTTCGAACACGCCGTGATCAGCGCGCTCAAGGCGCTGGACCTGCGGTTCGGCATCTTCCACGTCGAGCTGTGGTCCACCGCGGACGGTCCGGTGCTCGGCGAGGTCCACGTCCGCAACGGCGGCGACTGGATCCATCTCATGTTGGAGTACGCGATTCCAGGGCTGGACCTGTTCGGCCTGGTGATCGACGACGCGCTCGGCTCGGACACCGACGCGTACGAGCTGACTCCCTCCAGGGCGGCGGCCGTCCGCTTCCTCGCCCCGCCTCCGGGCCGGGTGAGGCGGGTCGTCGGCTGGGACGACGTACGGCGCCACCCTGCGGTGCTGAAGGCGGATCTGACCGTACGGCCGGGGGACCTCGTCGGCGAGGTCCGCGAGTCCTACGACCGGGCCGGATACCTCGTGATCGGCGCCGAGTCCCCGCGCCGGGCGGCGGAACTGGCCGACCGGCTGGCCGCGCAGGTCCGTTTCGAGATGGACACGCTGCAGGAGGCCGGGGCATGAACCGCAGGGCCTTCACCGCCTGGCTGTCCGCCGACCACGCGGCCGGCAACCTCGGCCAGTACATGATCCTCCCCGTGTTGGGTGTCCTCCTGACCACCCAGGTCAGCGGCGATTGGATCGTCGGCGTCGGACTGTTCGTGTACAGCGCGTCCGCCGGGGTCAGCGCGCTGCTGGTGAACCGCTGGCTGCCCCGGTTCAGCATCGTCGATGCCATGACCGGCAGTACGGTGCTGTCCGCGCTGGGCTTCGGCCTGATGCCCTACAGCCACGACGCCGTGGTCCAGGTGCTGCTCCTCGTCCTGGCCGGCTTCGGCGGCAGCGTCCACTTCCTGCTGTCCAGGGTCCTGGTCGCCGAAGCGGTCCCCGACGCGGTCGGGCGGCACCGGGTGTACTCGGCGCTGCAGATCGCGGTGAACCTGGCCGCGGCGCTCGGCCCCTTCCTCGCCGGACTGCTGTACACGTCGGCCGACCCCCGGGTGCTGCTCACCACCGTCGCCGGGTGCTACCTGCTCGCCGGGCTGTCGCTGCGGTTCGGCATCCCCAGGGAACTCCGGCCCACGGCGACCTCCGGCAGGTGGCCCGTCAGCCGGGCCGTGCTGCGGCTGGTCCGGGAGGACTCCACGATCCGCCGGACGGTGACGATCTGTGTCCTGGGCGCCTTCGTCTACGGCCAGCTGTACTCCGCCTTCGCCCTGTTCGTCGCCCGGGACGTCGGCTCCGCGCTGGTGCGGGCCGCGCTGCTCGCGGCGCCCGCCCTGGCCATCGTCGTCTTCCAGACGGCGGTGACCGCCGCCACGGGGAGGCTGCTGGCCAAGGGCACCCGCCCGTTCACGCTGCTGGTCTACGGCGCCGTCCTGTTCAGCGCCTCCATGGCGGTGCTGGGCGTCGGACTGCCGGTCGTGCTCGGCGCCGCCCTGGCCGTCGCACTGTTCTCCACCGCCGAAATGCTGTTCACCCCGATGGTGAGCACCGCGTTCGCCGGTCTGCCGATCAAGTCCACGCTGGAGGCCTTCAACCTGCGCCAGGTCAGCTGGACCGCCGGCGAGGCGATCGGCTCGCTGGCCGGCGGCACCGTGTTCCTGGCCCTGGACCAGGCAGGTCTCGCCCACGGGTACTGGCTGGGCGTGGCGCTCGGCACCGGCGCCCTCCTCTACGTGCTCGCACGCCACGTCCCCCGGCGCGACACGGTCGTCAACGTCATCCGAGAACCGGCCGCCTGAAGCCAGGAGAGAAAGGAACCCACCATGTGCCGACTCATCCTCGCCTCCGGGGACTTCGCCGTAGCGGACATCACCGCTGCCGCCCTGGACATGAGCTGTGGCCGGACCGCCGCTCACGACAACCCCACCAAGGTGCACGCGCACGGGTGGGGCGCGGTCTGGCGCGAGCACGAACAGGGGCCCGGGCACGGGCTGCGGGCGCACACCGACGTACGGCCGATGGCCGACAGCCTGCACGAATCCCTGCTGCCGGAGGTCAAGACGGACTTCCTGGCCATCCACACGCGCAACGCCAGCCTGGAATCCCAGCGCGGCCTCGACTTCACCCACCCGTTGTCCAGGGACGACGGCTGGTACTTCATGCACAACGGCTATCTGCCGACCGCCTACCAGGGGCTGGGACTGCCCGCCTCCGCGTTCGACTCGCGGGAGTACTTCGACTACCTCGTGCCGCGCGACGCCGACGGCCTCGATCCGGCGGCGGCTCTCGGCAAGCTGGACGCGCTGGCGCCCGGCGGGAACTCCGGCAACGCCATCGCCGTGCATCCCGCGGGCGCGTACCTGGTGCACTGGAGTGCGCCCTCGGTGGCCACCCCGGTGTTCTTCGCGATGCAGCGCCTGAGCCTGCCCGGGCTGGAGGTCATCGCCTCCGAGGTGGTCCCCGGTCTCGCCCCGGCCAGGCTGTGGGAACCGGTTGCGGCCGGCACGGTCTCGTACTTCCCCTTCCCGAAGGAGTCATGAGGTGTCCGCTAGCGGCGACACGTACCGGCAGGTGCTCCAGAAGATCGACGCGCACGGCGTCGAACTGATCCGCTTCCTTTGGGTGGACCACAACGGCATCGTCCGGGGCAAGGCGGTGACCCGCCAGTACCTGCAATCCCGGATGGAATCGGGCATCGGGCTGGCCAAGTCCAGGCAGGCGGCCGGCCTCATGGACATCGGCGTGCCGGTGCCGGGCTTCGACGCCGTCGGCGAGGTGCGGCTGGTCCCCGACCCGGAGACCTTCATCGCGCTCCCGCACGCGCCGGGTTCCGGAGCCATGCTGTGCGACCTGGTCCAGCTGGACGACACGCCCTGGGACGCCTGCCCCCGCACCTTCCTGAAGTCCGCGCTGGAGGCGGCGGGCGAACTGCAGGTCGTGGCCTCCTTCGAGCCGGAGTTCACGCTCTGCGACAGCCGGCCGGAGCCCGGCGCGCTGAGCCTGCTGGACGACAGCCTGTGCTTCGACAACACCGGCTTCGACGCCGCCAACGACTACGTGATCCAGCTGCTCAGGGGCCTGCAGGGGCAGGGCATCGACGTGGAGGTGTACCACCCCGAATTCGGTGCCGGGCAGCACGAGATGACCTTGCGGCACGGCCCGGCACTGAGGGCGGCCGACATCTCGGTGTGGCAGAAGGTGATCACCAGGGGGCTGGCCGCCTCGATGGGCCTGTGGGCGACGTTCGCCCCTGCGCCCGGGCCCGGCTTCCGGGGCAACGGGAACCACCTGCACCTGTCCATGTGGAAGGACCGTCCCGGCCGCGGCCCGGAGAACGTGTTCGCCGACGGCGCGGACGCACTGGGCCTGTCCGAGACGGCCTACCACTTCATCGGCGGGGTGCTCCGGCACCTGCCCGGCCTGCTGGCCCTGACCTGTCCCAGCGTCAACAGCTACGAGCGGCTGCAACCGGGCATGTGGTCCGGCGCGCACGCCTGCTACGGCCAGGACAACCGGGAGGCCGCCGTGCGGATCCCGAGCAGGCTGCGCGGCAGCGCGGCCGCGTCCACCAACGTCGAGCTCAAGGCGGTCGACTCCACGGCGAACCCGTACCTGGCCATGGGCGCGGTGATCTACGCGGGCATGGACGGCATCACCCGCCGGATCGATCCGGGACCCCAGCTCGCGGAGGACCCGAACGGGCTGTCCGACACGGAACGGGACCGCCTCGGTCTGGGCCTGCCCCGGTCCCTGGAGGAGTCGCTGGAGGCGCTGCGCCGGGACGACTACCTGATGGACGTGCTGGGTCCGCTGCGCCGGCAGGTGTATCCCGCGATCAAGGAGGCCGACATCCGGGCGGTCAAGGAGATGGGGGACGACCTCGCCTTCCTGACCTACGCCACGCGCTACTGAAGACCCGCGCCCGTCACAGGAGGTCGCCGTGCTGGAACAACCCGCCTTCGGGCAGCGGCTGCGGGCACTGCGCCGTGAGCGAGGACTGTCGCAGGCCGCACTGGCCGCAGGCGGCCTGTCCACCGGCTACCTGTCCCGGCTGGAATCGGGCACCCGGCCGCCCACGCGACGCGTACTCGAGCACCTGACCAGGCGGCTGGGACTGCCCGCGTCGGCGTTCGCCCGGGGGTCGAGCCAGAGCCTGTCCCAGGCACTGGCCGTGGCCATGTCCTCCGCCCGCATCGGTCCGGTCGCCGACGAGCTGGCCGTGCTGCTGCACGCGGGCGAGGACCGGCTGGATCCCGCGTTGCGCTGGCAGTCGCTGTGGCTGCTGGCCTCGGTACGGGACGAGGAAGCCCGGTACGAGGACGAACACGAGCTCCTGGTGGAACTCGGTGAGCTCAGCGAGGCCATCGGCATCCCCGAGCTGACCGTACGGGCCCGCATCCGGCTGTCCCGGTGCTGCCTGCTCCTCGGGAACACCGCCCGCGCCCTCACCGAGGCGCAGGAGGCACACCGCCTGGCCGCAGGCCTGTCGGTGGACGACAGGTCGGCTGCTCTGCACGCGCTGATCCGCGCGGAGGCCGAAGCGGGCCGTTCGGACGAGGCCCGGGCGCACGCCCGCGAACTGTGCGAGCTGACAGCGGCGGAACCCGGGCCCCTGCACGGGGAAGCCCTGCGGGCGACGAGCCGGCTGCAGGCCCGCCATCGCGACCACGCGAAAGCCCAGCGGTAACCGGAACGCGCCCTGGACCGGCCGAGCCGGGAGGAAAGCCCGTGGCTGCGGGCACGGGCGTCCCCGCTCCACCCGTGGTCACCACGCGGTCGATGACCGTACCGGCGGCCGGCCCATCCAGGGCCGGCCGCTTTGTCAACTCCGGGTCGCGGTCCGAACGTGCGACGATCCGGGCAGCAATCGAGAGGGTTCACAGGCACATGGGCAAGATGCACGCCGACGAAGCGGAGACCGACGCCGGGCTGGTCCGGCGGCTGCTGCGCGCTCAGTTCCCCCACTGGGCGGACCTGCCGGTCACCCGGCTCGCCTCCGGCGGAACCGTCAACGCGATCTACCGACTCGGCGAGGACCTGACCGTCCGGCTCCCGCTGCGCCCCGGCGGCGCCGAGGCCATCGCCATGGAGGCGGAGCTGCTCCCCCGGCTGGCACCGCTACTGCCGCTGCCGGTCCCCGAGGTGGTGGCGACCGGCGCACCCGGCGAGGGATACCCCCTCACCTGGGCGGTGCACCGCTGGATCGAAGGCCACACCCCGGTCGAGGGCGAGCTGGCCGAGCCCGAGCGCGTAGCCCGCGACCTCGCCGCGTTCGCGGTCGCCATCCGCGGGATCGGCCTCCCCGCCGGCCCGCCCGCCCACCGCGGCGAGCCGCTGGTCGCCGAAGACCGGGAGATGCGGGCGGCGATCGAGGCACTGCGCCGCACCGGCGAACCCTTCGACGCCGACGAAATCACCGCGGCCTGGGAGGAGGCACTCGCCGCGCCCCGGTGGGCCGGCCCGGCCTGCTGGACGCACTGCGACCTGATGCCGAGCAACCTGCTGCTGGCCGGCGACCGCGTCGGCGCGGTCATCGACTTCGGCACCGTGGGCATGGGTGAACCGGCCACCGACCTCATCCCGGCCTGGAACCTGCTGCCCGCCTCGGCGCGGCAGGTGTACCGCGATGCCGTGGACGTCGACGACGCGACCTGGGCCCGCAGCCGGGGCTGGGCGCTGTCCATGGCGGTCATCCAGCTGCCGTACTACCGGACCACCAACCCGATCATCTCGGCCAACGCCCGGTACGTCATCGGGGAGGTCCTCGGCGCCGCGGCATAGCGCGGTGCCGAGGACCTCGGGACACCGAAGAGGGGCGCTCCTTCCGGAAGCGCCCCTCTTCGGTGCGTCGTGCGGCCCCGGCTACCCGGGACGCCTGGGGAAGATCGGCTCGCGCCGGACCAGCCGCCAGTGCAGCCGGATCCGCCGGTGCAGCATGCCCATCGTGCTCATGCGTTCATCCCGTCACGCCAGGCGATCCACCGCCGGAGCGTCCCCAGATCGAATGCGGGGCCGCCCGCGCCGACGATGAACAGCGAGACACCGAGTTCGTGCAGCTCGGTCCCGAGTTCGTTCGGGTCGCCCTCGTGCGCGGCCAGGCCGGACACGCTGGTCGACACCTCGATCTCGGCCGGATCCCGGCCCACGTCCGCGCAGTGCCTGTGCAGGACGGACAGCTTGTGCCGAACCGTCGCCGGATCGTGGAAGGCGTGCCAGATGTCCGCGTGTTCGGCGACGAGGCGCAGGGTGCGCTTCTCGCCTCCCCCGCCGAGCAGCAGGGGCAGCTTCCCGGCCGGCGCCGGGTTGAGCCGCGACAGCCGGGACTTCACCCGCGGGATCGCCGCAGCGAGTTCCCGGAGCCGTTCGCCGTCGGAGCCGAACGGGTAGCCGTAGTCGGTGAAGTCCTTCTCGTACCAGCCGGAGCCCAGGCCGAGCATGGCCCGGCCGCCGCTGATGTGGTCGACCGTGCGTGCCATGTCCGCGAGCAGATCAGGATTGCGGTACCCGACGCAGCTCACCAGCGGTCCGAGCTGCACCGTCGAGGTGGACTCGGCCAGCGCCGCGAGGACCGTCCAGCATTCGAAGTGCTGCCCCTCCGGATCGCCGGTGAGCGGGAAGAAGTGGTCCCAGATGAAGATCGCGTCCGCGCCGAGCGCCTCGGCTTCGGCTGCGGTCCGGCGGATCGACGCGTAGTCGGCGTGCTCGGGCTGCAGCTGCAGCCCGATGCGTACGGGCCGCCCGCTCATGCCGCTCCGCCGTACTCGGCGAAGGTCAGCTCGGTGAACAGCTGCGGGCGGTCCGGCGCCAGGTTCAGCTCCCGGGCCCGCCTGAGCATGTAGCGCCAGTACGGCTTGACCGGCGGCCACAGCGGGCCGACCTCGCAGTAGGAGGCGTCGACGAAGTAGCGCGGCTTGCCGAGCCCGCCCGGGCGGGGCCGGCGGGCGTGGAAGAGGGCCGAGTGCAGTACGACGGTGCTGCCGGGCGGCAGCTCCTCCAGCACGACCTCGCCGGGCAGCGGGCCGGTGCCCAGGTGCACACGGGCCGTCTTGTCCGCTCGCTCCCGGTGCGACCCGGGAAGCACCACCAGCGAGGAGGTGTCGGTGCTCAGGCCGTCCAGGTAGTGCAGGGCGTGGATCATGGTCGCCGAGCGGTCGGTCTGCGTGCTGTGCTCGTAGTCGTGGTGCCAGGGCTTGCCGGGCACGTCCGGGGCCTGGCGGTCGCTGTGCAGGTGGTGGAACGCGTAGGGCGCGCCCATCAGCTGGTCGAGTATCCCCAGTAGCGGGGACCAGGTGATCAGCTCGCCGTGGGCGGGCAACTCGAGCTCCATGACCGGCGGGACGCCGAACTTCTCCGGGTCCTTCACCGAGTCGATGGAACGCGCCCGCAGGCCGTCGTCCACCCACCGGTCGACCTCGGGCTTCATCCGGGCGACCAGGTCCCGGTCGAGGAAGCCGGGCAGGATCAGGTAGCCGAGCTCCTCGAACTGCCGCAGCTGATCGGGACGCAAGGCAGTCGGCTTGTCGTGGGCGAGCAGAAGAGCGTTCGGTGTCATCGCATTACCCCCAGGGGTTCTACAGATCGGTGAACAATTGATCGATGAACGCGGAACGGAACTTGCCGTCCGGATCGTGCTTCTCGGCGAGGCGGGCGAAGTCCGCCGCGCGCGGATAGCCGGCGGTGATCCGCTCGGCCGGGGTCTCGGTGAGCTTGGCCCAGTGCGGCCGGGCGCCCAGGGGCATCAGCTGTTCCTCGATGGCGGCGATCACCGGCCGTACCGAGGGCAGGTCCTTGAGCCAGGTGAAGTGGAAGGTGACGGTGTCCCGTCCGTACGCGGAGCTCAGCCACAGGTCGTCGCCGCGGACCGTGCGCACCTCGGCGATGTGCAGCACCGGGGCGATCCGGTCGGCCAGCGCCCGGATCGCGGCGAACGCGGTGGCAGCCTGGCTCCGGGGCAGGAAGTACTCCGACTGCAACTCCTCACCGGCGCCGGGCGTGAGCTCGGGCCGGAAGTGCGGCAGCCGCTGGTACCAGGGGCCGGGCACGCCCAACTGCTCGGTGCTGGACGCGGGATCGACCCCGGGCACCGGGTGCACCGGCGCGGCCGCCTGACGTCCGCGCCCCCAGCGGGAATCGGGCCGGTCGGTACGGCGCTTGAGCCACACCGATCCGTGACCACTGCGCCAGTCGGTGAACAGGCTGACGCTGTAGGCGGCACCGAACACCGCGTCCACGTCTTCCGCGACCTCGTCCAGCGGCACGTCCGGGCAGACCGTCTGCGCGACTTGGTAGGCCGGTTCGACGTCCAGGGTGAGCCGGGTGACCACGCCCAGCGCGCCCAGCGCCACCACCGTGCCGGCGAACTCGTCGGCGTGCGTGTCCCGTCCCAGTTCGACGAGGTCACCCTCCGGACCGACGAGCTCCAGGCCGGACACCGCCGCGGCCAGACAGCGCTGGCCGTCACCCGAACCATGGGTTCCGGTGGCCACCGAGCCTGCCACCGAAATGTGCGGGAGGGAGGCCATGTTGCCGAGCGCATAGCCCGCCCGGTGCAGGTACGGCGCCAGCTCGGCGTAACGCGTGCCCGCCGACACCGTCACGGTGCCGGCCTCCGGGTTCAGCAGCATCGACTCCGCGAGCCCGTCCAGCCGGACGAGGTCACCCGTGGTGTCGGCGACCCCGCTGAACGAGTGCCGGGTGCCCAGCGCGCGGATCCGGTCGGTGCGGGCGACGAGCGCACGCAGTTCGTCGACCGTGCGCGGGCGGTGCACCCGGCGCGCGCCGTAGGTCAGGCTGCTCGCCCAGTTGCTCATCGTCTCGGACATCGCGGTCACCGCTTCCCACCGGCGAGTGCGGCGGCGGGTACGGGTGCCGGTGCCGGTGCCGGTGCGCCCAGCTGCTGCTCGACCGGAACGATGCTGTAACCGCGCTCCAGCAGCCCCTCGATCATCGGCGCCAGGGCCGCCACCGTCTGCGAGCGGTCGCCGCCGCTGTCGTGCAGCAGCACGATGGAGCCGGGCCGGGCCTGCTCGACCACGCCGGTGGCAATGGTGTCCGCGCCGGGCATCTGCCAGTCGTCCGGGGCGACGTCCCACAGCACGGTGGTGAGCCCCGATTCGGCCAGCCAGCCGAGCACTTCCGGAGTGCGCGAGCCGTACGGGGGCCGGAAGAGGGTGGGTGCCCGGCCACCGGCGGCCGCGGCGATCGCCTCGTTGGTGCGGTCCAGCTGCTCGACGAGCTGGGGCCGCGTCAGTTCGAAGAGCATGGGATGCGACCACGTGTGGTTCCCGATCCCGTGGCCCTCCTCCAGCATCCGGGCCAGGTACTCGGGATAGGCCGTCGCGTACATGCCGGTACAGAAGAAGGTGGCCGGCACGTCGTAGCGTCGCAGGATGTCCAGCACCTGCCCGGTGTAGGGCGGCTGCGGGCCGTCGTCGAAGGTCAGCGAGATCTCCCGGCGCTCGCCGCTGCCCCGGCTGACGCAGGTACGCCGCTCGGTCCCATCGGCCAGGGCCTGCTCGCTGATGCGGGCGAACTCCGCGAGGTCGGACTCCCGCCCGGTCTGGGTGCCCCGGTGGCGCTCGAGCCGGGTCAGCGCGCCGAGCCCGCGGCGCGCGGCCGCCGCGATGTCCGCGGCCGGCACCGCGGCGAAGAGCGGGCGCTCCCCCAGGTGTTGCGGATCCGCGCGGTACACGGTCAGCCCCTCGGCCATCATGCGCCCGTCGAGCACGCCGTTGGTGCTGTCCACGACGGCAGCCAGCTCCCCTGCGAAGCCGTGCAGGTAGCGGATCAGTTCCTGGGTGTGCCGGGGGCCGAACAGCCGTGACGGCCGCCGCCGCTCCCCGCGCTCGTCGATGACGTCCACCGTGAAGCCGTCGGCGCTCCAGGAGATTCCCGAATAGAGCATCTGCCCCCCAGCTTGGCAATTTAATGTCAACATGTGTCAGATTTGCCAGCACATCAGCACTGGTCCACCGCACGTGAGCTCAGCCACGCGGCCCCACGAGCATTAATGATTGGCACAGTGATGTCAAGATGAGGCAATAAACTTGCCTGAGACTGACCGCGGTTCGCCGGCATCGGGGCAGGGCCGGGTCACCGGCGGCGCGGGGCCCGGGCTTGCCTCGATCAGGTGCGGCAGCGACCGGGCGACGCGCCGGCAGTCGTCAGGCAGCCCTGAGGGCAGCCTGAGGGCAGCCCTGATCGCCCTGACGCGTCATGTGACACGTCAGGGTCTTGAGGTGTCTACGTGCGACGTCTTCCATCACCTCGGTGCACGTGAACCAAGGACGTCCCGTCCGGCCTGCGGGCGGCCGACGCTACGTTGACGCCACCGCTCAGGCCCGGCGGACGTCGTACACGCCCGGCACGTCCCGCATCGCCCGCATCAGGGCGGGCAGTCCGGCCGCGTCGGGCAGTTGCAGGGTGTAGCTGTGCCGGACCCGCTGCTCGACCGGGGGCTCCACGGTCGCGGAGACCACCTCGACCCCTTCGCGGGCGATGGCCTCGGTCAGGTCGGCCAGCAGATGGGGGCGGCCGAACGATTCAGCGAGCAGGGTGACCCGGCAGTCCGCCGTGGCCCGCCAGTGGACGGCGACGGAGGTGCGGCCCACGGCCTGCATCTGCGCCACCGCCGCGCAGTGGATGCGGTGCACGGTGACGGCCCCGCCGCGGACCAGGAAGCCGGCGACGGCGTCCGGCGGGACCGGGGTGCAGCACCCGGCCAGCCGCACGGTGGCGTCCGGCAGGTCGGCGACCGCATTGCCCCCGCCGCCCCGGGCCCCGACCACCGACAGCGGCGCCCGCGCGGCCGAGGTGGTGGCCATGGCCCGGTCGGGATGGGAATCGAGCCAGCTGCTGATGGCGATCCGGGCGGCCGGGGTCTTCGCGTGGTCCAGCCATTCGGCGGCGGGCCCCGAGGAGGCGTCCTGCGCGAGGAGCAGCTGCACGGTGTCCCCGTCGGACAGCGGGGAGGACAGCGAGGTGAGGCGCCCGTTGACACGGGCGCCGATACAGCCGTGGGCCGCCTCGCCGTGCTGCGCGTAGGCGGCGTCGATACAGCTGGCCCCCGCCGGCAGGCTGATCGTGCCGGTGGCGCTGCCGTCCTCCCGGAACACGGTGATCTCCCGGTCCTGGGCGAGCTCGGCGCGGAGCACGCTCCAGAAGGTGTCGGGGTCGGGCGCGGACTGCTGCCAGTCGAGCAGCCTGGACAGCCAGCCGGGGCGCGTGGGGTCCACCCGCTCCTCGTCCGGGTCGGCGGCGGCGTCCGGTGTCGCGGTGGCGTACGGGTTGCCGAGCGCCACCACGCCGGCCTCCGCGACCCGGTGCATCTGCCGGGTCCGCACGATGACCTCGGCCACGTAGCCCTCGGGCGTGGCGACGGCGGTGTGCAGCGACTGGTAGAGGTTGAACTTCGGGGTGGCGATGAAGTCCTTGAACTCCGAGATGACGGGGGTGAAGCAGGTGTGCAACTCCCCCAGGACCGCGTAGCAGTCGGCGTTCTCGCCGACGAGGACGAGGATGCGGCCGAAGTCGGAGCCGCGCAGTTCGCCGCGCATCCGGGCGATCCGGTGCACGGAGACGAAGTGCCGCGGCCGGACCTGTACCTCGGCGGCGATGCCGGCGTCGCGCAGGACGGCCCGTACGGAGTCGGCGATGGCGGGCAGCGGGTCGCTCTCCCCGGCGTGGGCGGCGATGAGCGCGCGGGTGCTCTCGTATTCCTCGGGGTGCAGGATCGCGAAGACGAGGTCTTCCAGCTCGGTCTTGAGGGCCTGGACTCCGAGCCGTTCGGCCAGCGGGATGAGCACGTCGCGGGTGACCTTCGCGATGCGGGCCTGCTTCTCGGGGCGCATCACGCCCAGGGTGCGCATGTTGTGCAGCCGGTCGGCGAGTTTGATGGACATGACGCGGACGTCGTTGCCGGTGGCGACGAGCATCTTGCGGAAGGTCTCGGGTTCGGCGGCGGCGCCGTAGTCGATCTTCTCCACCTTGGTGACGCCGTCGACGATGAAACAGACCTCGTCGCCGAACTCCGCTCGGACCTGATCGAGGGTCACGTCCGTGTCCTCGACGGTGTCGTGGAGCAGGGAGGCCGTCAAGGTGGTGGTCTCGGCGCCGAGTTCGGCGAGGATCAGGGTGACGGCGAGCGGATGTGTGATGTACGGCTCACCACTTTTTCGCATCTGACCGCGGTGCGAGGTCTCCGCGAGGAGGTACGCCCGTCGCAGAACGGACAGATCGGCGTCCGGATGGTGGGCACGGTGCGCCTCGGCGACGTGGCCGATCGCGTCCGGGAGCCGGTCGCGGGACGTGGGACCGAGCAGGGCCGCGCGCCCGAGTCGGCGCAGATCGAGCCTGGTCCGGCCGCGTCTGCGGAGCTCAGGGCGCGCTTCGGGGTGTGCTTCGGGGTTCGTGGCCTCTGCACTCATGGGCACCTCCGGCGGCTTCGACCGGCGGTGGTGGGCATGGGGTGCGCCCTCAGGGCCGGTGCCTGATGTTACCGACCCCACCACGTGGCGCAGTCCACCTCTCGCTCAGCGTGAAACGGATCACCCATTAGAGGGAAGCTTCAGCCGAAAGCCGTTTCGGTGAGCCAGGCCTCGTCGAACTCGCCCGCAGCCACGATCACGGCGGGTCCGGTCATGTCGATCTGCCCGTCGGGGTGTTCGGTGATGACGAGGGTTCCGCCCGGGAGGTCGACGGTGTACGAGACCGGTTCGCCGGTGGCGGCCGGGTCCGCGCCGTCGCGGCGGATGGCGGCCACGGCGACGGCGCAGGCGCCGGTGCCGCAGGAGCGGGTCTCGCCGGAGCCGCGCTCGTGGACGCGCATGGCGACGTGCCGGGGGCCGCGGTCGACGACGAACTCGACGTTGACACCCGTCGGGTAGGCGGACGCCGGGCTGAAGGGCGGGGCGGTGAACAGGTTCCCGGCGTCGTCGAGGCTTTCAACGAAGGCCACGGCGTGCGGGTTCCCCATGTTCACGTTGCGCGCGGGCCAGCTCCGCGATCCGACGCTGACCGTGACCTCGCCCTCGGGGAGCTCGGCGCGGCCCATGGAGACGGTGACGTCGCCCCTCTTGTCGAGGTGCACGCGCTTGACGCCGCCGCGGGTGGCGACCGAGAGGTCCCCGGGCTCGACGTGTCCGGCGTACTGGAGGTAGCGGGCGAAGACGCGCACGCCGTTGCCGCACATCTCGGCGATGGAGCCGTCGCTGTTGCGGTAGTCCATGAACCACTCCGCCTCGTCGGCCAGGTGCGCCGCCTCGGGGTGCGCGGCGGACCGGACGACGTGCAGGACGCCGTCCGCGCCGATCCCGGCCCGCCGGTCGCACAGCTTCGCGACGGCGGATGCGGGCAGCTCGACGGCGTTGTCCGGGTCCGGGACGATCACGAAGTCGTTCTCGGTGCCGTGGCCCTTGAGGAAGGAGAGGGTGGTCTGCGTCACCCGCCCATGGTACCGAGCCCCTGCTCAGAGGCGCGGAGCGGTCCAGTGGGCGGAGCCGGCCCGTGCGGTCAGCGGAGCCGGGCCACCCGATAGACGGCGAGGCCTACGACGGTCAGTGCGACCACGGCGTACAGCGCGGCCATGCGCCAGTCGGGGCGGCGGCCGCTCCCGCGGGCCGGGAGCCCGGGCCACGAGTGGCCGACCCGGCGGGCGGCCATCATTCCCCAGCCTCCGGCGCAGCAGCTGATGAGGAAGCCGAGCATGGCGACCACGGCTCCGCCGTCGCCGAACTCGAAGGCGAGCGGGAAGGCGAACATCAGGGAACCGGTGGCGGCGAGCATCGCGATCGGGGCGATCTGCCACAGGCGCAGGCGGCGCTGCGGACGCAGTTCGACCTCGAACGCGGGGACGGCGGCCGCCTCCGCCTCGGCGGAGTCCGGGGTGTCCGGGCCGTCGGGGGTCAGCCGCGAGGGGTCGGCGGGCAGCCCGAGCCCCGCGGGCTCGCCCGTCCCGCCCAGAAGCGTCGGGTCCGCTTCCCGCCGGGTGTCGTCCCGCCCGGTGTCACGAGGGCCGGCCTCCATCGCCACGCGCCCTCCCCACTCGGACTCAGTACGCCGCCATGCATCGCGGGTGATCGCACCCGCTGAAGTTTGATGATGGCACGCCCCCGGCCCCGCTACGGGCGCACGGGGCGTCCCGATGCCATCACGTGATCAGGCTGTAATCGCTCGTTCGACCAACGACTGCGCGAGTCCGGCCAGTTCCCCCCGGTCGGCGGCGGCCCCGCTGAGCCAGTGCACGCGCGGGTCGCGGCGGAACCAGGAGTCCTGGCGGCGGGCGAACCGCTTGGTCGCCCGGACGGTCTCCGTCCGGGCATCGTCCTCGGTGCACTCCCCGGCGAGCGCGGCCAGCACCTGCTGGTAGCCGAGCGCCCTGGAGGCGGTGATTCCGTCGCGCAGCCCGCGGGCCTCCAGCGCGCGGACCTCGTCCACCAGCCCGGCCTCCCACATCCGGTCCACCCGCAGGGCGATCCGCTCGTCCAGCTCGGGCCGGGCGACGTCGACACCGATCTGCACGGTGTCGTAGACGGATTCGTGGCCGGGCAGGTTGGCGGTGAAGGGGCGGCCGGTGATCTCGATCACCTCCAGCGCGCGGACGATGCGGCGGCCGTTGCTGGGCAGGATGGCCCGGGCGGCATCCGGGTCGGCGGCGGCGAGCCGGGCGTGCAGGGCGCCGGAGCCGCGGAGCGTGAGCTCGTCCTCCAGCCGGGCGCGCACCTCGGGGTCGGTGCCGGGGAACTCCATGACGTCCAGGGCGCCGCGGACGTACAGGCCGGATCCGCCGACGAGGACGGGGGTGCGGCCCTCGGCGAGCAGTTTGTCGATCTCCAGGCGGGCCAGCCGCTGGTACTCGGCGACGTTGGCGGTGTCGGTGACGTCCCAGATGTCGAGGAGGTGGTGCGGGACCCCGCCGCGCTCCTTGGTCGTCAGCTTGGCGGTGCCGATGTCCATCCCCCGGTACAGCTGCATGGAGTCGGCGTTGACGACTTCGCCGTCGAATTGGCGGGCCAGGGCTACGCCCAGGTCGGACTTTCCTGCCGCGGTGGGACCGACGACGGCGATGACCCGCGGGGCGGGGGCTGCTTTCCTCACTGGCACAGTCTCGCAAACCCCGCGGCATGTACCCGATCGAGTTACGTGACGGGGTGTGGGCGGGGTCGTTGCCCTGGCGAGGTTCCGGCCCGGCATGCGCCTGGCATGCGCCCTGCGTACGCCCGGCGGAGGCCGTTTCGGCCAAGGCGGAACTTCACTCACACGAGTAACGTTACGGGAGTAGACATGGGCGTTTTTGATCGGTTTTTTCGTCGTAAGGACGAGGTCGCGACCGAGGAGGTCGCGGTCGAGGCCCTGACGGCGGAGCCTGGTGCGGCCGACGAGGCCGAGGCCGAGGTCGAGACGGTTGTTGCGGAGGCCCCGGCGGCGGAGGCCGTGGAGATCCCGAAGCAGCAGTCGGCCGAGGTGGCGGCGGACACCGAAGCCGGCGAGGGCGCCCGCACGTAGTGACCGCCAACGGAAGGTGCCCCATGGGTCTGCTGGACAATCTGAAGGCCAAGCTCGCTCCGGCGAAGGACAAGGTCGGCGATCTCGCCCA
The DNA here is from genome assembly GCF_035917235.1 of Streptomyces sp. NBC_01294. Taxonomy (NCBI): domain Bacteria; kingdom Bacillati; phylum Actinomycetota; class Actinomycetes; order Kitasatosporales; family Streptomycetaceae; genus Streptomyces; species Streptomyces sp. NBC_01294. Next base: position 2,165,221 of record NZ_CP108423.1, read on the forward strand.
GAAGAACGAGGGCAAGATCAACCAGGGTCTGGACAAGGTGGCCAAGGCCGTGGACTCCAAGACCAAGGGCAAGTACAGCGGCCACATCACGAGCGGTACGGGCAAGGCGAAGGACGCCCTGGGCAAGATCGCGCACAAGGACACCCCCGGCGGGCCGACGCCGCCGGCCGCCTCCTGACGCGACCCGGGAAAGGGGCGCGGGACCGGCATCTGCCGGTCCCGCGCCCCTTCGCCGTTTCCCCCTGAGGAGCGGCGGCTACGACCAGGCGGCGACGAAGTACCCCACGCCGTACGGAGCGTCCTCGTACAGCAGGCGGCCCTGGAGGTCCGCGCCCTCCGCGGCGCCGGCCAGCACCTGCCAGGGGGCCCGGCCGGCGGCCTGCAGTTCGGCCGCGAGCTCGGCGTCGAGGGCGGTGAGCGCGTCCACGTCGGCGTCGCCGAGCGCGCGGGCGGCGGCCGCGTCGAAGGCGGCGGCGCGCTCGTCGAGGTAGCCGGGAGCCTTGAGGGTCCGTCGCGCGCTGCCGTCACCCATCACGAGCAACGCGACCCGGGCAGAACGCGCGCCCAGCTCCCGGCCGGTGTCCAGGCAGCGCGCGGTGTCCGTCGGCTCCCCGACCCCGAGGCCTTCGATCGGGGCGGCGCCCCAGCGTGCGTGCCGGAGCAGCCAGGCGCCCACGGCGAGCGAGGTGGGCAGCAGGCGCGGCCCCTCCTCGCCGTCCCCGAGTTGTACGCCGGCGTCGACGCCGAATCCGCGGAAGGTGCCGCGGGAGCCCTGGGGGTAGGGCCCGCGGTGGTCCTGGTCGGCGGCCCCGACGACGACCAGGAGGTCGGGCCGGGAGGCGGCGAGCACCGCCAGCGCGTCGGAGCAGGCGGTGCGGGCGGCGCCGAGTTCGGCGGCGGCGCCCGCGGCGAGCTCCGGCACGAGCAGTGGCGGGGCGGGGCAGACGGCAGCGGCTACGAGCATGATCCGCAGCCTAGCCGTCGCCGGGCGGGGCGGGGGGTTGTGGGCCGTTCCGGCCCGCGGCCTTGCGGAGCCGAGGCTCCGGCCCCCCGGGCCCCGGTCCGCTTCGTCTGCGGCGCTGGGCGCAAGCGGCCCCGGCTGCGCCCGGCTTCCTGGGGCTCCGCCCCAGACCCCGCGCCTCAAACGCCGGCGGGCTGGATTTCGGCCCCGGCGTCCTCGGGGCCGGGTCTGGGTCGGAATCAGCCCTGCGGTGCCGCGCAGCCGGAGGTGGTGGCCGGCAGGGGGGCCGGGACGCCCAGGGTCGGGATGCCGAGGAGGACGCCTGCCGGCTTGGCCGGGGCGGCGTTGCGCTTCTCCCAGGCGTCGCCGGCGCGCGTACGGCGCACCGTCAGCGTCGGGCCCTCGGCCAGCAGGTGGTGCGGGGCCGCGTAGGTGATGTCCACGGTGACCACGTCGCCCGGGCGGACCTCCGCCTCCGGCTTGGTGAAGTGGACCAGGCGGTTGTCGGGTGCGCGCCCCGACAGGCGGTGCGTGGCGCCGTCCTTGCGGCCCTCGCCCTCCGCGACCATGACCTCCAGGGTGCGGCCGACCTGCTTCTTGTTCTCCTCCCAGGAGATCTCCTCCTGAAGGGCGACCAGGCGCATGTAGCGGTCCTGCACGACCTCCTTGGGGATCTGCCCGTCCATGTCGGCAGCCGGGGTACCGGGCCGCTTGGAGTACTGGAAGGTGAAGGCGTTCGCGAAGCGGGCCTCGCGCACGGCGTGCATCGTCTGCTGGAAGTCCTCCTCCGTCTCACCGGGGAAGCCCACGATGATGTCGGTGGAGATCGCGGCGTGCGGGATCGCGGCGCGGACCTTCTCGATGATGCCGAGGAACCGCTCCTGCCGGTACGAGCGGCGCATCGCCTTGAGGATCGGGTCCGAGCCGGACTGCAGCGGCATGTGCAGCTGCGGCATCACGTTCGGGGTCTCGGCCATCGCCGCGATCACGTCGTCCGTGAAGTCGCGCGGGTGCGGGGAGGTGAAGCGGACCCGCTCCAGGCCCTCGATCTGGCCGCACGCGCGCAGCAGCTTGCTGAAGGCCTCGCGGTCGCCGAGGTCGGAGCCGTACGCGTTCACGTTCTGGCCGAGCAGGGTGATCTCCGAGACGCCCTCGCCGACGAGGGCCTCCACCTCGGCGAGGATGTCGCCGGGGCGGCGGTCCTCCTCCTTGCCGCGCAGCGCCGGGACGATGCAGAAGGTGCAGGTGTTGTTGCAGCCGACGGAGATCGAGACCCAGGCGGCGTACGCGGACTCGCGGCGGGTCGGGAGCGTGGAGGGGAACGCCTCCAGCGACTCGGCGATCTCGACCTGCGCCTCTTCCTGGATGCGGGCGCGCTCCAGCAGCACGGGGAGCTTGCCGATGTTGTGCGTACCGAAGACGACGTCGACCCAGGGGGCCCGCTTGACGATCGTGTCGCGGTCCTTCTGGGCGAGGCAGCCGCCGACGGCGATCTGCATGCCGGGGCGCTTCGTCTTCATCGGGGCCAGCCGGCCGAGGTTGCCGTACAGCTTGTTGTCGGCGTTCTCGCGGACCGCGCAGGTGTTGAAGACCACGACGTCGGCGTCGCCGTCGGAGCCCTCGGGCGCCCGGACGTAGCCGGCGTCCTCCAGCAGACCGGAGAGCCGCTCCGAGTCGTGCACGTTCATCTGGCACCCGTAGGTGCGCACCTCGTAGCTTCGCTTCTCGTCCACTGCCTGGCTCCGGTCGCTGCTGGTCATGCGACAAGGGTAGGCGGTACCCGGAAGCCCTCGGGTCCCCCGTGCGGCCGGCCCGCGGAGAGGCGGCGGCCGAAGAGGACGAGCAGCAGGTCGTGGGCGTTGCCGGGCGGCGGGATCCCGCCGGCGGCGCTGCGCGAGCGGGCGCTGATCAGCCTGCCGCGCGGGACCGGACTGAGCGGGGTGCCGGAGCGGGCGTGCGCGGAGGCGGGCTTCGCGCCGCGGGTGGAGTTCGCGGCGGCGGCGCCCGCGGTGCTGGTCCGGTCGGCCGGGCGGGGGCTGGGCGTGGCCGTGGTGCCGTCCGGAGCCGAGTCCGGAGCGGACCGGCGGGACGGCGGCGGTCTGCGGGCGCTGCGGATCACCGGGCCGGCGCCGAACGGGCGGGTGTCGCCGGCCTGGCGCACGGCCGGGCCGGCCGGGCCCGCCGCCCTCAGGCTGCTGGAACGGCTGCGCGCGGAGGGCCCCGGGCGGCCCGCGCCGTGACAGGACGGCGGACGGGTGGCAGGATCGCGGCCATGCCTCTCGTACCGCCCCGGATCAGCAGGCGCCACGCCCTGCGGGTCCTGGTGGCCGTACTCGCCCTGCTCGGCGTCCTGACCTGGTGGCTGAATCCCTTCGGGAAGCCGGAGCCGCAGGGCGACCTGACTTTCAGCACCGGCGCGCGGACCGGGGTCTACCACCGGTACGGGCAGCTGCTGGAGCAGGCGCTCGGGCAGGACATGCCCGAGGTGAACGTACGGCTGGAGCCCAGCGAGGGTTCGCTGGAGAACCTGAAGCGGGTGGCCTCCGGCGAGGCGGACTTCACCGTGGCGACGGCCGACGCGGTCGCCAAGTACCAGCTCGACGGCAAGCACCGCGCGGACCAGCTGCGCGGGGTCGCACGGCTCTACGACGACTACGTGCAGCTGGTGGTGCCGGCCGGGTCCCCGGTGCAGTCGGCGCGGGACCTGCGGGGCAAGCGGGTCGCGATAGGCCAGCCGGGCTCCGGGGTGCGGCTCATCGCGGAGCGGCTGCTCATGGCGGCCGGGCTGGACCCGGTGCTGGACGTGACCCCGGTGTCCATCGGCATCGACACCATGCCGGCCGAGCTGGAGGCCGGCCGGATCGACGCGTTCTTCTGGTCCGGTGGCCTGCCGACGAACGCGGTGCGCGAGCTGTCGGAGCGGTTCGAGATCCGGCTCGTGCAGCTCGGCGACCTGGTGGAGCCGTTGCAGGGGAGCGGGAGCCCGGCGCGCTTCTACCGGACCGCGGTGATGCCGCAGGACGCGTACAGGATGGCGCGCAACACCGGCTCGGTGGCGACCCTGGCCGTGCCGAACCTGCTGGTGACGCGGGCGGACGCGGACCCCGAGCTCACGGAGCAGCTGACGCGGACGGTGATCCTCAGCCGCGACCGCGTCGGGCGCGCGGTGCACGCGGCGCAGCTGGTGGACCTGCGGACGGCGATCTACACCGCTCCGCTGGACCTGCACGAGGGCGCGGCCCGGTACTACCGGTCGGTCAAGCCCTGACGTTCACGAGGAACGAGCCCTGACGTTCACGAGGAGGACGAGGGCGACGGCAGCAGCATCGTCGCCGCGGCGGCCGCGCCGATCAGGCCCGCGTGGGTGCCCAGGGTCGCCGGTACCACCTGGAGCTCCTGCACGAAGGAGAGCGTGGCGTAGGCCGCGAGGTGGCTGCGGATCGGAGTGAAGAGGGTGTCGCCGGCGGCGGCGACCCCGCCTCCGATGACGGCGATGTCCGTTTCGACGAGGGTCGCGGTCGCCGCGATGGCGGCGGCCAGGGCGCGCCCCGCGCGGTCGAAGGCGGCCAAGGCGATCGGGTCGCCGGCCTCGGCGGCCGCGGCCACGCCCGCCGCCGTGGCGTCGCCCGCGCTGCCCGGGCGGTCCGCCGGGGTCCAGCCCTGGGCCCGGGCCCAGTGGGCGATCGCCGTGCCGGAGGCGATCGACTCGACGCAGCCGCGGCCGCCGCAGACGCACGGTTCGCCGTCGAAGGCCACGCTGATGTGACCGATGTGTCCGGCGTTGCCGGTGGGGCCGGGGTGGAGCTGGTTGTTCAGGATCAGGCCGCCGCCGACGCCGGTGGAGACCACCATGCACAGCGCGTTCGCGTGGCCCCGGGCCGCGCCCAGCCAGTGCTCGGCGGCGGTCATCGCCACGCCGTCACCGGCCAGTACGGTCGGCAGGTCGGCCCCGCGCTCCGCGAGCTCCGCCGAGATCCGCTCCTGGACCGGGAAATCCCGCCACGCCCCGATGTTGACCGGGCTGACCGTGCCCCGGGAGGCGTCCACCGGACCTGCGCTGCCGATCCCGCAGCGGACCGCCGAGGCCCACAGCGGGGACTCCGACAGGTCGGCGACGACCGCGGCGACCGCGGCCATGACACCGTCGGCGTCCGCTCCGCGCGGGGTCGCGCGGCGGGTCGTGGCCGCCATCGTGCCGTCGGGGTGCACCAGCGCACCGGCGATCTTCGTGCCGCCGATGTCGATCGCCACCGTCAGGCCGGCGGCCTGGGCGGAGGCCCGCGGTGCGGGGAACGGGGCGGTGGGAGTGATCACGGTGGCGGCTCCAGGAAGGGTTCAGGATTCAGTATGCGCCGGGGGCGGCGCCGTGCTCTCGCGAGGCTCCAGTCGCGGCTGCTCGCTGATCCGGATCCCGGGCGGGCTGCCCGCGAGGACGGCGAGGAGTTCCTCGGCGGCGAGCCGGCCGAAGCTGGCGGTGTCGCGCACGAGGGCGGTGAGCCGGGGGTGGGTGACCCGGCAGAGCGCGGAGTCGTCCCAGGCCACGATCGACAGCCGGCCCGGCACGGGGATGCCCAGCTCGGCGGCGACCGCGCTCCCCGCGACGGCCATCACGTCGTTGTCGTAGACGAGCGCGGTCGGCGGCCGCGGCTCGGCGAGGACCCGGCGGGTGGCCGCCGCGCCCTCGGCGTCGGAGTAGTCGGTGACCACCGAGCGCACCTGGTCGGGGCCGAGCCCGCGCCGCGCGGCCTCGGTCCGCAGGGAGTCCATCCGGCGGACCGTGTGGGCGAGGCCGGGGAGCCCGGCGATGTGGACGATCCGGCGGTGGCCCAGCCCGTGGAGGTGGTCCAGGACCTGGGCCATGGCCCCGGCGTCGTCGGCCCGGACCGAGGAGACCGAGGAGACCGAGGAGACCGACGAGGACGGCGAGGACGGCGAGGACGGCGAGGACTGAGAGAGCGGCGAGGACTGCGAGACCTCCGGGGCCGCCGCGAGCGGGGAGGCCGGGGAGCCCGACGACGACGGCGAGACCGCCGGAACCGCCGCGAGCGGGGAGCCGGACGAGCCCAGGGCCGGGAAGGGGCCGGCGGGCGGTGCGGCCTCGCCGATGGTGACCGCGGGCAGGGCCAGCTCCTCGAGGAGCGCCGGGCGCGGGTCCCGTACGCGCGGGTCGACGACGAGGACGCCGTCGACCCTCCGTTCGGCCCACCAGCGGCGGTAGACCGCACATTCGGCGTCGATGTCCTCGACGACCTGGAACAGCAGGGCGGTCCGGGCGGCGGAGAGGACCTCCTGGATGCCGGAGACGAGCTGCAGGAAGAAGGACTCGACGCCGAGCGTGTGCGCGGGCCGGGCGAGGACCAGCCCGACGGCTCCGGAGCGTTCCCCGGACAGGGCGCGGGCGGCGCTGTTGGGCTGCCAGCCGAGTTCCTCGGCGACGCGGCGGATCCGGGCCCGGGTGTCCTGCGAGACGCCCGGCCGGTCGTTGAGCGCGAAGGACACGGCGCTCTCCGACACCCCGGCCTGCCGGGCGATGTCCTTGATCGTGGGTCTGCGGGCCATGGCCTGCCTCATTCATCCTTCGAGTGCGTCATACGTGGCGAAATACGGAGGGCAATGGCCGGACCGTACGCGATCCTGCCCTGGCAGACCGCCTTGACCGCCATCCAGTACTCCCCGGGAGGGGTGTGGATCGGCGGCCGCAGCGCGAACTCCACCCCGGCCGCTCCCTCCGCCGGCACGTGCAGGGGCAGGGCGGCGGGAGCCGTCAACGGCCAGGTGCCGTACGGGGAGACGGCGAGGGCCACCCCCGTCAGCGCACTGCGCACGCCGGTGCTGCCGATCCGGGCCCGGACGAGGCCCCGCGCGCCCGGCGCGAGGGTCACCACCGGCTCGGGGGCCTCCACCCACAGCCCGGCGGGGACGGGGCCGCCGGGAACGGTCACGGTCAGCACGTCCTCGAACTCCCCCGCCGGGGTGGCCGCGAGGATCCGGACCAGGTGTTCACCGGGCGCGGCTCCTCCTGCGGGCGCCACGCTCAGCGGGATCCGCCCGTGCCCGCCGGGCGCCAGGTCCACCACGCGCCGGGTCCAGGAGGTGTGCCAGCCGTCGGGGGCTCGGACCTCCAGCGCGACGGGGCCGCCCGCACCGGCGTGGGAGGCGAGCGTCACCGTCGCGGCGGACGGTGCTCCGTCACAGGTGACCGTGTACGGCGCGTCCCCCAGCGGGGCCGTCCCCGTGTTGTGCAGCCAGTAGCGGCTGAACACGGGCTGGTGCGGCTCCCGTTCGCCGTGGCGCAGCGGCATGCCCGACGGCGTCCGCAGCAGCAGGGTGGTGGTGGCCGCGCCGCCGAGGCCCGCCCCGAAGGGCCCGCGCGGGCGGTCCAGGAGGTCCGCCTCGGCGGCCGGCTGCGTGGGCCAGTGCACCTCGGGCGCCGCCGGGCGGCCGTGCGTCTCGCGCAGCCGGACCGCCAGGCCGCCCTCCTCGCCCCGTTTCACGGTCTCGATCAGGACCCGGTCGGCCGGTTCCACGCCCAGGAGGGAACGGGCCGGCGGTTGCGGGCCGGCCGTCGGTGCGGCGGTGACGGCGGTGAGGGGCTTGTTGAACTCCCGTCCCCGGCGCGCCAGGTCCGCCTCCCGCCAGTCCCCGTCCCCCGCCACCAGCGCGTGCTCGAAGACGTGCGTCCAGTGCTGGAGCTGGAACGAGCTGCCGTCGGGGGCGGTGCGCCGGGGAGGGTCCATCCACTCCCCTGCGGGGCGCCCGGTGCAGGAGCGCATCAGGGTGCTGTGCAGCCGGCCCGCCGTGTCCACGGCGAAGCCGGGCGTGCCCCGGACCAGGATCCCGACGGTCCGGCGCGCGTAGGGAACCTCATGCGGGACGCCGCAGGGAACCGCGCGCCCGACGTCGCAGCCGCCCGCACAGGGGACCTCGTACGGGACTTCGTACGCCGCCTCGTGCGGGACCTCATGCGCCGCCTCGTACGGGACGTCGTGCGCGGCCTCCCCGGCCGGCGCCCCCGCGGCTTCCAGGCGGCCCGAAGCGGCGACGGCCCGGGCCAGTTCCGCCGTCGGCCCGGTGTACACCAGGACCGGCAGGTCCAGGACTCCGGTGAGGTCGCAGCCCGGGCTCCACAGGGCGCGCAGCGGGGCCCGCGCCGGGACCCACGCCCGCGCGTGCTCTCGTACGGCCTGGGTGTGGGCGGGGTCGGCCGCCGCCAGCACCGCCGCCGTGAAGGCATTGGCCTCGGGGCCGCCGAGGGCGATCCGGAAGTCCGGGAGGCTGCTGTCCACCGCGAGGTCGCCCCAGCGGGGTCCGGCGGGCCGGGTGGGGGTGGCGGTGACCCCGTACCGGCCGAGCGCCACGACCAACTCCCGCAGGCCGTCCGGGGTTCCCGTGTCCGGCAGCACGATCTCCGCCGCTCCCAGCGCCCGGTCCGGCCCGGCCAGCGGCGCCGACAGCGCGAACCAGTTCAGACAGGGGCTGTCCAGGGTCCACGGGGCCCTGGTGTGGTCGGCGCCCGCGTCCGCCTCGGGGAAGGCGAAGCCGCGCCCCACCGCCGCGGCGGCCGTCTCCGCGACCGGGACCGCGCCCGGCACGTCGGCCGGGATCCGCAGCCGCAGCAGGTGGTCGGAGCCGTTGAACTCATCGACACGGGTGGTCAGTTCCACCCGGTCCAGGCCGTCCCACAGGGTGGTGGTCCGCGTCCAGCGGACCGGACCGGTGCGCCCGGTGGCGACGATCCGCGCCCCGAGCGGCCCCCGCTCCACGCGGCAGGACGTGGCGGGTGCGGAGCCCGAGCCGGTGCCGGGGCCCTTGGGCAGCAGGTGCCACGGGCCCTCTCCGAAGACCGGGTGCCGGTCGTACTCGTCCTGCACGACCAGCTCGTCCACCTCCCCCGCGCTCATGAGTTGCTGCCCGGTGCGCCGGTCCAGCAGCCGGGCCAGGCCGCCCCCGCGCTCCGGGTCCGCCTCGGCGCGGAAGGCCTCGTTCTCCACGACCAGGCCGTCCGCCGGCTCCCAGCCACCCGAGAGCGGCAGCTCGGAGGCCTCCAGCCACCAGGTCCGGTACCCGAGCGAGGGCACCTCCTCTGCCAGGAACACCACCTCGGCCACGCCGTCGGCCGCCGCCTCGACGTGGACGGGCGCGCGCCGGCCCACGGCGTCGCGGACGCTGATCCGGTGTGCCTGCGCGGCCGTCAGCCCCAGCGCCGCCAGGTCGACGGACGTGCGGACCAGGTCGGTCCGCGTCCAGGACACCGGGTTGTGCACGGTCGCCGCCAGCGGGGCCGGTTCCCGGGTGCCGGCCGCGTCGGCCGGCGGGGCCTGCCCGCGGGTATCGGCCGCGTCCGTCAGCGCGGCCAGCGCCTCCTGCCGTACGGCGGCGGCCAGTTCGTGCGCCTCCCGCCAGGTCGGGAGCAGGTCCAGGTACACCTGGTCGGAGAAGGTTCCGGTGACGGCGTCGTGGTGGGCGGCGTGCAGCAGGTGCCGCCAGGCCTTGCCCAGGGTCTGCGCCGGATAGTCCAGCAGGCCTTCGGCGCAGGCCAGCGCGGCGAAGGTCTCGGCTTGTTCGAGGAGGTTCTCGGCGGCCCGGTGGGCCTGTTTCACATCGCTGTAGGTGACGTCCTTGCCGGTGTAGACGGGGCCCATCTCCCGGGTGACCGGCAGCGGCCGCTCCCCGCGCGCCGCGAACTCCGCCCGGACGGCGTCGAAGTGGGCGCGCGGGCCGGAGTGCTCCATGCGCGGCCAGCAGTAGCGGCGGTTCCAGGTGTGCTGCACGTCCAGGCCCCAGCGGTGGGGCCAGGAGAAGTCGGTGCCCATCGGGATCAGGACGTTCTTCGTCGCGGCGGCGGTCCGCAGCAGTTCGTAGAGCTCCAGGAGCTGCTCGGCTGCGGCCTCCGCGTCGGGCGCCCGGTGGGAGAACCAGCCGGCCGAGTAGTGCGCGGGCAGGTAGTGCAGCAGCAAGCCCTGCCCGCCGCTGTCGCCGGGCGCGATCCACTCGTACTCGGCGGGCAGCTGCATGGCGGCGGGCGCCCGCAGGGGGCCGCCCCAGGTGTCCGCCATCGGGCCCCACTGGTGGTGCGGGCCGCGGGCGAGGACGGCGGAGTCGAGTCCGCAGCCGGCCATCAGGGCGGGAAAGGACGGGTCGTGGCCGAAGACGTCGAGCTGCCAGGCGGTGCGCGGATCGGCGCCGAGGGTGCCGCGGTGCAGGGCGAGGCCGTGGACGGCGCTGCGGACGGTGGTCTCGGCGCAGGTGAGGTTGGTGGACGGCTCGTTGTAGGTGCCGCCGACGATCTCGACGCGGCCGTCGGCGATCAGCGCGCGCAGCTCGGCCCGGTCGGCGGGGTGGGTGTCCCAGTACGGCTTCAGGTAGTCGACCTCGGAGAGCACGAAGCGGTACGCCGGGTCCTCGCGCGCCTGTTGGAGGTGGAGCGGGATCAGGGTGAAGGCGGGGACGCCCTGGTACTCCCAGCCCTTCTCCGCCTCGCCGGGCTTCCGCGGGGCGTCCCACAGGGCGGTGTAGGCGGCCTGGGTGTTCCACCACATCGGGTCGTAGTGGAAGTGCGGGACGAGCCGGACGGTCCATCCGGGCTCGGCGACGGTCAGCCCGAACGGCAGCTCGGCGAGCGGCCGGCCGTCGGGGGTGGTGACCCGGGCGGTGGCGGCCAGCAGCTCCCCGGGCGCGGCGGCCCCGGTGCGGACGGCCACCTCGACCGTGGACTCCAGGGCACTCCCGGCTCCCGCGGCCCCCTGCACCACCCCCTGCGACTCGTGTCCTTCGTGCGCTTCGTGCGCTTCGTGGTCCTCGGCGGTGTCCGCGCGCACGATGCGGGGGTGCGGGGTACTGACCCCCGCGCCGTCCACGGTGACGTACAGCGGGCCCGCCGGACGCTCCCTCCTGATCCGTACGCGGACGACCTGCGCGGGTGTTTCCGGCGGCCCCGTGAACAGGGCCGGAGTGGTGACCGCCGTGACCGAAATACCGCTGCCCATTTCCACACACTTCCCTGTGACCAGCCACAACTAAAGCGCATTAGTTTCCCCAGGTTCCGACGAGCGGAACCCTTGTGTCAACTGGACTGAAGCGCATAAGTAGGCGGACTTGAGGCCCTGTTGACTTTCCTCATCCGCACCGGCAGGTTGTGCCCCACCCGGTGAATTCCCCCAGAACTCCAGGACGCCTTGTGCACGATCACGCGCTCCGCTTCGGCGCCAACTACACGCCGTCCCGCGGCTGGTTCCACCACTGGCTGGACTTCGACCTCGACGAGGTCAGGGCCGACCTCGACTCGATCGCCGCGCTCGGGCTGGACCACGTCCGCGTCTTCCCGCTGTGGCCGGTCTTCCAGCCGAACCGGACGCTGATCCGCCCGCGCGCCGTCGAACAGCTCGTCGCGCTCGCCGACGCGGCCGCCGAGCGCGGACTCGACGTCAACGTGGACGGGCTGCAGGGGCACTTGTCGAGCTTCGACTTCCTGCCCGCCTGGACCGGGACCTGGCACCGGCGCAACATCTTCACCGACCCGGACGTCGTCGCGGGGCAGGAGGAGTACCTGCGCACGCTGGCCGCGGCCCTCGCCGACCGGCCGAACTTCCTGGGCATGACCGTCGGCAACGAGATCAACCAGTTCTCCGACGCCCCGCACCCCGACCCCGACCGGATCACCCCGGCCCAGGCCGCCCGCTGGCTGGAGCGGATGCTCGCCGCCTGCGAGAAGGGCGCGCCCGGGCGGTTCCACCTCCACGCCGAGTACGACGCCGCCTGGTACCGGGACGGGCACCCCTTCACCCCGGCCCAGGCGGCCCGGCTGGGCGCGGCCACGGCCGTGCACTCCTGGGTGTTCAACGGCACCGCGCAGCGCCACGGCCCGAGCGGGACGGCGACCGAGCACCATGCGGCGTACCTGATCGAGCTGTCCAAGGCCTGGGCCGACGATCCGCACCGTCCGGTGTGGCTCCAGGAGGTCGGCGCCCCGGCGCCGCTGATCCGGCCGGAACACGCGGCGCGGTTCACCGAGGCCACCGTCGCGAACGCCCTGGACTGCCCGGACTTGTGGGGCGTGACCTGGTGGTGCTCGCACGACGTGTCCCGGGAGCTCGCGGACTTCCCGGAACTGGAGTACGGCCTCGGCCTGCTCACCAACGACCGCCGGACCAAGCCGGCCGGCGCCGCCATCGCCCGGATCATCGAGGAGTGGCGGGGCCGCGCGCACCGCCCCGCACCGCGCTCCACCGCGCTCGTCGTGGACGGCGTGGGCGGGCTGGACGGACTGGACGTCGGCGGGGCGCAGGGGGCCCCGGGCCGCTCCGCGTGTGCCCCGGGCGGCGCCTTCTTCGAAGCCTGGGCAGCGCTGACGGCCCAGGGGGTGCGGCCCGCGGTGGTCCTGGCGGAGCGCGCCGAGGACCCGGCCCACCTGTCCGCGCGCGGCATCACCGAGGTGCTGCGCGTGCACGACGTGACCCGACCGAACGTGACCCGACCGAGCCCGACCTGACCGAGCGCGGACCGACCGAGCACGACCCGAGCGCGACCGACCGAGCGTGACCCGACCGATCCCCTCGTGAGGAGCCCCGCATGTCCGAGACCGACCACGGCGTCGATCCTCGTACGCCGCCCGCCCCTGTACGGCCGACCCGGCGCGCGCTGCTGGCCGCCGGGGCCGGGGCCGCCGCGCTGCTGGGCGCGCCCGGCCTGGCCCCGCCCGCCACCGCCGCCACCGCCGCCGCACCCGCGCGCACCACCGCGACCGTCGCACCCACCCCGCCGACCCCGCCGACCCCGGCCGACCTGGCCCCGTACGCCTCCTACTGGTTCCCGGACTCCCTCCCGGCGGGGACCCCCGGCCCCGGGATCGTGTGGCGCTCGCTCAGACGGTGGACCCCGGAGAGCGACCCCGATCTGGCCCACAACACCGCGACCGTGCCCCTGGCGCAGCGGTTCACCCCGGTCCCGGCGAACCGCCACGCCCGCGCCGGCCAGGCCCGGATCGCCGCCCTCGTCTCCTTCGGGCCCACCGCCGGGAACCCCTCCCAGGGCTCTCCGACGGCCGACTACTACGCGCTCTCCCACTGGGCGTACATCGACGAGCTGGTCTTCTGGGGCGGCTCCGCCGGCGAGGGGATCGTGCTCGCCCCGAACGCCCCCGTGGTCGACGCCGCCCACCGCAACGGGGTCCGGGTATTGGGCAACGTGTTCCTGCCGCCCGTCCCCTACGGCGGCGACCTCCAGTGGACCCGCGACTTGGTGCGGCGCGACGCCCTCGGCCGCTTCCCGATCGCGGACCAGCTCGTCCGGGTGGCGCGGGCGTACGGCTTCGACGGCTGGTTCGTGAACGCCGAGACGGACGGCGGGGACAGCGCGCTCGCCGGCCGGATGCGGGAGTTCCTGCGCGCCCTGCGGGCGGCGGGCGAACCGCACGGTCTGCGCATCACCTGGTACGACGCCATGAACACCACCGGCCGGGTGGGCTGGCAGGGCGCCCTCAACCAGCTCAACCAGGAGTTCTTCGAGGACCGGGCCGGGAAGGTCGCGGACACGATGTTCGTGGACTTCCGCTGGACCCCGCGGACCCTGGCCGCCTCGGGCGCGCTCGCCGACCGGCTGGGCCGCTCCCGGTACGAGCTGTGGGCGGCCGTGGACACGGAGGCCCACGGCTGGAACTCCGCCGTCCGCTGGGACGCGATCATCCCGCGCGAGCGCGACCACGTCGTCGGCTACGGCTTCTACCGGCCCGAGTGGACCCGCAACCACCTCACCGACCGCTCGCCCGGCGCCTTCCACCGCGCCGACGACCGCTTCTGGACGGGCGAGTCCCTGGACCCCGCCCGGCCCGCGCCCGAGTCCGGCTGGCGGGCCCCCGCCACGGTCGTCGCCGACCGGTCCACCGTCGCCGGGCTCCCGTTCGCCTGCTCCTTCAACACCGGGCACGGGCTGCGCTGGTACGACCACGGCAAGGTCGTCTCCGACGTGCCCTGGAACCACCTCGGGCTCCAGGACCGGCTCCCGGGCCGCCGCTGGGCGGTGGACACCGCCGGGGTGCGACCCGGCGTCAGCCTGGACTTCGACGACGCCTGGCGCGGCGGCTCCAGCCTGCTGGTCGCGGGCGCCCTGACCGCTCCCGCGACCATCGGGCTGCACTCCACGCGGCTGCCGCTGAGCCGCGCGACCGTCGTGGAGCTGGTGCACGCCACCGGGTCGGGGCCGGTCACGGTGGAGATCGGCGTGGCCACCCGCGAGCCCACCGCCCCCGGCGAGCCGGTCCCGTACATCTGGCTGGCGGCCGGGAGCCGGGACTCCGGGCAGGGCTGGCGCACGACACGGGCCGGCCTCGCGCACCTGGCGGGCAGCACCGCGTACGCCCTGGCCGTACGGATCACCGCGCTCGGGACGGAGCCGGTGGCGTGGCGGCTCGGGGCCCTGTCGGTACGCGACGAGCCCCGCACCCGGCGCCCGGCCCCGCCCACCGCCCTGCGCGTGGACGCCGCGGCCCGGCAGGACGGCCGGGCGCGGCTGCGCCTGTCCTGGCGCCGGGCGGCCGCTGCGGGCGGGCAGATCCGCCACTACGAGGTGTCCCGGATCCTCCCCGACGGCACCCGCCGCTTCCTCGGCGGCACCTGCGGCACGGCCCTGCACCTCCCGGACGTCCCGCGGGCCGGCCGGGAGCGCGCGGCCGCCTTCGAGGTCCGGGCCGTCGACGAGCTGTACGCGGTCTCGGCCCCGGCCCGCACCACCCTCGCCTGGTAGCAGCCCCCGAGGGGCCGGGCTCAGGCTCCGTGGGGGTCGGTGCGCGGAACGGCCACCGTCACCCGCAGCCCGTGCGGCGGGTTCGTCTCGTACGCGAGCGACCCGCCGCCCGCTGCGAGCAGGGCGCGGGAGATCGACAGGCCGAGTCCGGAGCCCTTGACGTTCTGGTGCCGGCCGCTGCGCCAGAACCGGTCGCCGACGCGGAGCAGCTCGTCCTCGGTGAGGCCGGGGCCGCGGTCGGCGACGACCACGCGGACGGAGCGCCCCTCTGCGGCGACCGACACCTCGACCTCCTCGCCCGCGGGGGTGAACTTGAGGGCGTTGTCGATGACGGCGTCGAGCGCGCTGGACAGCGCGATGGGGTCGGCCCAGCCGGTGAGGGCGGTCCGGCCCGTCTCGGTGAGCCGTACGCCCTTCTCCTCGGCGTACGGGCGCCACGCGGCGACCCGCTCGGCCGCCAGCGCCCCGATGTCGGTGAGGCTGATCTCGGCGGAGGCGTGCTCGGCCAGCGCCAGGTCCAGCAGGTCGTCCAGGACCTGCGTCAGCCGCTTGCCCTCGGTGCGCACGGAGGCGATCTCCTCGTTCCCCTCGGGCAGTTCGAGGGCGAGCAGCTCGATCCGCAGGAGCAGCGCCGCGAGCGGGTTGCGCAGCTGGTGCGAGGCGTCGGCGACGAAGGCGCGCTGCTGCTCCAGTACCTCTTCGACGTTGTCGGCCATCTCGTTGAACGAGCGGGCCAGGCGTTGGAGTTCCGGCGGGCCGCCGGCGGTCGCGACGCGCGAGTTCATCCGTCCGGTGGCGATGCCGTGAGCGGCCGCGTCCAGGGTCTGCACGGGCTTGAGCACCCAGCTGGTGAGCCTGAGGGCGGCGCCGAAGGCGACCAGCATGGCGGCGGCGAGCCCGCCCGCGATGAGCAGCCAGCCCTGCAGGATCCGGCCGCGCATGAGGTCGGTCGGCGAGTCGGTGGCGACGACCGCGACCACGTCGCCGTCGAGGACGACCGGGGAGATGACGAGGAGCCTGCCGTCGGTCTGCCAGGGCCATACCTGGGGCGGATCGTGGCTGCGCCGACCGGCCAGCGCCTCCAGGAAGGCCTGTCGGCCCTCCTTGGACTTCGGGATCTGCCACCCGCCCGGGGACCGGGCCAGGTTGCTGTCGTCACGGAAGAAGACGCCGACGCGGATGCCGTACAGCTCCTGGTAGCGGGCCAGTTCGAGCTGGAGGGTCATGCGGCGCTCGTCGGCGTCGGTGGATCCGGAGCCGGCGTCGACGACGAACTGGGCGAGGGCCGCGAAGCGGGCGCTGTCGTCGATGCGGTCCACGACCACCCGCTGCTGCTGTCCGGCGGCCAGGCTCACCGCGAGCGGGAAGCCGAGTGCGAGCAGCGTGCCCGCCATCAGGATGACGAGCAGCGGGAGCAACCGGGCGCGCACGGCAGAGGACCCCTAGGGGGCGGCCGGGGTGACGAGCCGGTAGCCCACCCCTCGGACGGTCTCGATGAGGGCGGGCATGCGCAGCTTGGAGCGCAGCGAGGCGACGTGGACCTCCAGGGTGCGCCCGGTCCCCTCCCAGCTGGTGCGCCACACCTCGCTGATGATCTGCTCGCGGCGGAAGACGACGCCGGGGCGCTGCGCGAGCAGGGCCAGCAGGTCGAATTCCTTGCGGGTGAGCGGTACGTCGGTGCCGTCCACGCTGACCCGGCGGTTGGGCAGCTCGATGCTGACGGGGCCGAGGTGGACCGTGGCGGGCGTACCGGTGCCGGTGGCGGCGGCCTCTTCGGAGGCGCCGGTGCGCCGGGCGACGGCGTGGATGCGGGCCAGGAGTTCGCCGGTGTCGTAGGGCTTGGTGACGTAGTCGTCGGCGCCCATGTTCAGGCCGTGGATGCGGGAGCGCACGTCGGCCCGCGCGGTCACCATGATGACGGGGGTGGCGGTGCGCTTGCGGATCTTGCCGCACACCTCGTAGCCGTCCTGGTCGGGCAGGCCGAGGTCGAGCAGGATCACCCCGTAGGGAGTGGCTCCGGCCGGTGCGCCGGCGGGCAGCAGCGCCTGCAGGGCCTCCTCGCCGCTGCGGGCGTGGGTGACCTGGAAGCCGTGCCGGGCGAGGATCGCGGACAGGGCG
Organism: Streptomyces sp. NBC_01294; assembly: GCF_035917235.1. NCBI lineage: Bacteria > Bacillati > Actinomycetota > Actinomycetes > Kitasatosporales > Streptomycetaceae > Streptomyces > Streptomyces sp. NBC_01294. Next base: position 2,182,037 of record NZ_CP108423.1, read on the forward strand.
GCGGCGACGTGATCGTCGTCCTCGACGAGCAGCAGTCTCATGTCGTCCCCCTCTCCTCTTCTCGATTCTCGGTTTCTCGCTTCGTCCCGCTCCCGGGTTTCCCCGCGCGCGGTCACACTCGGGGCCACCATGCATCCACGCCGATGCGGAGTCCCACGTCAAGAGGGTTCCGCTCCGGCGCGCCTTCCGTTATGCACCCGGTACGCGTCCATAGTCGTCCACGCCGACGCCGCGCACGGAGCGTATCCGGGGGAAGCCGGATCGTTATGCTCAATTCTCCCTCAGATGTGATGACGATGTGCTCGTGTCGTCACTACTGTCCTCCCAACCGAGGAGGACGGAGCAAGAAGCCGATGAGCGGAGTATCAGTGACCAAGGACGTACAGGACGCGGCCGGTGCCGCGGACGACCTGGTCGTACTGAGCAACGTCAACAAGCACTTCGGCGCGCTGCACGTGCTTCAGGACATCGATCTGAGCATTGCCCGCGGTGAGGTAGTCGTCGTGATCGGTCCCTCGGGATCGGGCAAGTCCACGCTGTGCCGGACGATCAACCGTCTGGAGACCATCGACTCGGGCACCATCACGCTCGACGGCAAGGAACTGCCCTCCGAGGGCAGGGAACTGGCCCGGCTGCGTGCCGACGTCGGCATGGTCTTCCAGTCGTTCAACCTGTTCGCGCACAAGACGGTGCTGCAGAACGTCATGCTGGGCCAGCTCAAGGTCCGCAAGACCGACCAGGCCGCGGCCCACGAGAAGGCGCTGGCCCTGCTGGACCGGGTGGGCGTCGGCTCGCAGGCCGACAAGTACCCGGCACAGCTCTCCGGCGGTCAGCAGCAGCGCGTGGCGATCGCCCGGGCGCTGGCCATGGAGCCGAAGGTCATGCTGTTCGACGAGCCGACCTCGGCTCTCGACCCGGAGATGATCAACGAGGTGCTGGAGGTCATGCAGCAGCTCGCCCGCGAGGGGATGACCATGGTGGTCGTCACGCACGAGATGGGCTTCGCCCGCTCTGCGGCCAACCGGGTCGTCTTCATGGCGGACGGAAAGATCGTCGAGGAAGCCACTCCCGAGCAGTTCTTCAGCAACCCGCGCAGTGACCGCGCCAAGGACTTCCTCTCGAAGATCCTGCACCACTGAGGGTCTCGTCTGGTAGTCATCCGTATGCGGCTCACCGCCGGAACGGTTCCTGTCGGCCGTGCGTGCGCCCCAGGCGTCGCTCGTCGTTCAACAACGTCTCATCCGAGGGAAGTTCACCATGAAGATCTCCAAGGCCGCTGCGGCCGCGGCCGTCGCCGTAGCCCTTGCCCTGACCGCGACCGCCTGTGGCGGCAGCACCGAGAAGGCCAGTGACACCGGTGCGACCGGTGGCAGCAAGGAAAAGCTCGTCGTCGGCATCAAGTACGACCAGCCCGGTCTCGGCCTGAAGACCCCGGACGGCAAGTACACCGGCTTCGACGTCGACGTCGCCACGTACGTGGCCAAGGAGCTCGGCTACGAGCCGAACCAGATCGAGTTCAAGCAGGCGGTCAGCGCCGAGCGCGAGAACCTGATCGCGAACGGCGACGTGAAGTTCGTCGTCGCGACCTACTCGATCAACGACAAGCGCAAGGAGAAGGTCGACTTCGCCGGCCCGTACTTCCTCGCGCACCAGGACCTGCTGGTCCGCGCCGACGACACGAGCATCACCAAGGCCGAGGACCTGAACAAGAAGAAGCTCTGCTCGGTCACCGGCTCCACGTCGGCGCAGAACGTCAAGACCAAGCTGGCCCCCGAGGCCGACCTGCTGGAGCAGGGCGGCTACTCCGAGTGCCTCACCGGCCTGGAGAACAAGGCCGTCGACGCCCTGACCACGGACAACTCGATCCTGGCGGGCTACGCGGCGCAGGAGAAGAACAAGGGCAAGTTCAAGCTGGTCGGGCTGAGCCTGAGCAACGAGAACTACGGCATCGGTCTGAAGAAGGGCGACAAGGAGCTCCAGACCAAGATCAACGCCGCGCTCAAGAAGATGGTCGAGGACGGCAGCTGGCAGAAGGCCGTGGACAAGAACCTCGGTCCGGCCAACTTCAAGAGCGAGCCTGCCCCGCAGATCACCGAAGGCAGCTGATTCATCGGTGAGGAGCGTCGCCGCCCGCCTACCGCGGGCGGCGGCGCCCCTCACCGGCCATCCTGGGGAGAGCGCAGGGCATCGTGTTCGATTTTCTTGATTCCGGGCAGTACGACGTGCTCGGAGCCTTCTGGGTGACGGTTCAGCTCACCCTCTACTCGGCGGTCGGGTCCCTGATCTGGGGCACCATCCTGGCCGGGATGCGGGTCAGCCCGGTCCCGCTGCTGCGGAGCTTCGGCACCGCGTACGTCAACCTGGTGCGCAACACCCCGCTGACCTTGCTGATCATCGGCTGTTCACTGGGGCTCAGCCAGACGCTCGGCATCAGTCTGGGCGGCGACACGTTCAAGGAGACGGGCTTCCGGCTCGCGGTCCTCGGACTGATCGCCTACACCGGCACCTTCGTCTGTGAGGCCCTGCGCTCCGGTATCAACACCGTGCCCGTCGGCCAGGCCGAGGCGGCCCGCGCGCTGGGACTGAGCTTCTTCCAGGTGCTCACCCTGATCGTGCTCCCCCAGGCCTTCCGGGCGGTCATCGCACCGCTCGCCAACGTACTGATCGCACTCACCAAGAACACCACGGTGGCGGCGACCATCGGCGTGGCCGAAGCGGCCCTGCTGATGAAGGAAATGCTCGAGAACGAGGCGCAGGCGACCTTTGCCGTCTTCGCGGTCTTCGCCCTCGGTTTCGTGTTGCTGACCCTGCCCACCGGTCTTCTGCTGGGCTGGGTGGCCAAGCGAGTGGCGGTGAAGCGATGACCTCCGTGCTGTACGACACCCCCGGCCCCAAGGCCAAGGCGCGCAACTGGATCTACAGCGGGATCTTCGTCGTGCTGTTCGGGCTCGTCCTGTGGTGGGCCCTGTCCCTCATGGGCGAGAAGGGCCAGCTCGACGCCGACAAGTGGTCTCCCTTCGTCACCGACAGCCAGGTCTGGACGACGTACCTGCTCCCCGGTCTGGCGGAGACCCTCAAGGCGGGCGCGCTCGCCATGGTGATCGCCCTCCCGCTGGGCGCGCTCCTGGGCATCGGCCGACTGTCGGACCACGCGTGGGTGCGGGGTCCGGTCGGCGCGTGGGTGGAGTTCTTCCGTGCCATCCCGGTGCTGATGCTGATGCTGTTCGGCAACGCGCTGATGGCGCCGCGGTTCCTGGACGTTCCCTCCGACACCCGGCCCTTCTGGGCCGTGGTCACGGGCCTGGTCCTCTACAACTCGGCCGTCATCGGCGAGATCGTCCGGGCCGGCGTGCTCTCCCTGCCCCGCGGCCAGACCGACGCGGCCAAGGCCATCGGCATGCGCAAGGGCCAGACCATGTTCTACGTGCTGATCCCGCAGGCCGTCACGGCGATGCTGCCGGCCCTGGTCAGCCAGCTCGTGGTGATCCTCAAGGACACCGCCCTCGGCGGCGCCCTGCTCGGCTTCGCGGAACTGCTCTCCTCGAACCGGCAGATCTCGGCGAACTACAGCAACACCATCCCCTCGCTCGTCGTGATCGCTCTGATCTACATCGTGGTGAACTTCGCCCTCACCACCTTCGCCTCCCAGCTGGAAGGCCGGCTGCGGAAGTCGAAGAAGAGCACCGGCGCGGTGCTCGGAACGGACGAGATCGACGACCCGGTCCCCGGAGCCAACACGGCAGCCGGAGCCTGACGGCTCCCTCTTCCGACGGCCCCCGGGTCTGACGTCCGATCAGTCATGGTGCGCATCCCGTGTGGTGCGGCGGAACTCATCCGCCGCACCACACGGCGTTGTCCGGACCTGCGTCACTTGACGCAGGCACCTCCAGTGGGTTGCATACGTTCTGTGATCACATACCGGACATCGGGAGCCGCGCCATGGACCCGGTGATCGTCGTCGGCGCGGGGCCCGTCGGACTGTCGCTCTCCCTCGCCCTGGCCGGCCAGGGCGTGCCCTCCATCCTGCTCGACGAAGGGCCCGGCAAGGAGGAGCCCCGACCTGCCCGTACGGTCGTCCTGCACTCCGACACGGCGGCCATGGCGCACCGGCTGGGCTGTACGACGCTGCGCGACGAGGGGGCGTACTTCGCCGCCTGGCGGACCATGCGGCGACGGCAGCCCGCCCAGCGGCTCGCCTTCGAGGACCACCCGGCCCCGCTGCACCTGCCGCAGCACGCGCTGACGCGCGGACTGCGCGACGCCGCCGCGGCGCACCCGCTGGTCCAGCTGGTCACCGAGAGCCGGCTCGACTCCGTGGAAGAGGACGACCACGGGGTCACCGCCCACACCCGGGGCGCCGAGACCACCTGGTGGCGCGGAAGTTACCTGGTCGGCTGCGACGGCGCCCGCTCCACCGTGCGCAAGCTGCTCGGCATCCGCTTCCCGGGCCGCACCGCCGTGGAACGGCACGCCGTGGCCGCGCTGCGCACCGAACTGCCGTGGCCCGGCGAGGCCTTGCTGCACCGCAACCCGCCGCAGGAGGTCACCTCCCGGCCGCTGCCCGACGGGGTGTGGCGGCTGGACTGGCTGCTCCCGGCCCGCGGGGAACTGGTCACCCCCGACACGCTGGTGACCCTGATCCGGGACACCCTCGCCGTGTGGTGCGGCGGCACGACACCCCCGTACGACCTCATCGACACCGGGGTCCACACCCTGCACCACCGCCTCGCCCGGCGCTGGCGCGACGGGCGCGCCTTCCTCGCCGGCGACGCCGCGCACCTGCTGGGCGCGCTCGGCACCCAGGGGGTCGAGGAGGGGCTCCGGGACGCCGAGAACCTCGCGTGGAAGCTCTCGCTGGCCTGGCACCACGGAGCGTCCGAGGCCCTGCTCGACAGCTACGAGGGCGAGCGGCGCACCGCGGTCGCCTCCCGGCTGCGCGCGGCCGATCAGGCGATGCCGACGCTGCGGGCCGGGGGCGGTCTGCGCACGTACATCCCCGGAGCCTCGCGTTCCGCCGAATCCCTCCTGACCGACGGCCACCTGGGTCGGGGGCCGCTGGGCGCGGAGCCCACGTACGCCCCTCCGGTCGCCGTGCGCGAGGTGCCGACGGCCACCGAGCCGGGCGGTCCCGTGGCGAACGTCCCGGTGACCGCGCCCGACGGATCGACCGTGCCGCTGCGCGACCTGCTGGGGCAGGGCCGGCTGCTGGTGGTGCTGGTGGCTCCGGGAACCGGGGTCTGGGACCGGCGGCACTGGCTCGGCGCCGGGCTGATGCCCCGCCTGGCGGCGGCGGTGAGCGCCCTGCCGGTCCGTACCGATCTGCTGGTCGCGGACAGCTACCCGGGGGCCCCGGCCCACACCGTGCTGCTCGTACGGCCGGACGGGCACCTGGCGGCGACCTTCGCGGGGGTCCGCCCGGCGGAGCTGTACGAGGCTGCGGACGCGGTCCGGGCGGGCGCACCCGAATCCCGGGTGGTGGCGCCCCCGATGACGGCGAAAACAACAAAGACCACGAAGCCGACACCGATCGTGGTGATCGATTGACCGTCTCCGGGCCCGCGTGGTTCACTCGCGGAATGACCGGCAACGACGTACGCCTGTGGCGGAGGGTCCATATGGACCTGCTCCGCTACGCGGGCTGCGTGTGTCGCCCTTCCTGCTGATTCGCCCTTTCCTCCGCGCGCCCCGTGCCGTCCACCGGCCTGCGCGCACCTCCGCGAACCCAGGAACGGTCCCCTTTGATGTCTGCATCTGCCGCTGCATCTGCACCCGCACCCGCGTACGCCCCTGAGCCCGTGCGGCCGGCCGCGGGCCCCACGGCCGCCGAGCTCCTCGACTTCGCCCTCCGCACGGCGGCCGACCCGGGGGTCGTGGCTTCTCTGCCGCTCGATCCCGAGGGCCGCACCTGGGTCCGGCTGGACGGTCCGGGCGGCAGCGAGGCGTGGCTGATCGGCTGGCCGCCGGGCACGGGCACCGGCTGGCACGACCACGCCGAATCGCGGGGCGCGTTCGCCACCGCCCGGGGCCGGCTCACCGAACACTCGCTGGCCGTACGCCTGCCCTCGGAGGGCTGGAAGTCGCTGGAGCTGGCCCCCGGCGTCGACCGCAGCCGCGCGCTGGACGCGGGCGCGGGGCGGGCGTTCGGGGAGCACCACGTGCACGAGGTGCTCAACGCGTCCCCGACCGAGCACGCGATCTCGGTGCACGCGTACTACCCGCCGCTCCCGCTGATCCGCCGCTACAGCCGCAGCGGCCCGGTGCTCCACCTCGAGCACGTCGAGCGCCCGGCGGACTGGCAGTGAGCGCCCCGGTCGGCATCGACGAGCTGCTGGAACGGGTCCGCGCCGGCTACACCCGTCTCGACGCGCAGGAGGCGTACGCGGCCGCCGGCGCCCTGCTGGTGGACATCCGCTACCAGGCCCTGCGCGAGCGGGACGGCCTGATCCCGGGCGCGCTGGTGGTCGAGCGCAACGAACTGGAGTGGCGTCTGGACCCCTTGGGCAGCCACCGCGCCCCCGAGGCGACGAGCCACGACCTCCAGGTGGTGGTGATCTGCAACGAGGGCTACGCCTCCAGCCTCGCCGCGGCGTCCCTCCACGCCCTGGGCCTCCACCGCGCGACCGACCTGACCGGCGGCTTCCAGTCCTGGAAAGCGGCAGGCCTCCCGGTCACCCCTGCCTGACGCCCCTGCTGCGCTCTTTCAGCCCCGCCGGCGTTTGAGGCGCGGGGGTCCGGGGGCAGCGCCCCCGGCAACGGCGCCGCGCCCTCGTGCTTGGTCTTGGTCTTGGTCTTGGTGGGATCCGGTCGGCCGCTACAGGCGCCGGCCGGTCACTCCCCCGGGTACCCGAGGCCGTCGGCGTCCTCACCCTCCGCCTCCAGCGCACGGCGGACCACCCGCAGGGCCATGCCCTCCGGGTATCCCTTGCGGGCGAGCATCCCGGCGAGGCGCCGGATCCGCTTGTCGCGCTCCAGGCCACGGGTGGAGCGGAGCTTGCGCTCCACGAGCTCCCGGGCCGTCTGCTCCTCCTGTTCGGAGTCCAGCAGCTCCAGGGCCTCCTCGACGAGGGTGGCGTGCACCCCCTTGGTCCGAAGCTCCTGGGCGAGCGCCCGCCGGGCCAGGCCCCGGCCGCGGTGCCGGGACTCGACCCAGGCTCCGGCGAAGGCGGCGTCGTCGATCAGGCCCACCTCCTCGTACCGGGAGAGGACCTGCTGCGACACCTCCTCGGGGATGCCCCGCTTGTGCAGGGCGTCCGCGAGCTGGCGCCGTGTGCGCGGGCTCCCGGTGAGCAGGCGCAGACAGATCGCCCGCGCCTGCTCCTCGGGGCTCTGGGGCGGCAGTTCCTGGCGGCCTTCACGGCCGCCGCGGCGCTCGCCGCCCCCTTCCTGCTCGCGCACGGGTCAGCTCTTGGCCACGGCGGCCTTGGCCGTCGTCTTGGCCTTCGACGCGGGGGCGGGCACGGCGGGGGCCGCGGCGTTGGCCGTGTCGGCACCGGCCTCGGCGACGACGGCGTCCGCCTTGCGGACACCCACGCCCAGCTTCTCCTTGATCTTCCGCTCGATCTCGTTGGCGAGATCCGGGTTGTCCTTCAGGAAGTTGCGGGCGTTCTCCTTGCCCTGGCCGAGCTGGTCGCCCTCGTACGTGTACCAGGCGCCGGCCTTGCGCACGAAGCCGTGCTCCACGCCCATGTCGATCAGGCCGCCCTCGCGGCTGATGCCGTGGCCGTAGAGGATGTCGAACTCGGCCTGCTTGAACGGGGGCGCGACCTTGTTCTTGACGACCTTGACGCGGGTGCGGTTGCCGACCGCGTCCGTGCCGTCCTTCAGGGTCTCGATACGGCGGATGTCGAGGCGGACGGAGGCGTAGAACTTCAGCGCGCGGCCACCGGTGGTGGTCTCCGGCGAGCCGAACATCACACCGATCTTCTCGCGGAGCTGGTTGATGAAGATCGCGGTGGTCTTCGACTGGCTGAGCGCACCGGTGATCTTCCGGAGCGCCTGGCTCATCAGGCGGGCCTGGAGACCCACGTGCGAGTCGCCCATCTCACCCTCGATCTCCGCGCGCGGCACCAGGGCGGCCACGGAGTCGATGACGATCAGGTCGAGGGCGCCGGAGCGGACGAGCATGTCCACGATCTCCAGCGCCTGCTCGCCGGTGTCCGGCTGGGACAGGATGAGGTTGTCGGTGTCGACGCCGAGGGCCTTCGCGTACTCGGGGTCGAGCGCGTGCTCGGCGTCCACGAAGGCGACGGTGCCGCCGGCCTTCTGCGCGTTGGCCACGGCGTGCAGGGTCAGGGTCGTCTTACCGGAGGACTCCGGCCCGTACACCTCGATCACACGGCCGCGGGGCAGCCCGCCGACGCCGAGGGCGATGTCCAGCGCGGTCGACCCGGTGGGGATGACCTCGATGGGGTCGTTCGGCTTGTCGCCGAGGCGCATGACCGCACCCTTGCCGAATTGCCGTTCAATCTGTGCGAGCGCGGCGTCTAGAGCCTTCTCGCGGTCGGTGCCTGCCATGGGTTCCACCCGGTTTGCTTGAGTCGATCGCTTCACGCCATTGACGCTAATGCCTGCCACTGACAATGCGCCTCCACGACCGGTTCGGCTGTGGATAACTCATCAGAATGGATGTTCGATTTCCCTGTCAAGCGCGCCACGCCCACCCCGGCCGTCGGCCCGCACGTCGGCCCGCACCTCCAGCATCCCAGGCCCCGGAGATCGGCCGCCGCGCTCGTCCGGGACGGTCGGGCCTGCGGGCAAGGCCGGCCCGGTGACACGGGTCGGCCTTGCCCCGGGCTCCTACGGCCCCAGCCCCGGTCCCGAGGCGGCTAGTGCCAGGTCTGGTACGGGCTCCTGGCGCTGTGGGTGCCGCACGGGAAGGTGCGGAGACGGTGCTCGAAGCTGTCGTCCAGGCACAGGCCGGTCGCCTGGTTCTTGAACTCGACGGCGCCGTCCGGATAGCGGTGGACGAACCAGCTCTCGTCCTTGGCCTTGTCGCACGGCTGGGGCGTGACGGTGCCCCGCGGGTGATCGGTGAGGCAGAGCCCGGTCTTGCGGTTCTTCAGTTCACGGGTGCCGTCGGCCCACTGGTGGACGTTCCACTTCTGGTGCTCGTTGCCCAGGCAGGTGTAGGTGCGGACGCCGGCCTCGCTGTCGTCCAGACAGGCCGATGTCGCGCCGTTGCGGAAGGTCTGGACGCTGTCGAGTGCGCGTGCGGGCACGGCGGCGTCGGCAGCGGCGGTGGCAGTGGCAGTGCCGGTGGTCGAGACCAGCGCGGAGGCGAGCAGGAGGCCGGCCAGGGCCACGCGGGACCTCTTCACGAGCGGACGGGTGGTGTTCATGGTGCTCCTCGGTATGCGGTGATGACGATGGGGCGTGGACGGGCATCGCGGCCGCTTCCGCGCGGACGCACGTCGGCGACCGCGATGCGTTCAGGGCCCGGGACCCGGGAGGCCCGGGAAGCCCGGGGTGGGTCAGCCCACGATGTTGACGGGGCGGTAGGCGTGGTAGCCGTCGCGGCCGTTCACTCCGTACGAGTGCTGCTTCCAGCGCGTTCCGACGCCGCCGGCCTGCTCGTAGGACTTGTAGACCGTGTGGGCGCTGTCGGCCCAGCCGTCGAAGATGACGACGTGCCGGTTGTCGGCGCTGCTGCTGTCGGCCTTGATGACCAGGTCGCCGGGGGCCAGCTCGCTCATCGCGATCCGGCGGGTGAAGCCGTTGTTCTTGAGGGCGACGGTGTTGGGTCCGGGCTTGGCGAGGCCCAGGACCATGGAGACGTACCCGGAGCAGTCCTGCCGGTAGCCGTCCTTCCAGTACGTGTTCTGGCTGTAGGGGACAGGGCGGCCGTTGTTCGCGGTCAGCCAGGTCTTGGCCCGTGCCAGCACCTCCGCACGGCTGATGCGGGGCGCCGCCCGGAGGGCCTCGGGGTACTGGCTCTCGGAGGAGACGGTGGCCGTCCGGACCGTGGGCTGCGCCGCGGGTGCCGACGGTGCGGTCAGCGCCGTGGAGCCGATGCAGACGACGGCGGTCAACACGGCCATGCCCCAGCGGCGGGTGGTGTTCTTGGACATCTCGGTTCTCCGGCTTCTCGTAGGGAACTGCGTGGGGGGATTGCTCCGGCCCGCGTGCCGGGCAGCGTGGCTCCGGGGCCCGGAGGCCCAGGTACTGCGGGTTGCGGAGCCCTGGCGGACGAGGGGTCGTCGTTCAACCCGTCGTGACGCTCACGCCATCGGTGCGGCGCAGGCATTCCTGCGTTCGCATGGGCTGCGGGGCGGTGATGCAGAGTCTGTGGCGGCCGGCGAGGGCGCGGCAAGGTTGTCCCGTTTGCTTCACCGATGTCGGGATCCCTAGGCTTCTGACCTGCTGGGACATGACCATCCCGGGACAAGCGCGGCCTGCTTGAGCACCTCTGCGGCGCAGGCCGGAAGGGGGCAGACATGGCGGGCGTCGACGGGCAGCACACCAGTCCCGGGAAGCAACTGGGAAGTGCGCTCAAGGCTCTTCAGCAGCGGTCCGGACGGACCCTGCGTTCGCTGGAGTCGGAAGTGATGATCAGCGACTCGTCGCTGTCGCGTTACCTCCGGGGCAGCACGGTCCCGCCGTGGGCCACCGTCCGTGATCTGTGCCGGGCCCTGGACGCGGATCCCGCGGACTACCGGGTGCTGTGGGAAGCGGCGGACCGCTGCCAGCCCAAACCGCCCGCCGGCGCCGGAGGTGCTCCGGTGCCCGAATCCCGATGGCGCCGCCGGTGGCGCCTGGCCGGGGTCCGGCTGCGCAGCCGCTGGGCCTGGGCCGCCGCCGGCGCCTTCGCGGGCCTGCTGCTCGGCGCCGCGCTCGCCCGGTTCTTCCTGGCGACGGACTCCGCACCCGGGCAGGCCCCTTCGAAGGCACCGGCGCAGGCGCAGCCGCCGACGCAGACACAGACGGCGGGCGGGAAAGCCCGGCACGGGGCGCCGGGATCACACGACGTGGCCCGGATCTTCGTCAACCGGGCTACGGGGAACTGCCTGGACCACAGCCTCGACCAAGGGCTGCGCTCGTTCGCGCCCAACGGGATGAGCTACCAGCGGTGGACCGTTCACCCGCATCCCGACGGCACCAGCGAACTGCGCAACCACGCCACCGGCGCCTGCCTGGACAGCAGCGGCTCCGGGCTCCGCACCTCGGCCTGCAGCGCAGCCGCGTCCCAGAAATGGCTGCTCACCGCGTGGGACGACGAGTCGGTCCAGGTGAGCAGCCGGAGCACCGGTGCCTGTCTGGACGACAGCGGCGGCGCCGGACTCCGCGCCCTGCCCTGCGACCGCTCGGACCACCAGAAGTGGGGCTGAGCAGGCGCCCGTCGGCTCAGGCGACCTCGATGGAGTCCAGCTCCGCGTGACGTTCGCCCGTCGACAGGCGAACGGTGTTCCAGCCCTTGCGCAGTGTGAGGGACGCCGCCGACGTGTCCCAGCGGTCCCAGCCGGTGTGCGGATAGTGCACCGTTCCGGCGGCCTCGCCGTTGACCACGAGGTGGTGCGAGGCCGTCGCCGGGCCGCCTCCGTCGCCGCCGCCGTCGTTCCGGGAACCGTTGGCGAACCGCACCCGGAGTGCGTGGCGGCCTTGCGAGGCGGCGAAGACGTCGAACTCGACGGAGCTGTCCGCGTGGTCGATGTGGCCGACGGCCCGCCCGTCGAGGGCGCCGACCGCGTCGCGGATCACCGCATGGTTCACCCGTGCGTTCTCCGCCTGGTAGACCACCTTGCTGCCCCGGACCACCGGATAACCGCCCGCGAAGCCCAGGTCGGCCCCGTACATGACGCGTCGTCGCGTGCCGTCCGGACTCCAGCCGTGGAAGACGATCCGGTCCTGTCCGTCCGGGCCGGTCACCACGTCCTGACCGCCCGGGCCGCGCACCGCACCGTCGAAGGACTCCGTCGTCATCAGGGGCGCGGCGGCCTTCGTGTACGGGCCCGTGAGGCTGCCCGCGACCGCATAGCCGGTCTTGTACCGGTGACCGTCGTAGGAGTCCGCCGAGTAGAACAGCACGTAGCGGCCGTCCCGTTCGACGAGGGTGGGGGCTTCGACCAGTTTCCCCTCCCACTCCCGGTCCTGCCTGATCAGCCGGACGGGATCCCCCGTGGTGCGCGTGCCGTCCCGGGTGACGGGCTGGAGATGGAGCCAGGTGTCCCTCTCGCAGCAGTTGCCGTCGTTCTTCCACAGCAGGTAGCGCCTGCCGTTCTCCGTATGGCTCGCGGCGTCGATGGCACCGCCCTCGGCGACCGGGCAGACCAGCGGCCCCTCGCCGGACGGCCGGAACGGCCCGTTCGGGGAGGAGGACACGGCGACGCCGATGCACTGCCTGCCGCTCGCGCGGTCCCGGGCGGTGTAGTGCATGGTGAAACCGCGGCCGTTGTCGAACACCTCGGGCGCCCACACCCACGAAGGGTTCGGTTCCGCCCACGTCCCGAGCTCGGGCAGCGGGTCGGCGTCGGCCATCGACCAGTGCACCAGATCGCGGGAGGTGGCGTGCTGGATGTGTTTGCCGCCGCTGTTGGTCGCGTAGGCGTGGTAAGTGCGGCCCGCCTTCACGATGTCCGGATCCGCGAAGTCCCGGTCGAAGACCGGGCCCACCCCATCGGCCGCGGCCCCGGCCGGGGCCGCGGCGAGAGCTCCGACGGCGACAGCGCAGGCGGCCACCACCGCGAGGGTCCGTCCGATCCGATGCACCACCGGGCGCCACATGTGTCGTCTCCTCCAGTCGCCGCTGTACGCCACTGATGAACGACGCCCGGCGGTGCAGGTTGCGCCCGCACCGCTGCGACGACGGCTCGCCTACGGATGCCGATCCGAGGAGCCGCCGCCACGCGCCGCGCCACGCGACGGGCATCCACGCTCGGCGCCGCGCACCCCCTCCTCGCCCGCGGACCGCGGCTTCAACACGCGGCGGATGCGCGCCGGATCGCGTCGAGCGCGCGCGTCACGTCCTCGTCGGTCGTCGACCAGTTGCTCACCGAGATGCGCATGACGCGCCGGCCGTGCCAGGTGGAGCCGCTGATCCAGGTCGTGCCGTCGTCGAGCAGCCGGGCGAGTACCCGTTCCGTACGTGCGTCGGTGCCGAACTCGGCGCAGACCTGGGTGAACACCACGTCGTTGAGCACGGTCGCGCCGTCGATCCCGGCGATGCCCGCGGCGAACGCGTCGGCGTGCCGGCACAGCCGGTCGACGAGGTCGGCCACGCCCGACCGGCCGAGGGACCTGAGTGCGGCCCACACGGTGAAGGCCCTGCCGCGCCGCGAAAGTTCGGGGACCTTGTCGACGGGGTCGCCCGCTTCGTCCTGGATGAGGTAGTCGCCGCGCAGCCCCATCGCCGCCCGGAGCGCCGACGGGTCGCGCACGAGGGCAAGGCCGCAGTCGTAGGGGACGTTCAGGGTCTTGTGGGCGTCCGTCGCCCAGGAGTCGGCGTGGGCGCAGCCCTCGGTCAGGTGGGCGCGGGCCGGGGAGGCGGCCGCCCACAGCCCGAAGGCCCCGTCGACGTGCACCCAGGCATCCGCCGCGCGGGCGGCGCCGATCGTCTCGGTGAACGGGTCGAAGGCGCCGGAGTGGATGTCTCCGGCCTGGAGGATCACGATCGTGGGGTTCTGGCTCCGGCTCTGGCCGTCGGCTTCCAGGACGTCCCGCAGGGCCTCGGGCTCGATGCGCCCTTGACCGTCCGCCTTCACCAGTTCGGGTTTGCCGAGGCCGAGGTAGCGCAGCGCCAGGTCGACGGCCATGTGGCGGTCCTCGCCGGCGAGGACGCGGACGGCCGGCCCTCCGGCGAGTCCGTCGCGGGCGACGTTCCAGCCGGCGCGCCGCAGCACCGCGTCGCGCCCGGCGGCGAGGCAGGTGAAGTTCGCCATCGTGGCCCCCGTGGTGAAGCCGACGGCGCTGTCGCCCGGCAGGCCGAGCAGATCGAGCAGCCAGGCGCCGGCGATCTCCTCCGCCGCCGTGTACGCGGGCGAGGCGGCGCGCATCACGCAGTTCTGGTCCCAGGCGCTGACGAGCCAGTCCGCGGCCAGCGCGGCCGGTTCGGTGCCGCCGACCACGAACCCGTAGAAGCGGCCGCTGGGGAAAGCGGTGAGCCCCGGCTCGCAGGCCGTGGCCAGCAGGTCGACGACATCGGCGGGCACGCTGGGACCGTCGGGCAGTTCGACACCGAGCGCGCGCACGGTCTCGTCGACCGAAGCGCGGGCGGGAACCCTGCGGTCGGACAGGCTCGCCAGCCAGCGGACCGCATGGTCGTGGGCCTGTCGGAGCGCAGCCTCGCGCGCGTCCATACCTCGGACTATGAGACGGCCGCCCGCGCCGCGCAAGCCACGCGGGGCGCGGTCACTCCCCGTCGGCCGCCGATCCCCGTACGTCAGGTACGGCCTGCCGTGCGCGGCGTGGCGCCGGGCGGGCCCGCCTGCGCCGCCGTTGCCGGCCCTTCTCTGCCCGCCGCTGCCGGCTCCCCCGCTTCCTATGATCATCGGATGACAGATCCTCTCTACCCCGCCAAGCCCCGCCCCGGTGACCAGATCGCGGTGCTGTCCCCTTCCGCCGGGCTGCCCGGCCTCTTCCCGCTGCCCTACGAGCTGGGGCTGCGCAGGCTCCGGGAGGAGTTCGGGCTGAAGCCCGTGGAGTATCCGACGACCCGGAAGATGGGCGCGACGCCCCGGGAGCGGGCCGCGGACATCCACGCCGCCTTCGCGGACCCCGGCATCAAGGCGGTGATCGCCAGCATCGGCGGCGACGACCAGATCACCGTCCTGCCCCACCTCGACCGCGATCTCCTGCGCGCCAACCCCAAGCCGTTCTTCGGCTACAGCGACAACACCAACCTGCTGCTGTTCCTGCGGAACCTGGGCATCGTCGGCTACCACGGCGGCACGGTGATGGTCGAGCTCGGGCGGCCCGGCGCGATGCACCCCTCGACCGCCGACTCCCTCCGGGCGGCGCTGTTCACCTCGGGCGCGTACGAGCTTACGCAGTCGAGCACCTACGGGGACGTCAACGGCCCCTGGGAGGACCCGCACACCTTCGACGCCGAACCGGAGATGGAGCCCTCCGACGGCTGGTCCTGGCACAACGCCGACCGGGTGGTCGAAGGCATCGGCTGGGGCGGCAACCTGGAGATCATCTCCTGGCTGCTGATGGCCGACCGCGCGGTGCTGCCGACCGACGCCTACGCCGGCAACGTGCTCTTCCTGGAGACCTCGGAGGAGCTGCCGCGCGCCGAGGAGGTCTACCGGATCCTCCGGCACATGGGCGAGCGGGGGCTGCTGCGCCGGTTCCCCGCGCTGCTGATGGGCCGGGCGAAGGCCTGGTCGTTCGAGAGCCGGTCGGGCGCCGAGGAGAAGGCGCGGTTCCGCCGCGAACAGCGAGAGGCCGTGCTGCGCGCGCTGGACCAGTACGCCCCCGACACCCTGGTGGTGTTCGACGTCGACCTCGGGCACACCGACCCGCAGCTCGTGATCCCCGTCGGAGGGCGCATCCGGGTGGACGGGCCGGCCCGCCGGATCGTCGTCACGTACTGAGCCGCACACCGAATGACAACCCAGGGTTGACACTCCGCGGACTGTCAACCTACGGTTGCACCCATGACGAACCCTTCGGTGGAACCCGTTCGCATGACCAACCCGGTACGCCTCGACGACCTCATCGAGGCCATCAAGAAGGTCCACACCGACACCCTGGAGCAGCTCAGCGGCGCCGTCGTCGCCGCCGAGGCGCTGGGCGACGTGGCCGACCACCTCATTGGCCACTTCGTCGACCAGGCCCGCCGCTCCGGCGCCTCCTGGACCGACATCGGCCGCAGCATGGGCGTCACCCGTCAGGCCGCCCAGAAGCGCTTCGTGCCCAAGGCCGACAAGGAGGGCGACGCCGGCCTCGACCCCAACCAGGGCTTCGCCCGCTTCACCCCCCGCGCCCGCAACGTCGTCGTGGTCGCGCAGAACGAGGCCCGCGCCGCCGGCAACACCGAGATCCGCACGGAGCACCTGGTCCTCGGCCTGCTGTCCGAGCCCGAGGGCCTCGCGGCGCTCGCCCTGACCGCCCAGGGGGTCGACACCGACGCCGTGCGCGCCGCGGCGACCGGCGCCCTGCCCCCGGCAGCAGCGGACGTCCCCGACCTCGTCCCCTTCGACGCAGCCGCGAAGAAGACCCTGGAGCTCACCTTCCGCGAAGCCCTGCGCCTCGGCCACGGCTACGTGGGCACGGAGCACATCCTCCTCGCGCTCCTAGAGCAGGAGCACGGCGAGGGCCTGCTGACCGGCCTCGGCGTGGACAAGGACGCCGTCGAGGCCGCCGTCACCGAAGCCTTGGCAGCCGTACTCGGCGGCGAGGCCGGGAAGTAGAGGCGTCGGCGGCCCGCGTCAGCTCGTACCTCTTCACGTACGCGCCGAGGAAGGCCTGCAGCGTGGCGACGGCCGGGATCGCGATGAGCGCCCCGACCGCGCCCAGCAGGGCGGTGCCCGCGACGACCGATCCGAAGGCCACCGCCGGATGGATGTCCACGGTCTTCGAGGTCAGCTTCGGCTGGAGGACGTAGTTCTCGAACTGCTGGTACACCACCACGAATCCGAGGACGTACAGCGCGTACCAGGGGTCGACGGTGAAGGCGATCAGGACCGGCAGCGCGCCCGCGAGGTACGTGCCGATGGTGGGGATGAACTGCGAGACCAGCCCCACCCACATCGCGAGGGCGGGCGCGTACGGCACGCCGAGGACCGCCAGCAGGATGTAGGTGGCGATGGCGGAGATCAGCGCCATCAGCCCGCGCGAGTAGAGGTAGCCGCCCGTCTTGGTGACGGCGATCTCCCAGGCGCGCAGCACCTCGGCCTGCTTCGCGGGCGGCAGTACGGAGCACAGCGCGCGCCGCAGTCGGGGCCCGTCGGCGGCGAAGTAGAAGGAGAACAGCCCGATCGTCAGCAGCTTGAACAGCCCGC
This sequence comes from Streptomyces sp. NBC_01294, assembly GCF_035917235.1. NCBI lineage: Bacteria > Bacillati > Actinomycetota > Actinomycetes > Kitasatosporales > Streptomycetaceae > Streptomyces > Streptomyces sp. NBC_01294. The sequence goes on from NZ_CP108423.1 coordinate 2,198,974, forward strand.
CGAGCACGGTGGCGGACACGTCGAGCACGCCGGTCGCACTGTTCTGCACGTACTTGCGCAACCAGTCGGAGCGCAGCAGGCTGTCCTGGATCTCCAGCCGGGACAGCTCGGTGTGGAACGTGCTGTTGATCGAGTTGATCACCGAGTCGAGGTAGCGCGGGAAGCCCTCCACCATCTCGATGATCTGCCCGGCGAGCATCGAGCCGAGCAGGGTGAGGAACCCGGCGGCCGCGACGAACACCCCGAGGAAGACCAGGAAGGTGGCGAGCCCGCGGCGCATGCCGTGGGCCGCCATCCTGGCCACCGCGGGTTCGATCGCGAGTGCGAGGAAGAACGCGATCAGGATGTTGACGAGCAGCCCCAGCAGCTGGTGGAAGGCCCAGCTGCCGAGCTGGAAGCAGGCGATCAGGGCCAGGACGAGGACCACGGCGCGCGGCAGCCAGCGCGGCATCCGCGCCTCGTCCCCTGCGGGGGCCCCACCGGGCTGCTCCGGCGGCGGCGCACCGGGGGCATCCGCACGCGGCGGCGTCACGTCCGGAGCGTCCGCACGCGGCGGCGTCACTCCCGGAGCGTCCGCACGCGATGGCGTCGCATCCGGCGTGCCTGCACGCGGCGGTGTCACGTCCCCGGCGCCTCCATGCGGCGCCGGTACGCCCTGGGCGTCCGCACGCGGCGGCGTACCCAGGGCGTCTGCGCGTTGATCGGTCGTCTCTTCGCTGGCTGCCACGCAGCCAAGTCTGTCCCACCGGCGGACCGAACCGCGAAGCGGTCTCCCGGTACCCGCGCAGGGTCAGCGCAGCGACGCCGGCACGTCCATCGCCGCGCACACCGCGCGCCACACGTCCTTGGCCTCCCAGCCCGCGTCCAGCGCCTGGTGGACGGTCCGCCCGCCGAGCTCCGTCATGACGTGGTCCCGCGCGAAGGAGTCGGCGTAGCCCGCACCGAAGTGCTCGGCCATCCGCTCCCAGAAAATCGTCAACCGCATGCCCCCAGTATCCCGCCCCGTGAGAGTGCACCGGCAGCGTTCGCCCCTCCTCGCCGCACCACCGCGCCCTAGGTTGCACGCATGCCCGGAGACGAAGCTTCCTCGCAGACCCCGCTGGCCCGCGCCGAGCGGTTCATCTGGCTCACGGCCCGCGTGCTGGAGCAGCGGCGGTTCACGTTCCATTTCCTCGGCGGGGACGCCGACGCGGTGGACACCGCCCTCGGTTCGTACCTCAACGACGACGGCGGCTACGGTCACGCGCTCGATCCGGACCTGCGCGGTCCGCTCAGCCAGCCCCTGCACACCGCGCACGCCCTGCGCGTGCTCGACAGCCTGGGCCGCTGCGCCGGGCAGCGCATCGAGCGGCTCTGCCGCCACCTGACCGGGGTCTCCACCGCGGACGGCGCGCTTCCGGTGGTCTTCCCCGCCCCGCACGACTACCCCTCGGCCCCGTACCACCCGATGCTGGACGATCCGCCGGGCGAGCTGCTGGCCACGGGCCCGGTCGTCGGCGTACTGCACCGCAACCGGGTCTGGCACGCCTGGCTCTTCCGGGCCACGGACTTCTGCTGGGACCGCGTCGAGAACCTGCGCCACTCGCATCCGTACGAGGTCCAGAGCGCGGTGGCCTTCCTCGACGGCGCCCCCGACCGGACGCGGGCGGCGGCGGCCGCGGACCGGCTCGGACGGCTGGCGCGCGAGCAGCGGCTGGTGGTGCTCGACCCGGTGCGGCGGGCGGAGTACCCGGAGTCCCCCGGCTACGCACCGGGCGAGCGGCTGTACCCGCACGACTTCGCGCGCCGTCCCGAGTCGCTGGCCCGCGGCTGGTTCACCGACGCGGAGATCCGCCGCTCGCTGGACTTCCTGGCCTCCGAGCAGCAGCCGGACGGCGGCTGGCCGGTGCGCCGGCGGGCCTGGGCGCCGGGGAGCGCGCTGGAGCGGCGGCCGATCGCCACCCTGGAGGCCCTGCTGACCCTGCGGGCCTACGGACGCCTGCCGGCCGCGGTCAGCCTCCCAGGGCCCGTACCCCCGCGGTGACCACGACGGCGGCCGCGACCACGACCAGGAACGGCGCCCGCAGCAGCAGCGCCAGGCCGGCGGCCGCGAGCCCGGCGGCGCGGGCGTCGACGACGAGGGCGGAGCCGGTGCTGAAGGTCTGCTGGGCGGTGAGCGCGGCGAGCAGCGCCACCGGCAGCAGGGCGGCCAGGCGGCGCACCAGGGGCCGCTCCAGGGCCCCGGCGGGGACGAGCAGCCCCGCGTACTTCACGGCGTAGCAGCCGACGACGGTGAGCCCGATGGCGATCCAGACGTTCACGAGCGGCGTCCCTTCATCCACAGCACGACGGGGGCGGCCAGGGCCGCGATCAGCACGGGCACCCCGGCGGGGAGCACCGGCAGGAACCCGAGCCCGAGGACCAGCGCGAGGGCGGCGACGGCCCGCTCGGTGCCGGTCTTCAGCATCGGCGCGAGCAGGGCCAGGAACACGGCGGGCCCTGCGGCGTCCAGCCCCCATGCCCTGGTGTCCCCGATGGCCCCGGCGCCGAGCGCGCCGAGCAGGGTGGTGAGGTTCCACAGCACGTAGAGGGTGAGCCCGGTGACGGTGAAGCCGAGCCGGGCCGACTTCCGGTCGGGCTGGGCCAGCGCCACGGCGGTGGTCTCGTCGATCACCCAGTGCGCGGCGAGGGGCCGTACGGCGCGCGGCAGTGCGAGGAGCTGCGACAGGCGCAGCCCGTAGAAGGCGTTGCGGGTCCCGAGGAAGAAGGCCCCGGCGGCGGCGGTGAACGGGTTCCCGCCCGCGGCCAGCGCCCCGACCAGCGCGAACTGCGAGGCGCCGGTGAAGACGAGCAGGCTCAGCACGCAGGCCTGGAGCGTACTGATGCCGGCCCCTGCGGCGGTCACCCCGAAGGCGAACCCGGACAGCCCGACGGCCACCCCGACCCCGAGCGCGTCCCGCACGACGGCGGCACGCGGCCGCCCCTCGGGCACCGGTGTCTCCCGTACCTCTGACTCTGTGATCATGCGCTGCTCTGCCACACCCCGAAGCTATGCGGGGGCCGGTCGAGCCGTCTTGTACGTTCTTGCGCGCGCGGGGTTTTCCGAATGACCGGAAGCGGTGCCGCAGGCAGGCAGCAGCGGGGCCCGAGGGCCCCGGGTGCGTGCCCGCCGGGAGGGTGTGTCAGACCAGGGCGAGCCGGTCCACCAACAGCTCCACCCTCGACTCGGCGTCCTCGGGCAGCAGGCGGCCCGCTCGGGTCAGGGTCGCCAGGCCGTGCAGAGCCGCCCAGAACACCTCGGTGAACAGCCCCGGGTGGACGCCGTCGCCGGCGACCTCGGCGAGGCTCTCGAGCAGGGCGGCGAAGGCGTCCTTCAGCGGCTCGGGGGTGTCCTCCTGCGCGTACGCCAGGCCGCCGTCGAGCTGGAACAAGGCGTCGTAGACCGCCGGGTTGTGCTCGGCGAAGTCGAGATAGGCGCGGGCGAGGGCGGCGACCCGCTCGCGCGGGCCGGTCGCTCGGGAGGCCGCGGCACGCACCGCCGCGGCCAGCTCGGCGGCGCCTTCCAGGGCGACGGCGCCGATGATCGCGCGCTTGCCGCGGAAGTGGCTGTAGAGGACGGGCTGGCTGTATTCGATGCGCTCGGCGAGCCGGCGGGTGGTGACTGCGTCCCAGCCCTGCTGCTCGGCGAGTTCACGGGCTGTCGCCACGATGAGGCGCTCGCGCTCCGCCCGGTCGCGCTCCTTGCGTTCCTTTACCGACATGATTCGATCCTAGCATCGCTAGACAACCGAGCGTTAGTAGTACTAGCGTTGCCTCATCATCTAGCAACGCTAGCTCGGAGGGATCGTCATGCTCGACACACTCGAGGTCGTCACCACCGTCGTCGTCGGCCTGATGGTGGGGGTGGAGTTCTCCGTCGCCTTCATCATGAACCGGATCCTGGACGCGCTTCCCGAGGACAGCCGCCAGCTCGGCCACGCCCACGGCGGCCGGATGCTCGGCGCCCTGATGCCGGTCTGGTACATGGGCTCGCTCGTCCTCAGCGCGATCTGGGCCATCGCCGGATGGCACCACCACGGCGCCGGACTCGTCGTCACCGCCGCCGGACTGCTGATCGTCAGCGTGGTCATGTCGGTCCTGCTGCTCGTCCCGATCAACAACCGGAACAAGACCTGGACCCCCGAGAACCGGCCCGCCGACTGGAAGGAGCAGCTGCACCGCTGGAACCGCTACCACTACATCCGCGTCGCCGTCATCGTCGCCGCGTTCACCCTGCTGGTCGTCGCCCTCGCCTGATGGCACCGCTGCCCCGACAGGCACCGGTTCGCCCCTGCCGCTCAGATCCCACGACTGCGATCACGGCAAGCCGCGCCCCTCGATCGGCCGCGTTCACCCGGCCTGATCAGGCCCCACACGACTCGGCAAGCGCCACGAAGCTCACCAAGCCGACGAAGACCCGCATGGAGAAGAACGATGTCGCTGAAGAAGATCAACACCGTCCTGGCCGCCGTCTTCATCCTCTTCATACTCTGGTTCGGGACCGAGTACATCCTGAGCCCGGAGACGACGGCGCCGGGCTACGGCCTGCCGAGCTGGCCGCCCGGCGACGGCGACGGCTTCCTGATCATCAAGGGAATCCGCGACGTCGTCCTGGCCCTGGTTCTGGGCATCCTGCTGGTGACGGGTCACCGCCGGGCGCTGGGCTGGGTGCTGCTGGTGGAAGCACTCGCCGCGTACGGCGACATGGCCAACGTGCTGGCCCACCACGGCTCCGTGGCCACCGCGCTCGGCGTCCACTGCCTGACCGCGACACTGATGGTGGTCAACGGCCTGCTGATCATGCACGAGACCCGCAACGTCGCGGCCGCTCCGGAAACGCTCACCAGAGCGACTCATTGATCACGACCCGATACGCGCCCTAGACGGCCCGCTCCCGCCGGTACGCGCCCGGCGGGACCCCCACGATCCGGGTGAAGTGGCGGTTCAGGTGGGGCTGGTCGGTGAAGCCGACGGTGACGGCCGCCTCCGCCGGCGGGGTGCCCGCGTCGAGCAGCCGGCGGGCCCGGCGGACCCGGGCGTCGGTGAGCCAGGTGTGCGGCGGCATGCCGTACCGCTCCCGGAAGGCCCGCAGCAGCGCGAAGGGGCTCGTGCCCAGCTCCGCCGCGAGCTGCTCCAGCGACGGCGGGTCGGCCATGCGCTCCTGCAGGACGGCCCGGGCCGCCGCCGCTTCCGCGCCGCCCGCGCCCTGCACCGTACGGGAGGGCAGCGGGCCGGCGTGCCGGGTCAGCATCCGTGCCACCAGGCCCCGCAGCAGCGTGTCGGCGGCCAGAGCGTTCCCCGCCTCGGCGGCGCGGTGGATCTCGGTGATCGCCCGGGCGCCCTGGAGGTCGGCCACCATGTCGGCGGTGAAGCCGGGAGTGCCGCGCAGGGTGCCGATCTCGTCGGCGACCTCGACGATCAGGTCGCGCGAGGGGTAGAGGGTGGCGTACGCCCAGCCCTCGGGCACGCCGGCGCGCGCGGTGTGCGGCACCTCGGGGTTGATCAGGACCACGCTGCCCGGCCCGGCGCGCACGGAGTGGCCGGGCAGTCCTATCTCCTCGACGCCTCCGGTGACGGCCGCGATGACGTACCCGTCGTGCGCGTGGCGCGGGAAGGTGTGGCGCACGTAGCGGGCGCGCAGCAGATCCAGCCCGGGCAGTTCCGGGTACTGCCAGTGCCGGGCCCACTCCCGGCGCCCCTCGTCCGTCCCCATCCCCCCATTCTGCGCTCCGCCGCGCCCGCTCACCGACGCACGTTTCCCCAGGTCCGGCCCGTTGTCAGTGGCCGGGTGCACGATGGGGGCATGGCAGGCGCTGCGCTCGACTCGTTCTCCCCCGCGACCCGCTCGTGGTTCACGGGGGCCTTTCTCACGCCCACCACCGCGCAGGAGGGTGCCTGGCAGGCGATCGGGGAGGGCTCGGACGTGCTGGTGGTGGCTCCCACCGGCTCCGGCAAGACCCTGGCCGCGTTCCTCGCCGCCCTCGACCGGCTCGCCTCGACCCCGCCGCCCGCCGAGCCGAGGAAGCGCTGCCGCGTCCTGTACGTGTCGCCGCTGAAGGCCCTGGCCGTCGACGTGGAGCGCAATCTCCGCAGCCCGCTGACCGGGATCCGGCAGGAGTCCGTCCGTCTCGGCCTGCCCGAGCCGGACATCCGGGTCGGGATCCGCTCCGGCGACACCCCGCCCGCCGAGCGGCGGGCGCTGGCCACCCGCCCGCCGGACATCCTCATCACCACGCCCGAGTCGCTGTTCCTGATGCTGACCTCGGCCGCCCGGGACGCCCTCGCGGGGATCGAGACGGTGATCCTGGACGAGGTGCACGCGGTCGCGGGGACCAAGCGCGGCGCGCACCTCGCGCTCTCCCTGGAGCGGCTGGACGAGCTGCTGCCGCGCCCGGCGCGCCGGATCGGGCTGTCGGCGACGGTCCGGCCCGTGGACGAGATCGCCCGGTACCTCGCGCCGCGCGGCAAGGTGGAGATCGTCCAGCCGCCGTCGGCCAAGGAGTTCGACCTGTCGGTGGTCGTCCCGGTGCAGGACATGGGCGAGTTGGGCGGTTCCCCCGCGACCGAGGGCAGGGAGGGCGGTGACAAGCCCTCGATCTGGCCGCATGTGGAGGAGCGGATCGCGGACCTGGTGATGGCGCACCGCTCGACGATCGTGTTCGCCAACTCCCGCCGCCTCGCCGAGCGCCTGTGCAACCGGCTCAACGAGATCGCGTACGAGCGCGCCATGGGCGAGAAGCTGCCGGACGGTCCGCCCCCGGCCGAGATCATGGCCCAGTCGGGCGCCTCCCACGGCGCCCCGCCCCTGCTGGCCCGCGCGCACCACGGCTCGGTGTCCAAGGAACAGCGGGCGCTGGTGGAGGAGGACCTGAAGGCGGGCCGGCTGCCCGCCGTGGTCGCCACTTCCAGCCTGGAGCTGGGCATCGACATGGGCGCGGTGGACCTGGTGGTGCAGGTGGAGTCGCCGCCCTCGGTGGCTTCCGGGCTCCAGCGGGTGGGCCGGGCCGGACACCAGGTGGGTGCGGTCTCCACGGGGGTGGTCTTCCCCAAGTACCGCGGCGACCTGGTGCAGGCGGCCGTGGTCACCGAGCGGATGCGCACGGGTGAGATCGAGTCCCTGCGCGTCCCCTCCAACCCCCTGGACGTACTGGCGCAGCAGCTGGTCGCCATGGTCGCGATGGACACCTGGCAGCTGGACGACCTCCTCGCGCTGGTGCGGCGGGCGGCGCCCTTCGCGGCGCTGCCCGAGTCGGCGTTCACCGCCGTGCTGGACATGCTGGCCGGCCGCTATCCGTCGGACGCGTTCGCCGAGCTCCGGCCGCGCGTGGTCTGGGACCGGGTGGCGGGGACGATCACCGGCCGGCCGGGGGCCCAGCGCCTCGCGGTCACCTCGGGCGGCACCATCCCGGACCGCGGACTGTTCGGGGTGTTCCTCGCCGGATCGGACCCGAAGAAGGGCGGCGGCCGGGTCGGCGAGCTCGACGAGGAGATGGTCTACGAGTCCCGCGTCGGGGACGTCTTCACCCTGGGCACCACCTCGTGGCGCATCGAGGACATCACCCGCGACCGGGTCCTGGTCACCCCCGCCCCCGGGGTGCCGGGCCGGCTGCCGTTCTGGAAGGGCGACCAGCTCGGCCGTCCTCTCGAACTGGGCCGCGCGGTCGGCGCGTTCCTCCGCGAGCTCGGCGGCCTCTCCGACGAGGACGCGCGGCTGCGGCTGCTGGCGGCCGGCCTGGACGCCTGGGCCGCGGAGAACGTGCTGGCGTACCTCTCCGAGCAGCGCGAGGCCTGCGGCCACGTCCCGGACGACCGGACCATCGTGGTGGAGCGGTTCCGCGACGAGCTGGGCGACTGGCGGGTCGTGGTCCATTCGCCGTTCGGCGCGCAGGTACACGCCCCGTGGGCGCTGGCGCTGAGCGCCCGCCTCGCCGAGAAGTACGGCATGGACGCGCAGGTGATGCACGCCGACGACGGCATCGTGCTCCGCCTCCCGGACGCGGACCTGCTGTCCATGGACCTCCTGGACCACGACCCCTCGGGCCCGCCCGCCTTCGAGTTCGACGACGAGCAGGCGCCGCTGGGCGCGGCCGACGTGGCCTTCGACCACGGTGACATCAACCAGATCGTCACCGACCAGGTCGGCGGCTCCGCGCTGTTCGCCTCCCGCTTCCGCGAGTGCGCGGCCCGCGCCCTGCTGCTGCCGCGGCGCAGTCCGGGCAAGCGCACCCCGCTGTGGCAGCAGCGCCAGCGCGCCTCGCAACTGCTGCAGGTGGCGTCGGAGTTCGGCTCCTTCCCGATCGTGCTGGAAGCCGTCCGCGAATGCCTCCAGGACGTCTTCGACGTGCCGGGCCTGACCGAGCTGATGGGCGACATCGAGGCGCGCCGGGTCCGGCTGGTCGAGGTCACCACCCCGGAGCCCTCCCCCTTCGCCCGTTCCCTCCTCTTCGGGTACGTCGCCCAGTTCCTCTACGAGGGCGACTCGCCCCTGGCCGAGCGCAGGGCGGCCGCGCTGTCGCTGGACTCCCGGCTGCTGGCCGAGCTGCTCGGCCAGGCGGAACTGCGCGAACTGCTCGACGCGGAGGTGCTGGAGGAGCTGGAGCGGGAGCTCCAGTGGCTCACCGAGGACCGCCGGGCCAAGGATCCCGAGTCGGTGGCGGACCTGCTGCGCATGCTGGGCCCGCTGACACAGGACCAGCTGACCGAGCGCGGGGCGGAGCCGGCCTGGGCGGACGAGCTCGCCGCGGCCCGCCGCGCCATCCGGGTGCGGATCGGCGGCGCGGACCACTGGGCGTCGATCGAGGACGCGGGCCGGCTGCGGGACGCGCTGGGCACGGCGCTGCCCGTCGGTGTCCCGGAGGCGTTCACCGAGCCGGTCAAGGACCCGCTGGGGGACCTGCTCGCCCGCTACGCCCGCACCCACGGGCCGTTCACCACGGCCGCCGTCGCCACCCGCTTCGGCCTGGGCCCGGCGGTGACGGAGGGCGCCCTGCACCGGCTCGCCGCGGCCGGCCGGGTGGTCCAGGGCGAGTTCCACCCGGCGGGCATCGGCCAGGAATGGTGCGACGCGACGGTGCTGCGCCGGCTGCGCCGCCGCTCGCTGGCCGCGCTCCGCCAGGAGCTGGAACCGGTCCCGCCGACCTCGCTGGCCACCTTCCTCCCCCAGTGGCAGCACCTCGGCGGAGCCCTGCGCGGCCTCGACGGCCTGGCCCGGGCGGTCGAACAGCTCCAGGGCGCCCCGATCCCGGCCTCGGCGCTGGAGCGCCTGATCCTCCCGTCGCGGGTCAGCGGCTACTCCCCCGGCCTGCTGGACGAACTGACCACCGCGGGCGAGGTGGTCTGGGCGGGCGCCGGAGCCCTCCCGGGCAAGGACGGCTGGGTCTCCCTCTACCTGGCGGACGCGGCCCCGCTGCTCCTGCCCCCGCCGCATCCCCTGGAGCAGAGCCCGCTCCACCAGGCGGTCCTGGCATCCCTCGCGGGCGGGTACGGCCTGTTCTTCCGGCAGATCTCGCAGTCAATCCGCGCCGAGTTCCCCGAGGTGTCCGACCTGACGCTCTCCGAGGCCGTATGGGACCTGGCCTGGTCGGGCCGGCTCACCAACGACACCCTGGCCCCGCTGCGCTCCCTGCTGGGCTCGGGCCGCACGGCGGGCTCCACGGCCCACCGGGCCCGGCGCACCGTCCCCCGCGGCCGGTACGGCACGCTCAGCGCGACCGTCTCCCGTACGGGTCCGCCCACGGTCTCCGGGCGCTGGTCCCTCCTGCCCTCCGCGGCCCCCGACCCGACCCACCGGGCCCACGCCCTGGCCCGCACCCTGCTGGACCGGCACGGCGTGGTGACCCGCGGCGCGGTCGCCGCGGAAGGGGTGGAGGGCGGCTTCAGCGCGGTCTACCGCGTCCTGTCGGCCTTCGAGGACAGCGGCCAGGCCCGCCGGGGCTACGTGGTCGAGGGACTGGGCGCGGCCCAGTTCGCGATGGACGGCGCGGTGGACCGGCTGCGGGCCGCCGAGCGCACCCCGCCCCCGCTGGCGGCGGTGGTCCTGGCGGCCGCCGACCCGGCGAACGCGTACGGGGCGGCCCTGCCCTGGCCCGAGCCGCCGGCCGGGGCCACCCACAAGCCGGGCCGCAAGGCGGGCTCGCTGGTGGTCCTGGTGGACGGGGAGCTCACCCTGTACCTGGAGCGCGGCGGCAAGACCCTGCTGGCCTGGCCGGCGCCGGAGGACCCGCGGCTCGCGGCCGCCACGGCCGCGCTGGCGGCATCCTCCCGCGCGGGCACGCTCCCGTCCCTGACGGTGGAGCGGATCAACGCCGCGGCGGCCCTGACCTCCCCCCTGGGCCGGGCCCTGGAGGCGGCCGGATTCCACGCCACCCCGAGGGGTTTGCGCTTGCGTTCCTGACGGCTGCAAATGGTCTCGACTGTCCCGCACACGTCCTGGACATGTCACAGAACCGTTCCGTGCACCCCCTGAGCTGGCACCGGCGCTTATTCATCCCTTATCAAGATGATCACAGGCATTGCATTGGCGATGCACAGTCAGATTCACAGTCATGGGGGAGTAGAAGAGTGAGCACCATCAGCATGCGGAGCACCACCCTCGGCGCGGTCGGCCTGGCGGTCGCCGGAACCCTGGCCCTGACGGGCTGCAAGAACGGCAACGAGGAACTGCCCCCCGCGCAGCCGAGCGGGACCCCGTCGGCCGGCGCCCCGTCCCCCTCGGCCACAGCCCCGTCCGACGGGGGCAGCCCCAGCGCCACCGGCCCCACCACCGGCGGCAGCGAGGCCCCCGCCGGGGCGAACGGTACGGCGAAGTCCGGCCAGACCTTCAAGATCGGCGAGGCCGCGGAGATCCCGTTCAGCTACGGAAGCAACAAGGGCGGCCAGATCGCCCTCACGGTCACCGCGATCGAGCAGGGCAACCCGGCCGACCTGGACACGCTCAAGCTCGGCGACAAGGTGAAGGGGATGATCCCGTACTACATCCGCTACTCGGTCAAGAACACCGGCACCACGGACCTGTCGTACTCGTCCGTGACCCAGGTCAAGGGCCTGCTCGGGGACGGCACCGAGGCCCAGCGCGTGTCGATCATAGGAAAGTTCGAGAAGTGCCCGAACGATTCGCTGCCGAAGGGCTTCACCAACGGCCAGACACAGACCAGCTGCGCGGTGGCCCTCGCCCCGTCGGCCCAGACGAAGGTCACCGCGGCCGAGTACTGGGGCAACCCCTACAGCTACCCGAACAAGGGCCTCGTCTGGAAGTGACGAGCGGCCCCTCCGGCCCCTCCGGCCCCTTGAACCCCTCGCACCCCTCCTGACCAGAGAGCCCCTGCGGCCACACCCCGCCGCAGGGGCTCACGCCGTTCACCCGGACCGCCAGACCGCCAGACCGCCGGGCCCCGAACCGCCCAGGACCCGAACCCCCGCAGCCCCCGGCGGGCGACAATGGCCCCATGCCCGAAGGCGACAGCATCCGGCGCGTGGCGACCCGTCTCCACGCCGTCCTGGCAGGCCGCGAACTCACCCGCAGCGACCTGCGCGTCCCCCGCTTCGCCACCGCCGACCTCACCGGCCGCGTCACCCTCGACGTCACCCCCCGCGGCAAACACCTCCTCGCCCGTCTGGAGGGCGGCCTCACCCTGCACAGCCATCTCCGCATGGACGGTGCCTGGCGCGTCTTCTCCACCGGTGAGAAGTGGCGCGGCGGACCCGCCTACGAGATCCGTGCCGTCCTCGGCACGGCCGACCACACGGCCGTCGGCTACCGCCTCCCCGTGCTGGAACTGATCCGCACCGCCGACGAGGACCGGGCCGTCGGCCACCTCGGCCCCGACCTTCTCGGCCCTGACTGGGATCCCGCCCTCGCCGCCGCCAACCTCCTCGCCGCCCCCGAGCGCCCGCTCGGCGAGGCCCTGCTCGACCAGCGCAACCTCGCCGGGATCGGCAACATCTACAAGGCCGAGCTCTGCTTCCTCGCCGGGGTCACCCCCTGGACGCCGGTCGGCGCACTCCCCGAGGCGACCCTCCCCCGCCTGGCCGCCGCCGCCCACCGCCTGCTGGCCGCGAACACCGGCGAGCGGCCCGGCCCCCGCAACACCACCGGCAGCCGCCACCCCGGCCACGACCTGTTCGTCTACGGCCGCGCCCACCGCCCCTGCCTGCGCTGCGGCACCCCCGTCCGCCAGGCTCCCCAGGACGACCGCCCCACCTACTGGTGCCCCCGGTGCCAGAGCGGCCCGACCCGGTAGTCCCGCACGGGCGACGGCACGCGCTGGCCGACGGCACGCCTGGTTGACGGCACGCACTGGTTGACGGTCCGTCAGATCGAGTCGTACGGTCCCGGCATGCCCACACCCACAGCCTCGTACGACCTCACCGGCCGCACCGCCCTGGTCACCGGCGCCGCCAGCGGCATCGGCCGCGCCACCGCCGCCCTCCTCGCCGAGGCGGGCGCGCACGTGCACTGCGCGGACCGCGACGAACAGGGCCTCGCCGAGACGGCCGCCCTCGTCGCCAAGGCCGGCGGCGCCGCCACCGTCCACCCCCTCGACGTCACCGACCGGACCGCGCTCCGGGCGGCCGTCACCGCGGCGCGCCCGCTCGACATCGCCGCCGCCATCGCCGGGGTCATGCACACCAGCAGCGTCCTGGAGACGACGGACGAGGACCTCGACCGGGTCCTGGACATCAATTTCAAGGGGGTCCTGCACACCTGCCAGGAGGCCGCCCGGTCCATGATCGCGGCGGGTCGCCCCGGTTCCCTCGTCACCATGGCCTCGGGCGCCGTGGACGCCGCCCAGCCCGGCCTGCTCTGCTACAGCGCCGCCAAGGCGGCCGTCGTCCAGCTGACCAAGACCCTCGCCACGGAGGCCGGCCCGCACGGCATACGCGTCAACGCCGTCGCCCCGGGCTGGATCCGTACACCGATGACCGGCCGCCACGGCCGCGAGGTCCAGGAGCGGACCGAGGCGGCCATGGTCCGCATGTCCCCGCTGCGCCGGGTCGGCGAGCCCGAGGACATCGCCCAGGCGGTGCTCTACCTGGCCTCGGACGCCTCGTCCTTCATGACCGGCCAGATCCTTCGCCCGAATGGTGGAGTGTCGATGCCCTGGTAGCCCCGTCGCCCCTCTCGAGCCGGTCCGCCCTGTCGACCCTGTCGGCCCTGTCGGCCCTGTCGGCCCTGTCGGCCCCGGCAGCCGGCCGCCGCGCTCTCCGTACCGGCCCCGGCACGCAGTGCACCGGCAGCAGCCCCAGTCCCCAGCCGCCCACCGCCACCGCGCCCTCCACGGCCCCGGTCTCCGCGGGCACCAGCACCAGCCGCAGCACGGCCCACCACCACAGCGCCCCCACCGCCAGGGCGAGCGCCGACACCACAGGTATGCGCAGCAACCGCCGCACGGCCACCTCCCAGGGGCCGGGACCCGGACGGCCCCATCCTCCCGCACCCCCCTCGTGCCCGCACCCAGAACGGCCGGGAGCCCCGGCCGGTGCTTCCACACCGACCGGGGCTCCGGCCACACTCAAACACGCACGTGCTCGCTCACGCGGCTACGACATTCACCGCTTCCGCAGGCGCCTTGATGGTCACCCGCTCCGGTCCACCCGTGACCGAAGCCATGGAGACCGAATTGAGCATCGGGCGGACCGGCACACTCACCGGTTCGCTTGCCGCGGCCGACTGTGCCAGCTCGGCCAGCGACAGTTCATCGCTGACTTCGCGCATCAGCTCGGACATCCGTACGTCCAACGCGTCGCAGATCGCGGAGAGCAGCTCGGAGGATGCCTCCTTCTGCCCCCGCTCCACCTCGGAGAGATAGCCGAGCGAAACTCGGGCCGACGAGGAGACTTCGCGCAGAGTACGGCCCTGGCGCTGGCGCTGCCGACGCAGCACGTCACCCAGCAGGCGACGGAGCAGAATCATCGGTGGCTCCCTCCTCTGACCGTGTAGCCGCATCCTTCACGCCCCACCGTACCGCCTCGCGCCGCGGCCGTGCGGGGAGCGATGTCGTGTTCACTCAGGGCTGCAAACATCAAATCCCCCCGTTCTGTTCCGTATCCTGCCCCCGCGCATTCTCACGGAGTTGGTCTGAGAGAAGCTCGAGCACTGTCCGTGCACTCTCCCTACGGATTTCCGCCCGGGAGCCGTTCAACCGCAGACGGACCGTTTTCCTGCCCCCCGGACCGTCCACCGCGATGAAAACCGTTCCCACCGGCTGCCCGTCCTGCGGCTGCGGACCGGCCACTCCGGTGGTCGCGATTCCCCACGAAGCACCCATCACCCGCCGCACACCGGCCGCCATCTCCGCCGCGACCTGCGCGTTCACCGCGCCTTCGGCCTGGAGCAGTCCGGCGTCCACGCCCAGGACCCGGTGCTTGATCTCCGTCGCGTACGCCGTGACCGAGCCGCGGAAGGACTGGGAGGCGCCGGGCACGGCCGTGATCTCGGCGGCCACCATTCCGCCGGTCAGGGATTCCGCCACAGCGAGGGTTTGGTCACGTTCCGTGAGCAGCCGCAGTGCCTCCGCAGCCACATCCGTCACGCCGACCTCTCCGGCACCGGTTTCCGAGGCCGGAGAATCCCCCGCCGCGTGCGTCACCTCGCGGCCCGCTCCTCGGCTCGCTCCGCGGCGATACCCTGGCGGCGCAGCACGACGGCCTGCCGGATGTAGTCCAAACCGGTGACCACGGTCAGCACGACGGCGATCGCCATCACCCAGAAGCGCATGGTCGCCAGCGGCCCGGTCAGCGCGAGCACGTACATGCCCACTGCCGTGCCCTGGGCCAGGGTCTTGAGCTTGCCGCCGCGGCTGGCCGGAATCACTCCGTATCGGATGACCCAGAAGCGGAGCATCGTGATCCCCAGCTCCCGTCCGAGGATCACCCCGGTCACCCACCAGGGGAGGTCACCGAGCCAGGAGAGACAGATCATCGCCGACCCCATGATCGCCTTGTCGGCGATGGGATCGGCGATCTTGCCGAAGTCCGTGACCAGGTTGTACGTCCGGGCCAGGTGCCCGTCGAAGATGTCCGTGATCATGGCGACGGCGAACGCCGCCCAGGCCCAGGCCCGCCAGGCCGGGTCGTAGCCGCCCTCGGCGAGCAGCAGGAAGACGAAGCCCGGCACGAGCACGAGCCGGATCATCGTCAGGATGTTGGCGATGTTCCACAGGCTGGCCTGATTGACCGCCGCGGCCCCCAGCTTCGCGCCGGGTACGGGCCGGCGGCCGGTCCCGCCCGCCGCAGATGCCGGGACTCCGGTCATCCGGCCGCCTCCTCAAGATCCGCGCCCAGGGGCTCGGCCACCAGGTCCACACCGAGGGTGCCGACCACCTTTGCCGTGACGATACGCCCCGGGACCAGGCCCGTGCTGTCCGTGAAGACCACCTGGCCGTCGGTCTCGGGTGCCTGGTGCTCGGCGCGTCCGTAGGCGCCCACGCCGTCCTCGTCGACCTCTTCCACGGTCTCGACGAGTACTTCCAGGGTCTCCCCGATCCGCTCCTCGGCGCGCTGCGAGGTGAGCTCCTCGGCGAGCCGCTGCATGTGCGCGAGCCGCTCGGCGATGGTGTCCTCGTCCAGCTTGTGGTCGTAGGTGACGGCCTCGGTGCCGTCCTCGTCGGAGTAGCCGAAGATGCCGATGGCGTCCAGGCGCGCGTGGGTGAGGAAACGCTCCAGCTCCGCGAAGTCCGACTCCTTCTCGCCGGGGAAGCCGACGATGAAGTTGGACCGCACGCCCGCCGTCGGGGCCTTGCTGCGGATGTTGTCCAGCAGCTCCAGGAACCGGTCGGTGTCACCGAAGCGGCGCATGGAGCGCAGCACGTCGGGGGCCGAGTGCTGGAAGGACAGGTCGAAGTACGGCACGACCTTGGGGGTCGAGGTGAGTACGTCGATCAGGCCGGGCCGCATCTCGGCGGGCTGCAGGTAGCTGACGCGGACGCGCTCGATGCCGTCCACCTCGGCCAGCTCCGGCAGCAGGGTCTCCAGCAGCCGGATGTCGCCGAGATCCTTGCCGTACGAGGTGTTGTTCTCGGAGACCAGCATGATCTCCTTGACGCCCTGCTCGGCGAGCCAGCGGGTCTCGCCCAGCACGTCGCTGGGGCGGCGGGAGACGAAGGAGCCGCGGAAGGACGGGATGGCGCAGAAGGAGCAGCGCCGGTCGCAGCCGGAGGCCAGCTTGACCGAGGCGACGGGGCTCTTGTCCAGGCGGCGGCGCAGCGGGGCGCGCGGCCCGGAGGCGGGTGCGAGGCCGTCCGGCAGGTCGGCGGGGGCCTCCGCGACGGGTTCCTGGGCGTGGCCCGGGAGCGCCACCTTCGCGTCCTGGCGCGCCGACGGGCTGATCGGCAGCAGCTTGCGCCGGTCGCGCGGGGTGTGCGAGGCGTGGATGCCGCCGTTGAGGATGGTCTGGAGGCGGTCGGAGATGTCGGCGTAGTCGTCGAAGCCGAGCACGCCGTCGGCCTCGGGAAGCGCCTCGGCGAGCTCCTTGCCGTAGCGCTCGGCCATGCAGCCGACGGCGACGACGGCCTGGGTCCTGCCGTGATCCTTGAGATCGTTGGCTTCCAGGAGGGCGTCTACGGAGTCCTTTTTGGCGGCTTCGACGAAGCCGCAGGTGTTGACGACGGCTACGTCCGCATCGGCGGCGTCCTCGACGAGCTCCCAGCCATCCGCCGCCAAGCGGCCTGCGAGCTCCTCCGAGTCCACCTCGTTACGGGCGCAGCCAAGAGTGACAAGGGCGACGGTACGGCGTTCGGGCATGGACTCAAGACTACTTCGTCCCGGAGTCGGCCCCCGCCGCAAGTCCCCCTACACCAAGATCCCCGGGGTGCGGTGCAGCACCCCGGGGACCCGGATTCACGCGTTCCGCCGTGGGGCGGCTCCCTCGTCAGCCCGCCTGGGGCTGATCCTGCAGAGGGTCTTCCTTCGTGTATGTGAGACGTTCCACCTGACCCGGCTGGAAGTCGTCCTTGATCTCCTTGCCGTTCACGAAGAGCTTCACGACCCCGGCGTCGCCGAGCACGAGGTCGACGGACTCCTTGTCCGTGAAGGTCTTGGACTCACCCTGCACGAGGGTGCCGTCGAAGAGCAGTCGGCCGGTGGAGTCCTTCGCGGAGATCCAGCTCTCGCCCGTGTCGGCCGTCAGGACGACCGTGACGAGGTCCTTGGGCGCGGCGGCGATGGCGCTGTCCGAGGGCTCCGGCTTGGGTGCCTGGGGGGTCTGGGGCTGAGGCTGGGCGGCCGGCTTCCCGCCGGTCTGGTGGGGTGCGGGCTTCGGGGAGGCGGAACCTTCCGCCACCGGACGCTTGCCCTTGTCGTCGCCGCCGCTGAAGGCGGTGAAGCCGACGAAGCCGATCACGGCGACGATGGCGGCGACCATGGCCGCGGTCCAGTTGGGCCGCTGCCGCTCGGGGCGGATGCGCTCGGCATCGAACATCGGCGCGGCGGGGGTGGGTGCCGGCCGGCCGCCGTGGGCCGCGTCGTAGCTCTCGACCAGGGGTGCCGGGTCGAGGTGGACGGCGCGGGCGAGCGTACGGATGTGACCGCGGGCGTAGACGTCGCCGCCGCACCGCGTGAAGTCGTCCTCTTCGATCGCGTGCACGATCGGGATGCGCACGCGGGTGGTGGAACTGACCTCGTCGACGGTGAGCCCGGCGGCGATCCGGGCCTTCTTGAGGGCCGTCCCGATGGAAGGCTCTTCGACGGGACGTTCGACGATGCGGTCCTCGGACCGGTCGTCGGTCGAAGGCCGCTCTTCTTCGGGGGAGTTGGAGTTGCCGATGGACACAAGGGCGCCTTTCGAGCGTGTAGCCACCTGCTGGATGTCCAGTCTAGGGGGGTGACGAAAGGGTGGAGCAACCGGAGGGTGCACTTCCTACGCCATCCGAATGGCGAACGAAGGTCCCGCCGGTGCGGCGGCCCGACGCCGTACGCGAAGTCGTGCGAGGTGCCGCCACCTCTCTTCAACTTGACGCGAGTCCAAGGGAAACGGTTGCCCGCGGTTTCATTACGGATGGGCCTCGCCGCGGATGACGGCCAGCACTCCGTCCAGCTCGTCGGCCTTCAGCAGCACGTCGCGCGCCTTCGAACCCTCGCTCGGACCGACGATGCCCCGCGATTCCATGAGGTCCATGAGCCGTCCGGCCTTCGCGAAACCCACCCGCAGCTTGCGCTGGAGCATCGAGGTGGAGCCGAACTGCGTCGAGACCACCAGCTCCGCCGCCTGGCACAGCAGGTCCAGGTCGTCGCCGATGTCCTCGTCGATCTCCTTCTTCTGCTTCTGCCCGACGGTGACGTCGTCCCGGAAGACGGGCGCCATCTGGTCCTTGCAGTGCTGGACGATCCCGGCGATCTCGTCCTCGGTGACGAAGGCGCCCTGGAGGCGGACCGGCTTGTTCGCCCCCATCGGCAGGAACAGCCCGTCGCCCTTGCCGATCAGCTTCTCGGCTCCGGGCTGGTCGAGGATGACCCGGCTGTCGGCGAGCGAGGACGTGGCGAAGGCGAGCCGCGAGGGCACGTTCGCCTTGATCAGGCCGGTGACCACGTCCACCGAGGGCCGCTGGGTCGCCAGCACCAGGTGGATGCCGGCCGCGCGGGCCAGCTGGGTGATCCGGACGATCGAGTCCTCGACGTCGCGCGGGGCCACCATCATCAGGTCCGCCAGCTCGTCGACGATCACCAGCAGGTACGGGTAGGGGCTGAGCTCGCGCTCGCTGCCCGGCGGCAGTTTGATCTTGCCGTCCCGGATGGCCTTGTTGAAGTCGTCGATGTGCCGGTAGCCGAAGGCGGCCAGGTCGTCGTAGCGCAGGTCCATCTCGCGCACGACCCACTGGAGCGCCTCGGCGGCCCGCTTGGGGTTGGTAATGATCGGCGTGATCAGGTGCGGGATGCCCTCGTACGCGGTCAGCTCGACCCGCTTGGGGTCCACCAGCACCATCCGCACGTCGTCCGGGGTGGCCCGGACCATGACGGAGGTGATCAGGCAGTTGATGCAGGAGGACTTTCCGGAACCGGTGGCGCCGGCGACCAGCACGTGCGGCATCTTGGCGAGGTTGGCCATCTCGTAGCCGCCCTCGACGTTCTTGCCGAGCGCGACCAGCATGGGGTGGTCGTCCTCGGCCGCGTCCGCGAGGCGCAGTACGTCGCCGAGGTTGACCATCTCGCGGTCGGAGTTCGGGATCTCGATGCCGACGGCCGACTTGCCCGGGATCGGGCTGATGATCCGGACGTCGGGCGAGGCGACGGCGTAGGCGATGTTCTTCGCCAGTGCCGTGATCCGCTCCACCTTCACCGCCGCCCCGAGGGTCACCTCGTAGCGCGTCACCGTCGGCCCCCGGGTGAAACCGGTGACCGTCGCGTCGACCTTGAACTCCGTGAAGACGTTCGTCAGCGAGGCGACCACCGCGTCGTTGGCGGCGCTGCGGGTCTTGCCCGGCCCGCCCCGCTCCAGCAGGTCGAGCGAGGGCAGTGCGTACGTGATGTCCCCGCGCAGCTGGAGCTGCTCGGCGCGCGGCGGCAGCGCCTGGGGCTCCGGCGGGGCCTTGGTCAGGTCGGGCACCGACAGCGTCCCCGAGGCCGCGGCGGTGGTGGCGTGCGGCGGCCGCTCGTCGGGAGTGGCGTGCGGCGGCCGTTCGTCCGGTGTGGCGGGAGCGGCGGCCGGCACGGGACGCTCCCCGCGGGCGGTCGGAACCGGCGCGGTGACCTCCGCACCCTCCCGCTCGACGGTGATCCCTTGCGTGAGGTCGGCGACGAGCGGGGAGGGCGGCATGCCGCCGTAGACCACCCCGTCCAGCGCGGCGGCGGCCGCCGCGGCCACGTCCACGGCGTCCATCTCCCGGTCCGCGGCCGGCCGGGCGGAGGCCCTGCGCGGCCTGCGCCGCCGGGCGAGCGCCTCCTCCTCCGCGGCGTCCGCCGGGTCGCCGGAGCCGGCGGACGCGCCCGCCCGGCCACGGGCCCGCCACTGCTCGGGGTCGTGCCGCTCGACCGGGCCAGCCTCGGCCTCCCCGTACCCCTCGTCGTACTCGTTCGGGGCGATGATCCCGAGCCGGATGCCGAGCCTGCGCAGCCGCTGCGGGATCGCGTTGACCGGGGTCGCGGTGACCACGAGCAGCCCGAAGATCGTCAGCAGCACCAGCATGGGCACGGCCAGCGGCGCGCCCATGGTGAAGATCAGCGGCTTGGAGGCGCCCCAGCCGATGAGCCCGCCCGCGTTCTGCATCGCGGTGGTGCCCTCGTCGCGGCCGGGCGCTCCGCAGGCGATGTGGACCAGGCCCAGGACCCCGATGGCGAGGGCGGAGAGCCCGATGCCGATGCGGCCGTTGGCATCGGGCTGCTCGGGATGGCGGATGAAACGTACCGCCATGACGCCGAGCAGGATCGGCACGAGCAGATCCAGTCGTCCGAAGGCGCCGGTGATCAGCATGGTGACCAGATCCCCGACGGGTCCGTTCAGGTTCGACCAGGTGCCGGCGGCGACGATCAGCGCGAGGGCGAGCAGCAGCAGCGCCAGGCCGTCCTTGCGGTGGGCGGGGTCGAGGTTCTTGGCCCCCTGGCCGATCCCGCGGAAGACGGCGCCGACCGCGTGTGCGCAGCCCAGCCACACGGCGCGCACCAGCCGCACCACGCCTCCCGTCGGGGACGGCGCGGGCTGGGCCGCGGCCTTCTTGGCCGGGGCGCGCTTGGCGGCCGCGGCCTTCTTCGCCGGAGGCTTGCGTGCGGGGGCCGCCTTCTTCGCCGGCGCCGTCGTACGGCCGGTGCGGCCCTTCGCGGTGCCCGCGGTGCTCTGGGAACCCTTGCCGGACGTACTTGAGGCCATGGGCCCGAGGTTACCGGTGCGCACGCCGGTGGACACGCGTGCCCACCCCTTCACCCGTTCGTGTCGTCGGCCCCGTCGTCGCTTTGACGCTCCGCCAGGACTGCGGCACGCTCGGTCAGTTCTGCGCGGGCAGGACCGGAGCGCCTCCGGCCGTCCCGGGCTCCAGCGCGTCGAGCGCCCGCCGCAGTCCGGTGAGTTTGCGTTCCAGATGGGCGGCGGTCGCCACCACGCCCGCATCGGCCGAGTCCTCGCCGAGCTGCTTGGTCAGCGCCTCCGCCTGCTCCTCCACCGCCGCGAGCCGCGCGGAGAGCTCGGCCAGCAGCCCGGCCGTCTCCTTGCTCGCGTCCACGCCGTTCGAACTGCCGCCCTCCAGCTGCAGCCGCAGCAGGGCCGCCTGCTCGCGCAGTTGGCAGTTCTTCGTATACAGCTCCACGAAGACCGAGACCTTGGCCCGCAGCACCCACGGGTCGAAGGGCTTGGAGATGTAGTCCACCGCGCCGGCCGCGTAGCCGCGGAACGTGTGGTGCGGACCGTGGTTGATCGCGGTGAGGAAGATGATCGGGATGTCCCGGGTCCGTTCCCGCCGCTTGATGTGCGCGGCCGTCTCGAATCCGTCCATGCCCGGCATCTGGACATCCAGCAGGATGACCGCGAAATCGTCCGTCAGCAGCGCCTTGAGCGCTTCCTCCCCCGACGACGCCCGGACCAGTGTCTGATCGAGCGCGGAGAGGATGGCCTCCAGCGCCAGCAGATTCTCCGGCCGGTCGTCGACCAGGAGGATCTTGGCCTTCTGCACCATGCCCTGTCCTCCTCGCCCCGGCACGGGGCCTCCCCGGCTCCAGGCGCCGGCATGTGCGCCGGGCCCCGCCCCAGAGGGCGGCATCCTTGCGCCGTCCGTCCTTGTGCCGGTCATCGTAGCCCCAGTCCCGAGATCGCCACACCCTGTCACCAAGATGTCACTGTGCACGAAGCAGAAACGTGGTGGGAGAGCAGAAGGTTCCCCGTTTGCCGAGCTCCCACACCGCTCCGGCCACAGCCGGTCGGCAAAGGGGCTCCCTCCGCTCTCCCCGTGATCACTTGCCGCGCATCCACTGCTCCATCACCGACAGCAGGTAGTCGGGGTCGACCGGCTTCGTGACGTAGTCGGAAGCACCGGAGTCGATCGCCTTCTCCCGGTCCCCCTTCATCGCCTTCGCCGTCAGCGCGATGATCGGCAGCCCCGCGAACTGCGGCATCCGCCGGATCGCCGAGGTCGTCGCGTACCCGTCCATCTCGGGCATCATGATGTCCATCAGCACGACCGTCACATCGTCGTGCTGCTCCAGGACTTCGATGCCCTCCCGCCCGTTCTCCGCGTACAGCACGGCCAGCCCGTGCTGCTCCAGCACGCTGGTGAGCGCGAAGACGTTGCGTACGTCGTCGTCCACGATGAGCACCTTCTCGCCGTGGAAGTCGTACGTCCGGGGCACCACCGGAAGTTCCTCCTCCGCGTTGGCCCAGCCGTCCTCGGCCCCCACCGCGTTCGGCTGCCCCGGCACCGCCGTACGCGGCTCCAGGTCGCTCAGCGGCTTGCGCCGCCGCCGGAACAGCGCGGCCCCGCCGCCCTGCCCCGGCCCGGCCGGCTCGGCGGTCGACAGCGCGGGCCGCGCCGGCTGGGAGTGCGCCGGCGGTACGGACGGGGACGCCGGCAGCGCGGGCCGCGCACCGTCGAGGGACCGGCGGTACAGCTCGCCGCGGGCCCCGCCGGGCGTCGGCGGCGCGTACCCCTGCGGAGGCAGCTCGCTCGGGTGCAGCGGCAGGTACAGCGTGAAGGTGGACCCGCGGCCGGGCTCACTGGCCGCGTGGATCTCCCCGCCGAGCAGCCGGGCGATCTCCCGGCTGATGGACAGGCCCAGACCAGTGCCGCCGTACTTGCGGCTCGTCGTCCCGTCCGCCTGCTTGAACGCCTCGAAGATCACCAGCATCTTGCTCGCCGCGATCCCGATCCCGGTGTCGGTCACCGAGAAGGCGATCAGGTCCGCGTCCGCCTCCCGCAGCGAACCGGCCTCCAGCAGCTGTTCGCGGATCGCCGTCGGCACATCGGCCCCGGCCGGCCGGATCACCAGCTCCACCGCCCCGCTGTCGGTGAACTTCACCGCGTTCGACAGCAGGTTGCGCAGTACTTGGAGCAGCCGCTGCTCGTCGGTGTGCAGGGTGGCCGGCAACTCCGGGGAGACCCGTACCGAGAAGTCCAGGCCCTTCTCCGCCGTCAGCGGCCGGAACGTCGCCTCCACGTAGTCCACGAGCTGGACCAGCGCGATCCGGGTCGGCGAGACGTCCATCTTCCCCGCCTCGACCTTCGACAGGTCGAGGATGTCGTTGATCAGCTGCAGCAGGTCCGAACCGGCGCCGTGGATCGTCTCGGCGAACTCCACCTGCTTGCCCGACAGGTTCTCGTCCGCGTTGTCAGCGAGCAGCTTGGCCAGGATCAGCAGCGAGTTGAGCGGGGTCCGCAGCTCGTGCGACATGTTCGCCAGGAACTCCGACTTGTAGCGCATCGAGACCGCGAGCTGCTCGGCACGCTCCTCCAGGACCTGCCGGGCCTCCTCGATCTCGGTGTTCTTCACCTCGATGTCCCGGTTCTGCTGCGCCAGCAGCTCGGCCTTCTCCTCCAGCTCCGCGTTGGCGGCCTGCAGGGCCTTCTGCCGGTTCTCCAGCTCGTCCGAACGCTCCCGCAGCTGCTCGGTCATCTCCTGCGACTGCTTCAGCAGCATCTCCGTCTTGGAGTTGACGCTGATGGTGTTGACGCTCGTACCGATCATCTCGGCGATCTGGCTGAGGAAATCCTTCTGGATCTGTGTGAAGGGCGTGAAGGAGGCCAGCTCGATGACGCCGAGCACCTTCCCCTCGAAGAGCACCGGCAGCACGATCACGTGCGCCGGCGGCGCCTCACCGAGCCCCGAGGAGATCTTCAGGTAGCCCGGCGGGGTGTTCTCGACGAGGATCGTCCGCTTCTCCTCCGCGACGGTCCCGATCAGCCCCTCACCCGGCCGGAAGGAGATGGGCATCTGGCCGCCCGCGTACGCGTAACTCCCGCGCATCCGCAGCTCGTACGAGCCGTCCGCGCCCCCCTCCGTCCCGATCTCGGTGGTGCCGCCGGCCGGCAGCGCCAGGAAGAAGGCGCCGTGCTGCGCCGAGACCACCGGGGTCAGCTCGCTCATGATCAGCGAGGCCACGTCGTCCAGCTCCCGGCGGCCCTGCATCAGGGCGGAGATCCGGGCGAGATTGCCCTTGAGCCAGTCCTGCTCCTTGTTGGCCAGGGTGGTGTCGCGCAGGTTCACGATCATCGTGTTGATGTTGTCCTGGAGGACCTGGATCTCGCCCGCCGCGTCCACGTCGACCTTCAGGCTCAGGTCGCCGCGCGTCACCGCGGTGGCCACGGCCGCGATCGCGCGCACCTGCCGGGTGAGGTTGCCGGCCATCTCGTTCACGGACTCGGTCAGGTCCCGCCAGGTGCCGTCGACGTCCCGGACCCGGGCCTGGCCGCCGAGGATGCCCTCGGTGCCCACCTCGCGGGCCACCCGCGTCACCTGGTCGGCGAAGGACGACAGCTGGTCGACCATCGTGTTGATGGTGGTCTTCAGCTCCAGGATCTCGCCCCGGGCGTCGATGTCGATCTTCTTGGTCATGTCGCCCTTGGCGATGGCGGTCGTGACCATGGCGATCTGCCGCACCTGACCGGTGAGGTTGGACGCCATGAAGTTCACCGAGTCGGTGAGGTCCTTCCACGTCCCCGAGACGCCCGGCACGTGCGCCTGGCCGCCCAGGCGTCCCTCCGTACCCACCTCGCGGGCCACCCGCGTCACCTCGTCGGCGAAGGAGGAGAGGGTCTTCACCATCGTGTTGACGGTGTCGGCGAGCTGCGCGACCTCGCCGCGCGCCTCGACCGTGACCTTCTTCGTCAGGTCGCCGTTGGCGACCGCCGCCGAGACCTGGGAGATGTTGCGCACCTGCGAGGTCAGGTTGTTGGCCATCAGATTGACGTTGTCGGTCAGGTCCTTCCAGATGCCCGTCACGCCGCGCACCCGGGCCTGACCGCCGAGGATGCCCTCGGAGCCCACCTCGCGGGCCACCCGCGTCACCTGCTCCGCGAAGGAGGACAGCTGGTCCACCATCGTGTTGACCGTGGTGACGAGTTCGAGGATCTCGCCCTTCGCGTCGACGGTGATCTTCTTGGAGAGGTCGCCCATGGCGACCGCCGTCGTCACCTCGGCGATGTTGCGCACCTGGGACGTCAGGTTGTTCGCCATGAAGTTGACGGACTGGGTGAGGTCCTTCCAGGTGCCGGAGACGCCCTTCACCTCCGCCTGGCCGCCGAGGATGCCCTCGGTGCCCACCTCCCGGGCCACCCGCGTCACCTGCTCCGCGAAGTTCGAGAGCTGGTCGACCATGGTGTTGAGGGTGTTCTTCAGCTCCAGGATCTCGCCCCGGGCGTCCACGTCGATCTTCTGCGAGAGGTCACCGCGCGCCACCGCGGTGGCGACCTGGGCGATGTTGCGCACCTGCGAGGTCAGGTTCCCGGCCATGCCGTTCACCGAGTCCGTCAGGTCACGCCATACGCCGGCCACCCCGGGCACCTGCGCCTGGCCCCCGAGCCGGCCCTCCGTACCCACGTCCCGGGCCACCCGCGTGACCTGCTCCGCGAAGGCCGAGAGCTGGTCGACCATCGTGTTGATGGTGTTCTTCAGCTCCAGGATCTCGCCCCGGGCGTCCACGTCGATCTTCTGGGACAGGTCGCCCCGGGCCACCGCCGTCGTCACCTGCGCGATCTGGCGCACCTGCGAGGTCAGGTTGCCGGCCATGAAGTTGACGGAGTCGGTGAGCTCCTTCCAGGTGCCGGACACCCCCTCCACACGGGCCTGGCCGCCGAGCCGGCCCTCCGTACCCACGTCCCGCGCCATCCGCGTGACCTGGTCGGCGAAGGAGGACAGCTGGTCCACCATCGTGTTCACGGTGTTCTTCAGCTGGAGCATCTCGCCGGAGACGTCCACGGTGACCTTCTGCGACAGGTCGCCGTTGGCCACCGCCGTCGTCACCTGCGCGATGTTGCGGACCTGCCCGGTGAGGTTGCGGAAGGCGGTGTTCACCGAGTCGGTGAGGTCCTTCCACGTCCCGGCCGCCCCCGGCACCTGCGCCTGGCCGCCCAGCTCACCCTCGACGCCGACCTCACGGGCCACCCGCGTCACTTCCGCACCGAAGGACTGGAGCTGGTCCACCATCGTGTTGACGGTGTTCTTCAGCTCCAGCATCTCGCCGGCCACGTCCACGGTGACCTTCTGCGACAGGTCGCCGTTGGCCACCGCCGTCGTCACCTGCGCGATGTCCCGCACCTGGGTCGTGAGGTTGCGGAAGACCGTGTTCACCGAGTCGGTGAGGTCCTTCCACGTCCCGGCCGCCCCCGGCACCTGCGCCTGGCCGCCGAGCAGCCCCTTGGCCCCGACCTCGCTGGCCACGCGCGTGACCTCGTCCGCGAAGGTCCGCAGGGTCTCGGTCATCTGATTGATCGTTTCGGCCAGCTGCGCCACCTCGCCGCGTGCGCTGACCCGCACCTTCTGCGACAGGTCGCCGTTCGCGACCGCCGTCGTCACCTGCGCGATCCCGCGCACCTGGGCCGTCAGGTTGCCGGCCATGGTGTTGACCGAGTCGGTCAGGTCCTTCCACACGCCCGCGACCCCGGGCACCTTCGCCTGGCCGCCCAGCTCGCCCTCCGTGCCCACCTCGCGGGCGACGCGGGTCACCTCGGAGGAGAAGGAGGACAGCTGGTCC
Source organism: Streptomyces sp. NBC_01294 (assembly GCF_035917235.1). Taxonomy (NCBI): domain Bacteria; kingdom Bacillati; phylum Actinomycetota; class Actinomycetes; order Kitasatosporales; family Streptomycetaceae; genus Streptomyces; species Streptomyces sp. NBC_01294. The sequence continues at coordinate 2,225,591 of NZ_CP108423.1, forward strand.
ACCATCGTGTTCACGGTGTTCTTCAACTGCAGCATCTCGCCGGCCACGTGCACCGTGACCTTGCGCGACAGATCACCCTTGGCGACCGCCGTCGTGACGAGAGCGATATCACGCACCTGAGCGGTGAGCCGGTACGCCATCGTATTGACGGAGTCGGTCAGGTCCTTCCAAGAACCAGACATTCCGCGTACCTGGGCCTGACCGCCGAGTTTGCCCTCGGTGCCCACCTCCAGCGCCACGCGCGTCACCTCGTCGGTGAACGCGGACAGCTGGTCGACCAGGTTGTTGACCGTGCGCCCGACCTTCAGGAACTCCCCGCGCAGCGGATGCCCGACCCCGTCGGCGGCCTGCGTCCGCAGGTCCATCCGCTGGTCCAGATCGCCCTCGGCCACCGCCGACAGCACCCGGCCCACCTCGGACACCGGCCGGGCCAGATCGTCCACCAGCTGGTTCGAGGCATCGATCGCGGCCGCCCAGGAGCCCTCGCAAGCACCTGTTTCCAGCCGTTCGCTCAGCTTGCCCTCGCGGCCCACCATCCGCCGGACCCGGGACAGCTCCCCGGTCAGGTGGAGGTTGCGGTCGGCGACCTCGTTGTAGACGGCGGCGATCTCCGCCATCACGCCCTCGCCGGACACCGTCAGCCGCTTGCGGAAGTTCCCGTCCCGCATCGACACCAGGGCCGTGAGCAGCCGGTTCAGAGCGGCGCTGTCGACCTCCGTCGTGCCACTGCGCCGGGCGCGACCGCCCTTCGGCCGCGTCCCCGTACGCCGCACCGCTGCGCCAGACTCCACCGTGTCCCTCCCGAAAGGGTCGACCACTGTTCCACCGGACACCTGACTCTTCTCAAGCCGGCTCTGCAAGCCTGCCCAGTGTTTCACCCTGGCCGAACCCGGCCATAACACTTCGGCACCATCGCACACCGGCCGTACCCTGCGGGTGGATTCCCCGACGACGGCACCATGCCGACCGCGAAGGTAAGTAACCTGGCACCCGATGTCCAACCGCGTCGAAGGAGAATCGTGATCACGGCACGGGCGGCTGCCAGTTTCGATCCCCTCGGGCGTTCGGTCGCCGCCGCTCGCACGTTCGTCCGCGACACCCTGCAGGGCTGGGGCTTCGCGGACATCGTCGACGACGCGGTGGTACTCACCAGCGAGCTCGTCACCAATGCCGTCGTCCACGCCGGAACCCGGGCCGAGGTCCTGTGCCTGCGCTCCGCGGGCGGCGTACGGGTCGAGGTCGCCGACCGCTACCCGGAGCGCGAGCTCCCCCTCCAGCACCCCGGTGACCGTCCGTACGCCGACCCCGACCGCGAGAACGGCCGCGGCCTGATGCTCTGCGCCGCCCTCGCCACCCGCTGGGGCGTCGAGTACACGGCCACGCACAAGCACGTGTGGTTCCGCCTCGACCTCCCAGACCGGCCGGTCGGTACCCGCTCGGCGGGCCCCGTCGTCCCCGACCAGCTGCTCCCCCTCGCCGACAGCCGGGTCCGCGTCGCCGTCCTCCAGATCGACTCGGCCGACACCGTCTCCGCCTGGAACGAGGACGCCGAGGCCATCTTCGGCTACGCCGCCGAGAAGGTCGTGGGCCGCCCGCTCGCCGAGCTCGCCGCCTGGCCGCAGACCCCCGGCACCGGCACCGGCATCGCCGAGGCCCTGCGCCTGTCCCGCTGGGAGGGCAGCTACGGCGTCCGCGGCTCCGACGGCCGCGTCATCCCCGTCTACGCCTCCCACCTGCGGGTCCGCGACGCCCACGGCGAACCGTCCATCGTCTGCCTCCTCGTCCACGACGACGAGCGCGCCCTGCTCCAGACCCCCGTACGGGTGCCGGCCTCCGACAGCGGCCACTTCACCGATCCGCGCCCCGCGGACCCCTTCGAGGTCTTCATCGGCTCCCCCGCCCCCGACGACCTCGACGGCCTCCTCCAGCGCACCGTCGAACGGGCCCGCGACCTCCTCGACGCCGACGCCGCCTTCCTGCTGCTCGCCACCGACGACGAGACCGAACTGGAGGTCCGCGCCACGACCGGCCTGCCCTCCACGCGCCAGCGCTTCGCCCGCGTCCCCGTCGAAGCCGGCACCAACCGCTACGGCTCCGCCCGCATGCCCGCCGTCCACGACGACCTCACCGCCGTCCCCGGAGCCGTCCCGCTCCTGGAGGCCACCGGCATGCGCTCCGCGGTCACCGTCCCCCTCAAGGTGGAGGGCCGGCTCACCGGCTCGCTGGGCGTCGCCGCCGAGACCCCCGGCCGCTACTCCAACGAAGAGGCCCTGCACCTCCAGTTCGCCGCCGACCGCATCGCCCTCGCCGTCGAGTCCGCCCGCCTCGGTGAACTGGAACGCCTGCGCCGCGGTTCCCTGTCCTTCCTCGTCGAGGCCTCCGACCTGCTGGCCGGCACCCTCGACCGGGACCAGACCCTGGCCCTCATGGCCCAGATGACCGTCCCGACCCTGGCCACCTGGTGCGCCGTCTACACCATCGCCGACCAGACCTCCGACCCGTACCTCTCCTACGTCCTCCACGAGGACGAGGAGCGCATCGACGGCCTCAAGGACCTGCTCTCCCGGGTCAGTCCGCCCGAACCGGTCCGCGAGGCCGGCGCCCGCCCGTGGCCCGAGACGGCCCTTGCGGTCGGCGGCGAGACGGTGGTTCTCCCCCTCCTCGCCCGCAACCGCGTGATCGGCCTGCTCACCCTCGGCAAGCCGCGGGAGGAGCACTTCCGCCAGGAGATCCTCGAACTCGCCGAGGACCTCTCCCGCCGGGCCGCCCTCGCCCTCGACAACGCCCGCCTCTACTCCGAGCGCACCGCGATCAGCCGCTCCCTGCAGCGCAGCCTGCTGCCGCCCGGCTCCCCCGCCATCCCCGGCATGGAGGTCGAGGTCATCTACCGCGCGGCCGGCGAAGGCAACGAGGTCGGCGGCGACTTTTACGACGTCTTCCCGATCCGCGAGGGCGTGTACGGCTTCGCCATCGGCGACGTCTGCGGTACGGGCCCCGAGGCGGCCGCCGTCACCGGCCTCGCCCGGCACGCACTGCGCCTGCTTGCCCGCGAAGGCCTCGGCGGCCCGGCGGTCCTCGAACGCCTCAACGCGGCCATCCTCGACGAGGGCGCCCGCAGCCGCTTCCTCACCCTCCTCTACGGCGAGCTCCACCCCCAGCCCGACGGCGGCGCCCTGATGAAGGTCGTCTGCGCGGGCCACCCGCTCCCGCTGCGCCTGCGCCCGAACGGCCGGGTCGACGCGGCCGCCGACCCGCAGCCCCTGCTGGGCGTGATCGAGGACCTGGACCTCTACGAACAGACCCTCACCCTCGACCCCGGCGACGTCCTGCTCTGCGTCACGGACGGCGTGACGGAGCGCCGCGAGGGCACCCGCATGCTCGGCGACGACGGCCTCACCGAAGTCCTCACCACCTGCACGGGCCTCACCGCCGGAGCGGTCGCCTCCCGCGTCCTGCGCGCGGTGGAACGCTTCGCGGCCGAACCCGCCTCGGACGACATGGCGATCCTCGCGTTCCGCGTCCCGCACCAGCGCCCCGGCGAATAAACCCGGTGCGGGCGGCCGTCGCCTGCGCTAGCCTCGGCGCCCATGCCGACCCCCCGGATCCGCCCCGATTACACCGCCGACGAACGCACCCAGCTCCTGGGCTGGCTCGACATGCAGCGTTCGATCATCCATTGGAAGTGCGAGGGCCTCTCCGACGAGGACGCCCACCGCCCCGTCCTGCCGTCCTCGCCCCTGATGACGGCCGCGGGACTCGTCTCCCACATGCGCTGGGTCGAGCACTGCTGGTTCGACGTGATTCTGTTGAACCGCCCGACCGACACCAACCCCCAGTTCGGGGACGTGGAGGACGCGGACATGAAGGTGGAGGGCATCCCCCTGCGCCGGCTCCTGGACGAGTACGACCGCCAGTGCGCGACGTCGAACGAGATACTCGCGACCCTCTCGCTGGACGACACCGGCCTCAACCAGGAGTTCAAGGCCGGCGCCGCCTCCGTACGCTGGGTCCTGCTCCACATGATCGAGGAAACGGCCCGCCACGCCGGCCACCTGGACGCGGTCCGCGAACTCGTGGACGGCGAGAAGGGCTACTACTGAGCCCTGCCGAGCCCGCCTGAAACCGACCCGGAACGCAAAAAGGCCCCCGCCAAATGGCGGGGGCCTTCTTTATTGGAGCCCTTTAACGGAATCGAACCGTTGACCTTCTCCTTACCATGGAGACGCTCTACCGACTGAGCTAAAAGGGCGGGTTGTTCGGCGGCGTCCTACTCTCCCACAGGGTCCCCCCTGCAGTACCATCGGCGCTGAAAGGCTTAGCTTCCGGGTTCGGAATGTAACCGGGCGTTTCCCTAACGCTATGACCACCGAAACACTATGAAATTTGAACGCTGGCATGAACACAGCTGTTCGTTATTTCAGAACTAACACAGTGGACGCGAGCAACTGAGGACAAGCCCTCGGCCTATTAGTACCAGTCAGCTTCACCCGTTACCGGGCTTCCACATCTGGCCTATCAACCCAGTCGTCTACTGGGAGCCTTACCCTCTCAAGGAGGTGGGAATACTCATCTTGAAGCAGGCTTCCCGCTTAGATGCTTTCAGCGGTTATCCCTCCCGAACGTAGCCAACCAGCCATGCCCTTGGCAGGACAACTGGCACACCAGAGGTTCGTCCGTCCCGGTCCTCTCGTACTAGGGACAGCCCTTCTCAATATTCCTACGCGCACAGCGGATAGGGACCGAACTGTCTCACGACGTTCTAAACCCAGCTCGCGTACCGCTTTAATGGGCGAACAGCCCAACCCTTGGGACCGACTCCAGCCCCAGGATGCGACGAGCCGACATCGAGGTGCCAAACCATCCCGTCGATATGGACTCTTGGGGAAGATCAGCCTGTTATCCCCGGGGTACCTTTTATCCGTTGAGCGACGGCGCTTCCACAAGCCACCGCCGGATCACTAGTCCCGACTTTCGTCCCTGCTCGACCCGTCGGTCTCACAGTCAAGCTCCCTTGTGCACTTACACTCAACACCTGATTGCCAACCAGGCTGAGGGAACCTTTGGGCGCCTCCGTTACTCTTTGGGAGGCAACCGCCCCAGTTAAACTACCCATCAGACACTGTCCCTGATCCGGATCACGGACCGAGGTTAGACATCCAGCACGACCAGAGTGGTATTTCAACGACGACTCCACCCCAACTGGCGTTGGGGTTTCAAAGTCTCCCACCTATCCTACACAAGCCGAACCGAACACCAATATCAAACTATAGTAAAGGTCCCGGGGTCTTTCCGTCCTGCTGCGCGAAACGAGCATCTTTACTCGTAGTGCAATTTCACCGGGCCTATGGTTGAGACAGTCGAGAAGTCGTTACGCCATTCGTGCAGGTCGGAACTTACCCGACAAGGAATTTCGCTACCTTAGGATGGTTATAGTTACCACCGCCGTTTACTGGCGCTTAAGTTCTCAGCTTCGCACGCCCGAAAGCGCACTAACCGGTCCCCTTAACGTTCCAGCACCGGGCAGGCGTCAGTCCGTATACATCGCCTTACGGCTTCGCACGGACCTGTGTTTTTAGTAAACAGTCGCTTCTCGCTGGTCTCTGCGGCCACCCCCAGCTCACGGAGTAAATCCGATCACCAGTGATGGCCCCCCTTCTCCCGAAGTTACGGGGGCATTTTGCCGAGTTCCTTAACCATAGTTCACCCGAACGCCTCGGTATTCTCTACCTGACCACCTGAGTCGGTTTAGGGTACGGGCCGCCATGAAACTCGCTAGAGGCTTTTCTCGACAGCATAGGATCATCCACTTCACCACAATCGGCTCGGCATCAGGTCTCAGCCTTATATGAGGGACGGATTTGCCTACCCCTCGGCCTACACCCTTACCCCGGGACAACCACCGCCCGGGCTGGACTACCTTCCTGCGTCACCCCATCGCTTACCTACTACCACCTTGGATCGGCGGCTCCACCACTTTCCCTTGCCCGAAGGCTCCGGAACGGCTTCACGGCCTTAGCATTAGAGGATTCGATATTGGGCGTTTCAAAGCGGGTACCGGAATATCAACCGGTTGTCCATCGACTACGCCTGTCGGCCTCGCCTTAGGTCCCGACTTACCCTGGGCAGATCAGCTTGACCCAGGAACCCTTAGTCAATCGGCGCACACGTTTCTCACGTGTGTATCGCTACTCATGCCTGCATTCTCACTCGTGAACCGTCCACAACTAGCTTCCGCTGCTGCTTCACCCGGCACACGACGCTCCCCTACCCATCACAGCGGGCGTTGGCCCTATTGCTGCAATGACACGACTTCGGCGGTACGCTTGAGCCCCGCTACATTGTCGGCGCGGAATCACTTGACCAGTGAGCTATTACGCACTCTTTCAAGGGTGGCTGCTTCTAAGCCAACCTCCTGGTTGTCTCTGCGACTCCACATCCTTTCCCACTTAGCGTACGCTTAGGGGCCTTAGTCGATGCTCTGGGCTGTTTCCCTCTCGACCATGGAGCTTATCCCCCACAGTCTCACTGCCACGCTCTCACTTACCGGCATTCGGAGTTTGGCTAAGGTCAGTAACCCGGTAGGGCCCATCGCCTATCCAGTGCTCTACCTCCGGCAAGAAACACGTGACGCTGCACCTAAATGCATTTCGGGGAGAACCAGCTATCACGGAGTTTGATTGGCCTTTCACCCCTAACCACAGGTCATCCCCCAGGTTTTCAACCCTGGTGGGTTCGGTCCTCCACGAAGTCTTACCTCCGCTTCAACCTGCCCATGGCTAGATCACTCCGCTTCGGGTCTAGAGCGTGCAACTCAATCGCCCTATTCGGACTCGCTTTCGCTACGGCTTCCCCACACGGGTTAACCTCGCTACACACCGCTAACTCGCAGGCTCATTCTTCAAAAGGCACG